>JAOUPX010000024.1 GCA_029879645.1 Nitrospinota bacterium
GACCGATCCTCATCGCGCCGGTCATGAAACACGTTATCATCCCGGCGAAACCAACCTGCGCCGCGCACAGGTGATCATCATTAACAAAGTGGACACAGCGGAAGCGGCGGAAGTGGACAAACTCCGCCACACCATAACCCAAACCAACCCGGCCGCAACGGTCATCGAGGCGGAGTCACCCATCTCCGTTGACGGAAGCGAGCAGATTCAAGGCAAGCGGGTACTGGTCATCGAAGACGGACCAACACTGACTCACGGCGAGATGCCCTACGGCGCAGGAGTGGTCGCCGCCCGGCAGTTCGGCGCGAAGGAAATCATCGATCCCCGGCACTGGGCGGTGGGATCCATTAAAGATACGTTTGAGAAATACCCGAAAATCGGCGCGTTGCTACCGGCAATGGGATACGGACCAGAGCAAATCAGCGATCTGGAAGCCACCATCAATGCGGTCGACTGCGACCTGGTCATCATCGGCACGCCCATCGATCTGAACAGGGTGGTTAATATCCAAAAACCCTCGGTCCGCGTCACCTATGAACTGCAGGAGATCGGGTCCCCCAACCTGGAAACCGTCCTCAAACCTTTTACGGGATAAACTTTGAACACGCCCACCGGAAAACCCAGTCTGCTGATCGCCTTCGGCGGCAACGCGCTGAACGTCCCCGGCGACCACAAGCCTATCCAGAAAGAAGAATTCGTCGTCGCCCGCCGGAGTATGGAACAACTGGTGCCGCTCCTGAAGGAAGGTTATGAAACCATTATCCTCACGCATGGCAATGGACCTCAGGTGGGGCAGATTTTCCTGCAACAGGAACTGACGGCACACGAGTTTCCCCGACAAGTCACGCTCGACGTGTGCGTGGCGGACAGCCAGGGCCGCATTGGCTACATCCTTCAAAATGTGTTCGACAACGTATGCAAACAGAACGGCATCGACAAAAAATCGTTTTCTGTTATCACGCAGGTGGTGGTGGACCCGAACGACCCCGGCTTTCAGAAACCGACCAAACCCATTGGCGTATTTTATAAAAAGGATGAAGCCGACCGTCTGGCTCAAGACCGCGGGTGGATTCTGAAAGAAGATGCTGGACGCGGGTGGCGGCGCATGATCCCTTCGCCGCAACCACTGGAAATCGTCGAGGAATCAATTTTTCACGATCTGCTCGAGCACGGGCTGATCGCCATCGGCGCCGGCGGCGGCGGCGTTCCGGTGTTTCGCAACGCACAGGGCGAACTTGAAGGCATCGAAGCGGTGATCGACAAGGACCGCACCAGCGCCCTACTCGCCTCGCGGATTGGCATTGACACGCTTGTCATCCTGACGCAGGTCGACCATGTGTATCTGAACTTCAATCAACCGGACCCAAAGCCCATCGAAACCGCGACCGCCGCAGAAATGGAAGCCTGGTTGCGGGAAGGTCATTTTTTGGAAGGCAGTATGCAGCCCAAGGTGGAGGCCGCCCTTTATTTTCTTAAAAATGGCGGAAAAAAAACAATCATTGCACATCTGAACCAGCTGGCCGATGCGATTGCCGGGCGGACCGGTACGCACATCCTGCCCGGCTGAAGCCGTAAAACCCTTTTTCCAGACTGGATTACGGTGTATAAAATAGATTGAACTATCGACTGACGGGAGTGGATTTTGGTTATTTTGTGGATAGGGATAGGCGGATTCGTCGGCGCACTTCTGCGCTACTGGATCAGCGGCTGGATACAGGCGGGGGTGGTGACCTTTCCCCTGGGAACGCTGGTGGTCAACTTCATCGGCAGTTTTTTGCTGGCGCTGGTGATGTTTCTTTCGGAGTTCAAGGGATATTTCGGTGAAGAGACCCGTATATTTTTATCGATCGGTCTTCTGGGATCCTTCACCACCATGTCAACGTTCAGTTACGAATCGTTCAAACTGCTGGAACAGCAGGAGCACATGTTGTTCAGCGCCAATGTCATCGGTTCGGTCGTCCTCACCCTGCTGGCCATTTATCTGGGAAAGATTATCACCTTGAATCTATAAGCGAGTCGATTATGAAAAAAGAAGGCGAGGCTGTTCTGTTGCGGATTTTCATCGGCGAATCCGCCAAGTACCAGGGGAAACACCTTTACAAATACCTGGTGGAGTTTTTCAAGGAGGAAGGACTGGCGGGAGCAACCGTGTTGCGCGGCATCGATGGTTTCGGAAAAACCAGCCATGTCCACACCACTTCCATATTGAGACTGTCCACCGATTTGCCGATTGTCGTGGAGGTGGCCGACACACAGGCCAAAATCGACGCGATTAAACCCAGGCTGGATGAGATAGTCACCGAAGGGTTAATCACAGAAGAGAAGGTGAAAATCATCCTTTATAAAGGGAATGACAAGAAGTTTTCCTAAAACCGGTAGGTCGCCATGGTTCCCAGATAAATGATATCGTTGCCGGGCGGATTGTCTTTGATAAACGGACCGGCATCAAAGAAAACAAAAATTCCCTTGATATCGAGGTGGCGGTCCACCTGCCATTTCAGTTCCACTTCCGGCTGAGTGCCGACATAACGCGCCCGGCTCGCCTGCCCGGTTTTCAACAAACCATTGGCGATGGAATAAATACCGTCGTCCAAACTGTCCCGCCAGATGAATTCCGTGCTGAGAGTCAAAAACCAGTGTTTGTTGAATTGGATGTTCATTTTGGGATGCAGGTCGCGCTGGTTGATCAACCCGGTGGCGGCCAGCTGGCTGATGTGTTTTCCCTTCGGGAAAAACGGGTTGAAGGCATTGAGATCGGCATCGTTCGGGTCGTCGTCGCCGTTATAGATATCGGCCCGCAGGCTGAACCGGATTTTTGAGTCGGCGCCTAATTTCCAAGTATACCCCGTATCTGAAGCCAGGGCATAGGCGCTGATGGTGGCATCCCCAAAACTCCCGAACTGGTACATAAACTCGAAATTATAATCCAGCGCCCCATATTTTCCCCAGAGACGGGTGCCAAGGCTTTGCCTCACTTCGTTGGCCCTTCCCTGATCGAAGCGCGCCTGCTCGCGGTTGAGGCCGATGTAATAGACATCCAGTTTTTGTGGAACGGCCCAGCCGAGGTCCGTCACGGTATAAAGCCCCCAGAGGGAATGTTCGTTGCCGGAGTTGTTATCGAAGTAATCGCGGTCAATCTGCACCGGCCTTGCGGCAAATGCGGTTACATCCGTGCGCCCCAACTTCACCATCCCCATTACAGCATCGTGACTGAGACGCAGGTTGGGACGTTCCCGGTAATTGAGAAACCGCCGGGAACCGAAAATGATTTCCTGCCGGCCGACCCGGATGGTGAGATTTTTATTTTTTAAAGGAAGCGGTGAAAAATCCAGAAACAATTGATGCAGGTCCAGCCGGTCCTCGTCCACCCCGCGGGGTCCCCCCGAGCGCCCGGTTTCGATACCACTTTGAACCTGCGAGAACAAACGGAGCCGGTCACCAATGTGGAGGTCGGCATGCAATAAATAGCGTTGCAGGTACCAGCCGTTGTTGTCTTCGACCGTCGCGCCCCAGTTTTCGTTGCGGATACTTTCAAAATGCTGGCGGGTTTCGCCACCGAAAGAGAGGTAAGTTGTCCCGGAATCGTTAAAAGGAATGTATTTGAGCCGGTCCCAGAAGTCGGTACGCATGCTGGGATCTTTCAAATAACGGTAGTCTTCAAGATAACGTGAAGCGTTGTAGGACGGGGGAGAACCGTCGGATGCGGCAATACCTGCAGCGGATGGACTAATAACCGTCAAACTGACCAGAATCCCGATGCATTGGGTCAATTTTTTAATGAATTTTAATCCCCCCATAGACTGAAATTATTTTAGCCCTTGATTATTTAAAACGCTCCGGCATTCGTCTACCGGGCTGACATATTCCAAGAATTTTGACAGAAATACTTCTTCAATTCAACATTGCATCGTCCGGGTTGACCGTCATGTCTCCGATGGTAAACACCATGGATTCTTTCGATTCCCGGACCTGAATTCCTTTATTATGCCGCACTTCAAACATTCTGTTGAAGGCCTCCGTATCCAAACGGCAGGAACCCCCGTTCTCCTCTATCATAACCATAAACGCGACCAGCAGTTTTTCAATATGTTTATCCATTTTCGTCCAATCTGTTTCAATTATATTGATTACCCGGGTTTCGATCATCCCACCAGGCAAATGCAGAAATTCTCTCAATAAGCCCAGAGCTTTGACAAAATCACTCAATTTAGACTAACCAAGGACTCCAAATCGAAGGAACGCCTATCTATCATAGTAAGCAAGGTTAGGGATTGATCCAAGCAAAAAGGTTCCACTCCGTAAAGGATGTGATACACTTTCCAAGGATTTATCAGGATCACCCGAAACAAAGTGATTCTCCAACCTGTGATTGAGAAGGGTGGTTTGATGCTCAGTCGGATCATCAAAATTTTTAAAGCCCTGAATTCCAATGAAGCCCCCTGGCAAATCAGTCTGGGGATCATTTTTGGTGCAATTCTGGGTTTCACCCCCCTATTCAGCCTGCACAATCTGGTTGTTCTGTTTCTGGCTCTGCTGATCAACCTGAATATCAGCATGATGATCGTCGCCTGCGCCTTGTTTTCCATTATCGCCTATGCGCTGGACCCAGTATTTCATCAAGTGGGCCTGGCACTCCTGACTTCCAAGGGACTGGAAAGTTTCTGGATCCAGTTCTTCAGTTGTCCGGTATTTCTTCTGGCGAATCTAAACAACACAATTGTCATGGGAAGCCTGGTATCAACTCTGGCCGCTTCCGTCCCCCTGTTCTTTTTGTTCAATGTCCTGGTCGTAAAATACCGGCACGCCTACAACACTTTCATCGGGAAATTCCCTGTGTTGAGATTTTTAAAGGTGCTTGACGCTTATGAGAAGTATTCATGAAAACTAAGGGCAGAATCATTCGTATCCAGGGACTCGCCGTGTTTGTGATGGTGGCCGGCTTGATCGGCGCGTTTTTCGTAATGTTTCTGGACGGGATTATTAAAGATACCCTGGAGGACCAGGGGTCCAACCTGCTGAAAGCACAGATTGACGTGGGCCCTCTGTCCACTTCTCTGATATCGCAATCAATGGACATTGGAAGCCTCCAAATCGCGAACGCTGACCGGCTGGAAGAAAACATTCTGGAAGCCGGGCGCATCAAATTAGATTTTGATGGCGGTCGGGCGCTTTCCAAAAAAGTGATTATTGATGATATGAGGCTGGAAGGCCTTCGTTTCAATGAAAAAAGGAAATCTCCCGCCAAACCCTATCAACCCAAGCGCGAAGATCCCCAATCCGGCAAGCCCGCGGTGGAGGAAAAATCCTCCGATGGATTGGATGTTCTCAAGGGACTGGAGTTCAAGAATCCTAAAGACATTTTAAAAAATGAAACCCTGGAAACACTGGAGGCGGTGGAAAAAACCAAAGGCGATCTGGAAACGCTTAAATCAAAATGGCAAACGCAAATCGATCAGCAATTCAGCAAGGAAAGCATTGCAGAAATCAAACAACGCCTCAAGGACCTGAAAGCGAAAGGCAAAAACCTGAAAGATCCATTGGCTATTAAGGCGTTTGCTGACGAAATCCAGACCCTGCGCGGCGATATCCAATCCCGCCTTGATATCATTAAAACCTTCAAAAGGGATCTGGAAACTGATATCCAAAAATCCAAAACCGTGGCGGTCAACTTGAAGAATCTTCCTAAAAAAGATTTTGACCGATTGAAGAAGAAATATTCATTAGACCTGAAAGGCGGGTCCGGCTTGGCCGGACAAATGATTTCCGGTCCACTGAAATCCAAAATTGACAAGGCCTGGAGTTATTATAAAAAAATCAGTCCCTATCTGAAGAGCGACTCGGAATCGGAACCAGAGCCGGAAAAACCGGAGCGCGGCAAGGGGCAATTCATCAAGTTTCCATCTGCTAATCCCTTTCCCGACTTTTTGATCCGCAACGCCAGCCTTTCTATGAACGTTCAGGGTCAGGATGTGGCGGGAGATTTCCAGGGCCTGACCAACGATCCCAAACTATACGGGAAACCCTTTCAGCTTAACATTGCGGGAAACCAAACCGATGCGTTCAAACAATTTCAACTGAATCTGGTGATGGATCGAACCCGCAACGAAACCGGGGATACTCTGGACGCCCGCGTGGATGCCTTTAAAATCAATCCCGTTCCTTTTGGCCATTGGGCTACATTAACGCAGGGTCTGGCCGACTTTAAGGGACATATTGAAATCCGGAACGAGAAGAACCTGGCCGGAAATTTTTCGGTCAAAGTCCACGGCGCATCGTTTGCAAACGCCGGGGAAACGAAGGATGAAATGTCTCGCCTTCTCGGAAAAGTTCTGCAAAGTGTCGATCAGTTTTACGTTCAAGTGGCTTTAAAAGGAACCTTGGGGCAGTACACACTGGACATCCAGTCAGACCTGGACCAGATACTGGCAAGCTCGGTTCGCAAACTGTTCGATGAAAAAGTAAAGACGTTTGAGGAGGAACTGAAAAAATCCATTGCCGACTCGACGAATCTTCCGGTTTCAGATGCCGGAGGGTTGGTTTCAGGGTTAAAAGATTACAGGAGTATTCTGGAAGATAAAGAATCCGCCTACAAGGATTTGCTCAACCAAGCCACGAAAAAAGCTCTGCTCGGGAAGGTTCCCGGTGGAGACACCCTATTGGAAAAATTCAAACTGCCCTTTTAACTGCTATCATCGGATTAAGAAGGAACTTCGTTGAACTGGTATCCTTTTTCCCGGACGGTGACAATATAACGGGGATTTTGCGGTTTTTTTTCGAAGTATTTGCGGAGGCGTGAAATAAAGTTGTCGACTGTGCGTGTTTCGGTGTTTGGGCTGTAGCCCCATACCTTTTCCAGAAGGTCCTCACGGGAAACCACTTTTCCACGATTGGCTATGAGCAGGCTCATTACCAGGACTTCCTTGGATGTCAGATAAAACTCCCCATCGCATCCCCTGGCTTTTCCAGTTTTGAAATCCACCCACATATTGTCGAATTCAAAATACTCCAAACTGCGAACCGGCTCCTCATACCAATCCTTACGCCGCAGGATGCCTTTGACCCTCAGTAAGAGTTCAGGGAGGTGGAACGGCTTAGCGAGATAATCGTCCGCTCCCGCTTCGAGACCGAGTGTCCGGTCCTCATCGGTGGTTTTGGCCGTTAGCATCAATATGGGGAAACGAATGTTGGTCTCGCGTACTTTTTTGATGACCTCCATACCCCCCATTTTGGGAAGCATGAGGTCGAGGATCATCATGTCAAATTCCTCTTGCTCCAGACAACCGAGAGCCGCCAACCCATCCTCCGCCACGGTAACCTGATACCCTTCTTTTCCCAGGTTATATGAAAGCCCCTTGGCCAGATGCTTCTCATCTTCCACCAGTAAAATTTTATTTTTTTTACTCATGTTCTGCCAATATTCATATTTCGTTTTTAGATTGCAAATGTGCCCCGTTCATGGGTAGAGAAACCGTAAAAGTTGATCCTTTACCCTGGCCCTCGCTGGTTGCCTTGATTTTTCCTTTATGGTGATTCACGATTTCGCGGGTTAGATAGAGACCTAAACCGGCTCCTTCGATATTCTGGGTTTCTTTATTCTGCACTCGATAGAACTTTCCAAAAACCTTCTTGCAATCCTTTTCGCTCAATCCAATACCGGAATCGATGAAATCGATATGGCAAAACTTCCCGTTTTTTCTTACCCGAACGGTAAAGACGCTGCCTTCAGGCGAGTATCGTAAAGCATTTCCTATGAGATTGTTAAATACCATCTTCATAGCGCGCTTGTCCAAATACAGAGGCGGACAATCCTGAACATCAAGGTGCACCTGTATCCGTTTTTCAGCAAAACGCCGCTGGTGCCCATCCATCACTTCATCCAAGAACGGTTTTAATGGCACCGATTGGAAATGCAGTTTCAGACCTTTGGGATCGGCTCCGCTGGCTTCCAGTATATTATCGATCAAACTTGAAAGCCGTTCAGTATCAGTCAACATGATTTCCACAAATTCCTTAATCTCCTCGGGAGAGACATTTTGAAGTTTCATGGTTTCCAGGTAAAGCTGGATGGAAGCCAGTGGAGATTTCAGTTCATGCGACACGCTGGAAACGAAGTTGCTCTGCAGACGATTCAATCTGGCCTGCTTGCCCCAGAAAACAAAAATCAGCAAAACCCCGCCCAGAATCACTATCATCAAAAAACAGCCTTCCAGCAGAATCACCCAGTTCAAATCGGCATCGAATAGCTCCGGTTTGATGCTCTTGGCAAACTCCTCAAAATCACGGCGGTTTTGGATGTACCAATTAATCCAGATACCCATAAGAATAATCCAGGCGATCTGGACGCCGATAAACACAAATATCGGATGAAATAGGGTTCTGAGTTTATTCATCATGGCAAATCACAAGAAAATCGTTTGAAACATTTATTTTACAATATAAATCATTGAAAAATAAGCCTTAAACCTACCCCCTCCCCCCTATTAATGTTACATAAGTTTTACAAAACGAAACAAAAAGTAAATGTATTCTGGTACCAGACAAAAATAGAGTATCAATTTATCGAGAGATTTTAAAGAAAGGGACCCCCCATGGGCGAAATTAAACCGTTACCTCCAAAACGCAAGCTAGCCCTCGTTAACATAGCAGGCTTCGTGGTAATTCATCTTGTGGCCTCAACCGCCATATTCCTGCCCGAATACACCTTTTCGTGGAGTGCGGTAGGAGTCATGTTGCTCCTGGTTTGGATGACGGGTTCCCTGGGAATTTGCCTGGGTTTCCATCGTTACCTGACCCACCGAAGTTTTGAATTACCCAAATGGCTGGCCAACTTTTTCGTTCTGATGGGAACCCTGGCCATGCAAGCCACTCCTATTACCTGGGTGGGCCAACACCGCATGCATCATGCCAACTCCGATACCGACAAAGACCCCTATAATGCCCGCGAAGGATTCTGGTGGTCTCATCTGGGCTGGACGTTTTACAAGACCCATGATTTTGATGATAAACGGAAACTGATCGGGTATACCAAGGATTTCTCTAACGACAAATTCTATCAGTTCCTGAGCAACAATATGATTCCCGTCCAAGCCGCATTGGGAGTTGTTCTGTACCTGATGGGTGGAATTCCCTGGGTGGTTTGGGGCATTTTCGTCCGGCTCGCGGTTGTTTACCAGCAGACCATGTCGGTCAACAGCGCCGCCCACAAATGGGGATACAAAAATTTCAAGACCAACGATTTGGCTACCAATTGCTGGTGGGTCGGACTCATCGCCTGGGGCGAAGGCTGGCACAACAATCACCACGCATTTCCGAAATCGGCGCGGCATGGATTGCGGCCCTGGGAATTTGATTCCACCTGGCTGGTGATTTGCGTACTCAAAAAACTGGGTTTGGCCACCCACCTGCAGGTAGCCACCATGGAGCCTGATGGCACCGGTCGATATTTTACCGGCAAAGTGATCAAAGAAGCCGCTTAGAAACAACGGAGGCGATCAACCGCTAACCTCCCGGATCCCTTCCAGCCGGGAGATAGCCATCAACAATTCTTCCTGACTTTTTCCCTTGCTGTAAGTCAGCACATATTCCAACCGGACTTCATTCTGGGTCCGGTCGACCCGGTAGCGGGTTTCCTGAACCAGGAACCCGTTGTCCCGGATGATTTCAGCACATTGGTTCTTGATTGAATCATAACTGTCCAGATTCATCCGGATAAACATTTCACCGTAATTCTCGACCGACATCCAGCTTTCCACATAACGAAAAAAAATCAGCATGATCAGGACCAGAAGCGTTCCCCAAAGCGCCAGGGGAAACAGTCCTTTGCCGATCACAATTCCCAGTCCCGCGACAAACCAGATACAGCCGGCGGTGGTCAGCCCCCGGACCATGTTCTCTTCCCGCATAATGGCCCCGGCTCCCAGAAAACCAATACCGGTGATAATGCCTGCGGCCATGCGATTCGGGTCGAACACCGTTTCCGGATTCATGTGATTCTGGTAAAACTCGGATCCCACAATCATCATGGCCGCGCCCAGGCAAACCACAATATGAGTACGAAACCCTGCGGGACGCCCGTGCATCTCCCTCTCCATACCCACCGCACCGCCCAGCAATACTGCCAGCACCAGACGAAATAAAATAGACGTGTCAATCAACCAAATGAATTCAAAGTCCACAAAACCTCCTGACCCAGAAAAATCTTTCAATTAAAGGATTCAAATTCCACATGGTACCCGCCATATTTTCTTAAATTGATCACCCGGTTATCAAAAATCAGATACTGCCCTTTAATGCCCGTTAACCGGTCGCGAAAATGCGGTTCCTTATCCAGATTATGGCTGACAATTTTGGGAGGAACCTCTACCACAGGATAGTGCAATTCACACACATCTTGATCATTCAGGAAATACTGTTTCAAATCATCAGGAAACCACTTGCTGACCTTGCTTCGAATCTCCTTTAGATCCACTGGATCCAATTCACCTTTGAGCATTTTCCGCCAGTTGGTCTTGTCGGCCATATGTTCTGCCAGGGCCACTTCGATCAAACCGGAAAGTTTGCGTTCCGGGGTCCGGGCGATCACCAGACCCTGCACCGCGCCCTGATCAATCCATCGTGAAGGAATATTCCAATGACGGGTCACCCCTACCTTCACTCCCGAGGTCAGGGACAAATATACCAGATGATCGACCTTGCAGTATTTTTCAAAAAACTCCCGGTCCTGCTCATTGCCGAATTCGTGCTCACATTTTTCCGGTCGAACGGCGCACATGGCATTTTCCGGCAAATCACGTGCGCAGGGAAAACAATATCCCTGATCATAAGTTTTCTTGATCGATCGACCGCATTCGATACAAGTAATTTTATTTAAAAATTTCAATGACATATCCCGGCCAATCTCGGGATTTATCGCTGTCAGTTTTTCATCCAGACTCAGGAAGTATTGAATCGGGTCCGCCTCTTCATGGGTCATTTTTCGGAGTTGCCCTGCTACTTTCATCGCATATCTCTATTGATTAAGATGGGATAAGACTCTGGGTTATTCCACCAGGGTCCGTGGAAATTAAAAAAAACACCTGCATTATAGCATTGTCCCAGACAAGCAAGATATTCAGGGAAGGTAGCGCTTGAAACCGCGCCAATGTGCTCAGGGAAGAAATGTTGTGAAGGCTTTAAAAAACAACATGGATAAAACGGCAGTGAAGGGAACGGTAGCAAACCAGGAAACGACGATCTTCTGAATAATCGCTAGATTCAGACTGGCCAATCCGCGGGCCATTCCCACCCCGATCACAGAACCGACCAGGGTATGGGTAGTGGAAATGGGCAGTCCCATTTTAGAACAGATCAAAACCACCGTGGCGGCGGCGAACTCGGCCGAAAACCCCCGGGAGGGAGTGATTTCGGTGATCTTCTTGCCCACCGTTTCCATGACACGGGTTCCCCAGATCAACAATCCGACCACAATGCAGGTCCCGCCCATTATTAATATCCAGAGCGGCATTGGAACCTTCATTTCAACCGTACCTGTATCCAGGATGGAAACAACTGCCGCCAGGGGGCCAACGGCATTAGCGACATCATTGGCGCCATGGGCGAAGGCCACATAAAATGCGGTAATGACCTGGAGGAATTTGAAAATATATTCTGTGGCGACAAATTGCCGGGTGATATCGTCCGGGGATACCGCTTTAATCTTCTGAACCAGAATCTTCGCTATGACAAACGCAATGGCCCCGACCAACAGTGAAATGATCAAGGCATTTTGAAAATCAAGATCCAGTTTCAGATTTTTGAGTCCCTTGTACACCATGGAGTTGGCGAGAATAACAAAAACCACGAACACCATAAAGGGAACCAGTTTTTTGGACTGGGCCACCGGATCGCGTTTATCGAGAATATAAACGGTGACGAACCGGAATACCCCATAGGCCACCACTCCTCCCATTAACGGAGATACGATCCAGCTCATGACGACAGAACCCACCTTACCCCAATTGACCGCGTCCACTCCACCTGCAATATATCCAAAGCCAACAACCGCCCCGACTATGGAGTGGGTGGTAGACACCGGCCAACCCAGAAAACTGGCAATATGGAGCCAGATGGAAGCTGCAACCAAAGCGGAAATCATCCCATACACCAGATGCATGGGCACATCGGAAAACAGGTTGGGATCAACCATCCCTTTGCGTACAGTATCGGATACATGGCCGCCGACGAATACGGCTCCGGCAAACTCAGCCACGGCTGCAATCACGACCGCCTGGCGGAAGGTCAGGCTTTTGGCGCCAACGCTGGTACCCATGGCATTGGCTACATCATTGGCGCCTATATTACAGGCCATATAAACGCAGGCAAGGATACCAAACCAAAGGAGGATGGTCGCTAAATCCAAAAGAATCTCCAGGAAAAATTAAGAAGGACCCTGAAGGGGTCAGTTATTTGGCAAGAAATATTCTCAGGGTTTTGCCGATCTGTTCTGATTTATCAGCCACAGCACCTAACTTCTTGCTCACTTCATTCCAAAGCAATAAATCGGCTGCAGACAGGGTGTCGCCCAGCGAAAAAAGTTTCTGGGCAAAAGCGAATTGTTTTTTATCCGCTTCCCACTCATAGGTGGCTAATTGGTGACAGTCTTTTTCCACTTTTTCCGCTTCCACACCGCCAAATGAAGCCTCCAAAAGATTTTCCAGCTCATGGATCAAATCGCAGGCACTGTGGGCGCTCATCACCACATGGTCGACAAATTGGTTCAAGGGTTCATAAAGAACTTCCGGATTTGCCAGGTGACGAATCCGAAGAATAACCGCCAGGTCTTCCACGGAGTCGGCAATATCATCCTGCGCAGAAAGTAAATGGGAAAAGTCGCGTTTATCGACAGCCAGGAAAATGCTCTGCGGCAAATGATCCCGAATATCATTTTTTATTTTATCCGCTCCATACTCCAGTTGGATAATTTGCTCTGATATTTGCTGAACCTTATCGTAATCCCCTGAAAGCTGTGCATCAAATAACGGTTTGATCTGGTCTACACAAGCACGCACCTTCTCCATGTGGCTGGCGAGGGGCTTAAAGGGGGATTTTGCGAACATTGAAAAAATGGATCTCATAATTTTCCTTTGAATGTACTAAGGAATAATAACCTCAATAAGTTTTTACTTTCAGGCCAATTCCAACATCCAATCACCTTTTAAAATATTATCAAAAGGCTCTTACGGATGTCTTTTAACATGATGCTGGAGGCAAATCAATCCATCAAACAAATTTCTAACAGACTTCAGAACAGTTCCTAAAATCAATATTTCACCCCATCATCATACGCCACTCCGCCAAACTATTGATCTGCAGATATGAATTCGATTCACGTACTTCTCCCATGGGTGCCGAACCACTGCCGCCATAGTTGTGACCGGGATACAGAATGATCTCATTCTGAATTTTCGCCAGGCGGCGGGTCAGGGTATGGTACATCTCCTCGCTGTCCCCGCCTGGCAGATCCACACGTCCGCACCCCTGCAAAAACAGGGTGTCGCCTGCCACCAAATAATCATCCACCCGAAAACACTGGGAACCGGGGGTATGCCCCGGGGTATGCAGAAACGAAATTTCAACAGATCCCACTTTCATTCGTTCCTCGCTATCCATTTGCTTCATATCGGATAAAGAAACTCCGGTTACCTGCTTCAGTCCCTCGGCTTCATGCTTGTTCACATAAATGGGGACGGGATTTTTTTCCATCAATTGAGCCAGGCCCAGAATATCCATACCAAAAATATGGCCCCCGACATGATCCGGGTGATAATGGGTCACCAGCGCACCGGTCAGTTTCATACCCTCCGCTTCGACCTTTTCCAGCAAGCCATCGACATCCCAGGCCGGGTCGACCACCACACATTCGCGCGTTTCCCGGTCACCAATCAAATAAATGAAATTGGCCATGGAACGCGCTGAAGCATCCGTTTGCGCAACATCCATCCCACACAACAATTGTTTAAAATAAAGAGGACTGGTTTCCGTCATGACTTCCTTCCCATCATTAATTAAATTCAGTTTTTGAGCAACTGGTTGAGTGTTTCCGCCAGTCGAAGGCCCGCACGTTGCAATTGCTTCTCGACAATTTTCCGTCCGGTACGAATGTAATCCGGAGATAACTCCCGTCCGGAAGAAAACTCTAACGGATAACCGTAATCCAGCGCCAGAATGCGCGATTCATTGGACCAATCGCCCGGAGAGCCACGGCTCCACAGCTTTCTATTTTCCAAAGTGATGGACCGGTTCAATTCCCGGGCAAATTGCCGCTGACTCTTTCCTGCGAGAAAAATCAAATCGTGATCCCACACCCTGTGAAGGTTGGTCTGCTTTTCCCCAAAATTGACGGAAATATCGTTACCTCCCCGGTCCTTTTCATTGCCCAAATGCATCGGCTGATGCACATCGGCCACCAAGTGTACCAGAAACTTGAAGGCTTCTTTCCTGCTTTTCACAGAGGAATGAAAGTCTGAGAGAATGCTTTTATACTCTTCAATCTTTGCGGTAACGCATCTTTTTTGAGGGCAATCGCGTTGTGGATCGTAGGATCGGTGACCCATTGCAATATTGGTATAATGGAGAACATCGGGCTTGTGAGGGCTCTTTTTAATTTCATCGGCCCAGTTGGCGACATTTGCCAAATGTTTTATGTTAAACTCTTTTCGGATGGCTTTCAGGACTTCGGGGTCCAGATTCATTTCCGCAATACGACCAACGATGCGATGACCCGCCGGCCCCCAGGCCAACCCTTCCTGCAAGGGTAAAGAACTTAAAAGGATACATCCCAATAAATATCGGACCGACCGGTTTCGCATGCCAAACAACCCGCTTATTTCAGAGTGAAATGATCAAATCGGCCTATCATACCACCAAGTTCTGGATCATCATCGTCCTTCTTTCAGCGGGGCTGGGTACCCTGGCAATACTGGCCCGGTTATTTGATTCCTCGAACAATCTCTCGCACAGGATATCCAGCATTTGGGGACGCTGGCTATGCATTTTAAATGGAATCCAGGTGGACATTGAAGGCTTGGAGCATGTACAGGAAGGCCAGGCTCAGATTTTCATCGCCAACCACCAGGGCTTTTTCGACATCTTTTCCCTCAACGCCTATCTACCGTTACAGATACGGTGGGTGGCCAAATCGAGTTTATTCAAAATTCCATTCGTGGGATGGTCGATGTGGGCGTCGGGGTACATTCCCGTGGACCGTGGCAACCGTAGAAAAGCCTATCAGGCCTTTCTGGCGACCATTGAGAAATTAAAGGCAGGCAATTCCATCGTGATATTTCCGGAAGGAACACGGTCGACGGATGGGACAATCGGACCGTTCAAAAAAGGCGGCCCCCTGCTCTCGGTGCGTTCGGGGGCCCCACTGGTCCCCGTCACCCTGTTGGGAACGGGTCGGATCATCAAAAAAGGCAGTTGGATTATCCGACCCGGGAGGATTCAAATTATCATTTCACCGCCCATATCCAGCCAGACGGTTATCAATGATAAAGAAGAAAGCGTGCTCAACACCCTTCGCGAAATTATCTGCAACAATTACAAGTCGCACGAAACTCCTCAAGACACAAAGGAAAAGACGCTTCAGGAAGGATAACGCTCCCGAACCGGCTCTTCTAGACGCCCTTTTCTTTTTGGATGAATTCCCAGATTTCTTTGGGATGCTCGCGCAGATCTTCGATGTTATCCCAAATTCCGCGAATCATTCCGGTCTTATCAATTACAAATGTAGTCCGGTGAATGCGCTTGACCATCTGCCCCAGATCATCAACCTCCTCGATTACGCCATACAGGTCGGAGACTTTTTTATGCTCATCCGCCAGCAGGGTAAACCCGAGTTGGTAAATTTCGATGAACTGGCGGTGGGATTGCACACCGTTCCAGCTGACACCAAGCAGTTCGACTTCTTTGGTGCGGAACTTGCGGTTCCATTCATTGAAGCAAACCATCGACCGGGTATCTTCCGGACTGGCATCGAACACGTAAAAGGCAAGAACAACCCAGTTTTTACCTTCAAGGTCCTTGAGCTTGACTGTCACCCCTTCTTCGGCAGAGGGGCTGGTAGCCCCAGCCTTATAACCATACACCGCAGGCAGTTCAAAATTGGGCGCACGGTCCCCCACTTCCAGTTTGTCAGCCATGAAACCTTCCTGGTAAAAGATTAGAAAAAGAGGTTCCGCTTATGCGTCGCCAAATGCCTTTTTGATCAGAGGTTCAACTTCACCCTTGGCTTCCATTTCATCGAGGATGTCAGTGTCGCCGTAAAAATCGCCGTTAATGAATACCTTCGGAAGCGTAGGCCAGTTGGTCATTTGGTTCAAGGCCTCCCGCTTGGGCATATTGTCGAGAACATTGATCACTTCGAAAGGGTATCCGTACTTATTGAAAAACTGGATGGTCTCTACGGTAAAACCACATTGCGGAGCGGCTTTGGTGCCTTTTCCGTAAATGAGAATTTTATTTTCGGCTACTTCTTTTTTGATTTCGTCTTCAATTGCAGACATCGCTAACTCCTTAAATACATTTAAGATAAATAATTATTGGATTATGAAGGAACGTCGGTTTTGATTTCCGCCGCGTGGATTCGTCCGTCTTTCATCGCATCTGTCAGGCAACCCTGCACCATTCGATGACGTTCCATGACGTTTTTACCCTCAAACTCCCTGGAAACGACATGAATGATAAAATGGTCGCTCATCCCTGTTTTGTCCATCGCGTTGACTTCCGCATCTGGAATTTTTGCTTGGACCAAGTCAATCAAATCCGGAATTCTGATCATGCGCCACCCTTTCTTTATAGCTTCGATTCAAACACTTAAGATTCAAGCAACCTCGAAAAGTTTTAAATATTTTGGTTCCTCTGAAATATATCACATCAGCCCCGCATAAAATCAAATTTTTAAACTGCTAATTTTCAATCACTTACAAAGAAACCATGAATAAAAGATAAAGGCGCAATGTTTGACGGACTCTGAAAATTTCCGGTATAATGCTGAATCCAATTGGCGGTTCCAGTATCTAAATAACAGATAAACTTATTGATTTTCAGGGAGTCCTCAATGCCCGATACTCAACAAATCGTTTCCATCACCCCCGCCGCCGCGGAAGAGGTGAAAAAACTGGTCATTCAGGAGAACAAACCCGGCATCGGGTTGCGCCTCGGCGTTAAGGGCGGAGGCTGTTCCGGCCTTTCTTATGACCTCGGTTTCACCACGAAAGAAGACGGAGATACCGTGATTGATCACGAGGGATTCCAGGTTTATATGGACCCCAAAAGTCTGATCTATCTGAAAGGTATGCAATTGGATTACCAGGGGGGCCTGCAGGGCAAAGGATTTGTGTTCGTCAATCCCAATGCCAAGTCCACCTGCGGTTGTGGTGAATCATTTTCTCTCACCTGAATCTCCAAACCTTTGATTCGATTACAGCGCATCCGGTGACGCCGCCGGTGCGCTTTTTTATTTTATTGCAGAATAAACTGATTTACCCATGACGATAACCCTACCCGCAGAAGAACACCGGCAAGCCCGCGAGGGTTGTGTCTACTTTATTCTGGACGACTTCTGCCTGGTGGAGGCGAGGGGTAAAGATACATTCTCATTTCTGCAATCGCAGACGACGAACGACGTCGTCAATCTGTCCATTGGCGCAGGGCTGAGCAATGCCCTGGTCGACCGTAAAGCCCGCCTGCTGAGCAGTTTCTCCCTGCACAAGACTTCAGACACTTCGGCTTTGGTCCTTATAGAAACCCACCAGCGGGATACGCTGATCGATCAACTGGAGGAATACCATTTCCGGGAAGATATCTCGTGGAATATCGAGACCTCTTTCAATTTCTTGGTGGCCCTGCAGGGCCCCAAAAGTCCTTTTCTGTTGGAACACCTGACTGATTCGGGTCCGGGGCTTCACAACGGAAACGATATTTTCACGGCGCATATTAGGGGAATCGAAGTGTGGGTGATCTGCAAAAGCCTGACTGGTGAGGAGGGATATCTTCTGGCGTGTTCTTCCGACCGAAAAGAAGACCTGATCCAGACCCTGCAGGAGTCCGGAGAAAAGGTTGGCCTGATTGCCATTGGTCCCCAAACTCGCGATACCCTGAGAATTGAAGCGGGCATTCCGGTTTACGGCAGGGACATGGATAAAACCCATATCCTTCCTGAGACAGGCCTGGAGCATTCTTCCGTCAGTTACCACAAAGGCTGCTACATTGGACAGGAAGTGATCGCTCGCATTAAAACCTACGGCTCCCCGGCGTTTGCTCTCATGGGAATCATTCTGGAGGGAGACACCCTGCCGGCAATGAATGCCACGATTAAATTAAAAACCAAAAAAATAGGAGTGGTGAAAAGCTCGGCTTATTCGCCCTCTCTCGATAAAGTGATTGCCCTGGCTTACGTGCAAAAAGACTTCCGAAGTCCCGACCAGACTTATCAGGTCACCCTGAACGAAATCCCGGCCACCCTCACCACCTGCCTTCTACCGTTCTACCAGACCGCCGGACGAACCGAACGGGCGAAGCAACTGCACCAGCAGGCACTGGTCCTTTTCAGAAATGAGGAGAATCTGGACTCACCCATCGCCCTTCTTCGCGAGGCTATCGCCCTCGATCCCAAATACGCTCCCGGCTACGAGGCGCTGGGTGTCATGCTGTCCAAACAAAACAAGCTGGATGAAGCCATCGCGCTAATGAAACGCCTGGCGGAAATCGATCCCCAGGAAATCATGGCGCACACCAATCTGTCTATTTATTACATGCAACAGGGGCGCATCGAGGAAGCCGAACAGGAAAAGGCCGAAGCCACGGCCATTCAATTTGAGAAGCTGGTAGAGGAAAATCAGGCCAAAAAAGCTAGAGAAAAAAAAGCCTCCATGGATAAGGAAGAACGGGAACGGCAGGTGGGGATGTTCCTGAAAGTCCTGGAAATCGATCCGGTTGACCAGGTCGCCAATTTCGGACTCGGTTCCATCTACCTGGAAACCGGCAAATATGAGGAAGCTCTGGAACCGCTGAAAACCGTGGTGGGACACCACCCCGATTATTCGGCGGCATGGCTGACTCTGGGCAAAACTCTGGAGAAGCTTTCGCGAAAGGAAGAGGCTGCGGAGGTTTATAAAAAAGGAATTGAAGCCGCTTCAAAGAAAGGTGATCTAATGCCTTTAAAAGATATGCAAACCCGCCTGAATCAGATTTTGCATTCCGAGGCCTGATCCTTCACAAGATCCCACATATCCGATCCCGGATTCATAAACCCCTTTTGAATCAAACCCTGAGTCACTGAGATGCCATGGTCCATAAGAAACCAGGCGCGTAATAAGAATTTTTCTTCCGGCGTGGTGTAATCATCTTCCCATTCGGTAACGCTAGCATGGCTCTGTAATGCTTTCATTAGCGATTCGGGAATATTCAAACGCCGTTTTTTCACAAAAGATATGAACCCATCAATCATCATGGGCTGGAAATCTTTCCGGCTGATTTTAATTAATTCCGAAACGCTGGGAAAATTTTCGCGGTGATGTTGAAAAAATTTGAGTTTGTAATATTGATGGATCGTTTCGAGCCTGAAGTAACAATGCAGGTCCACCACCTCTTCACCGTACGCATGAATGAGATATTTCCGGATCAGGGGTTTCCCATTTTGAAGAAGAAGCTTGTTCAACCGGCCGCGGTCGAACAAGTGGATACGAACCGTACTGAGGTGTTTACTGCATTGTTCCTCAATATCTTCTCGTAATTGCCTGTTTTGGGGATGAACCCGGTACCAGTAAATTTCATCGCTAGACACCTGTAGCGCCTGCTCGTAGGAATCGGCAATTTGATGACAATTGGCTTTCTTTGCCTGTCGGGCTATTTGGTAGGCGTTTTCCGGGCTGAAATCGAGGCCGATCAACCGGTCCTGAAATTCCTTTCGGCTTCCCATCAAAAATCCGCCACGTTCCTTGATATGGTCTTTGGCCTTTTCCACGCCGCGCAAAGCCAAACTGACATCCCGAGGAGTCAGCTTGAGATCGAGACTGAGGGCGAATTCATATATCTCATACAGGGTTTTATAATTTAACTTATCTATATATAGAAATTTTTGGATGTTCTTTTCGTGAAAACCGCATTTCTCGAAGATCTTGATTTTTTTATATTTCAATTCTTCCCAATATTTGCGCGTTCCCTCTTTTTTATTGAACTGATTCTGAATTTCCGAGCGGGCCTTAAAAAAATAACTGCGGAGCAAATACCATTTGGATTTCAAGGTGGATTCAATGATCCACCGGTATTTGGGGGTCAAAACGGTCAGTTTGGGGTCTTCAAGCAATTTAATTTCGCCGGTAACCAGAATATAATCCAACAACTCCAGGTGCCGCTCCAGCAAGATCGGATTTATAAGTTCGATAAACTTGCGGAAAATTGTTTTCCAACGGTATAAATCGAAACCTCCAGAACTGCCGTTGGTTTTTCCGGCCGCCAATTGATTTTTAACAGCCTGCATTCCATTTTTTTCAATTTTCCTGAATAATGCGTCCCTCGCCCCGATATCGCGGATTTTAATTTGCTTGAGCCGACTGAT
Source organism: Nitrospinota bacterium (assembly GCA_029879645.1). Lineage (GTDB taxonomy): Bacteria > Nitrospinota > Nitrospinia > Nitrospinales > Nitrospinaceae > SZUA-226. Next base: position 20,597 of record JAOUPX010000024.1, read on the forward strand.
AATGGCGTGCGATTGATCCTGAATTTCGCGGTCGAGATCTGAATAGGTTTTACTGGGGGAAAAGTAAATGGAAGCGAGCAGGTCGTCGACAACTTCCAGGGAAACCAGAGTTTTCCTTGAAAGCTTTTTGTAATTATTAAAATTCAGGGTTTTAGCGCCTGTCTGACAGGATCGTATATCGTTCAGATAGGAACGGGCGCGGTCGAGATCCTCTGTCTGTACATAAGGATCATTAATGACCTTAAGAAACAGAGATTCGGCTTTTTGTAAATCCCTTTTGGCGAGAAACTCAAGTCCCTGACTCAAAGGATCAAAGACAAACATAAGGCGCAGGACCGCCTTATTTTTTCGTAAAATTCATCTGTGTAAACAGGCTAAAAACTTTATCTTTAAAAATCTTCCTCCCGCTTACGAAACTTTTTAGACGTATTAATCATTTACTAAATCCAAAACAATATAGTTCCAAAACCTTCAATGCACAAAGGCACCGGGGTTTTACAAGATGAACTTCAAAAAATAAGGCTCAAAAAGCGACCCACTTTTTATCTGTGGGTGGCTGTGAATATGGAAAATCTACAAAACACAGATAATGCATAAATTAAGATGCCAGAAAGCATGTTAGGGTTTTAAAATTTTTGGAAGTTCAAAACCTCACAACAAGAGACCAGTAACCCTTTATATTCATTGGAGTTAAGGGTTATCTTTTTGTGAGTCGGGGATCAGTATTTTAATAGATGGAAAATGGTGAGGGCCTTCTGACCGTTTCTTTCCTTGTTGTTCCCGTTCCAGACGGCAAAGGCAATGGGGGTTTCCTGACCGGTAAACTGTGTATCATTCTGATCTTCTGTTATAAGTAGACGTTTAAAAACAACCATCCAGCGATTGTTGCTCCAGTTACCACGGCCTTCGACATCCTGATGCGCCTGGGTGGTCAGGGTACTGAACCCTTCCGCGTTGAGATCTTCCACCGGAGATCGACGAAGGGTATTATCTGAAAGAATATTCCCAGTGGCCCGTCCGGGATTGAACACGCCCTCGTTTTTCCCCATTCCTGGATCGACGTTAGTTTTGCGTTCTGAAACTTTTGGACCCTGTTGAGGGGCCAGTACCAGGTTTCCACTGGGTTCATAAATGTAATAACTGCCGGAACCCATCGCCATGTAATGGTACTGGTCTTCCAGGTCCTGCATGGCTTCGTTACCGGCCGTTCCAGCTCCCTCTTTATTCCAGGTGGCCTTCCACTGCCAGATATTCACCCGCTCACCCTCGCCGCCCATAGTGAACGGAGGAGCCGAACCGGCCTGATCGACTGGAAACATGATGGCGGCCTGGTCTTTGTATTGCTGGGACTGAACCATGATGTCGTTGCGGGTGGGATCGGTCCACTCCAGTCGAACGGCGATTTCCAGGTCGTTACGCGCGGCCTGAACACTGATCCATTTGGTCGCGGGTGCCGGCCACATGGGATTGGTAATCATTTGGGGTTGCAGGTCGATTACGACGCTCTGGCCTTTGGTGGGCCCATAGTTGGACCAGAACACATCGGAGGGATCAACAGGTATGGTGCCGTGGACGCGAACTGCGTTCACAGTTACGGCATCTGACGAAATGGGTGTCATCATTCCCATCAGGGCCAGGCACGTTACAATTAGGAATTTGCGGTAAGCCACTATCCCGTTCCAGGGTTGGAGGGGAACCCGATCTTAACTCAATAGATGTGGATTACTTGACCGGTTCACATTCTGCCGGAGCATTAGCCACCAGATCATTTTCCATACTATAGGAGAGGGACCGGTACTCCGGCTCTTCAACCTTAATGGGTTTAACATCCAGCAGGGCACATTCATTCTGCACCATCAGGGACAAAATATCGACGATATCTTTGTATAATCCCCGCTCCGCCTTACGCGCGGTAAAAATGCTGAATAAGGGGGTCCACCGCCCGATGTGATTACGAAGGAATTTCTTGGCGCTGGAACGCACTACTGAGATTTTTTTCTCATCATGACCATTAGTGATCCCGTAGGCTTCCCGGAAACACAGGTAGGACATAAAGGCCAGTTCTACGGCAAGGTGATCCACACGTTCTTTACCCCGACTCTTGGGGAACTCGAATCCAAAAGTTTCATAAAAACCGCCGAGCTGAATCAAGACATCGGTCTGAGACTGAATTCCACCTTCGGTTCCATACTGCATTTCGTAAGGCGGGCACTCCTGGGAAACCGCGTGTCCGAAAACGCGGATATATTCCTGTTGCACCTGCTTCAATGCCATTTTGGGGAGATATTTACCAAAGCGCCCAACCATTTCCTTCACCCGGCCCCAGTCTTCTTCATCCAGCAGAACCACATCAAACGGCTCCAACAGAGATTTGGGCCGGAAGAATTTCCGGTTCCAGGGGTAACTGAAGGCATTGGATAAAATGTCATAAATGCGGCCACGGGCCAACTGCAGAGAAATTCTCTGTTCTTTACAGTCTTCCAGGGATCCCGTTTCCCCAAACTTCAACATGATCGGGTCTTGGTTTTTAACTTCGCTCACTTCGGACATGGGACTCTCCCTCAAAATTGTCAGGCCACAACACAGCCCAAACACCGTTTAAAACCTGAGCCTTGTTTACCTCTGTCAGGGCCGGTGGTCCGGCCCGACTCACAAGTTTAGATTAATTTGAGCCGAAAGGAAATTTTAATTACTTACGCTATCATAAGCCATTAAAAATCAAGATGTTCCAGCTCTCAATTCATAGACTTCGATACACCGGTCACAGGCACCATCCTTACTTTCCCAATCCGGAAAGTCAATCTGGATGGCTTCAATAACCATTTCATCACATACGCTTTCAGGATCGTCCACCCAGTTATACGTCGGAAATTTGCACAACGGACAGGGCGATCCCTGAAGATGAATATACTCGCGATCTTCCTCGGTAAACTCTTCGGAATAATCGATAAATGTACTGATCAGGGTTTCCAGGTCGGTGGCCATGGATAACAGTTCTTCGTGGGTCAGCTTTTCTGTACTCCATAATCCCTCGAATATACCACGTCTCTGCTGTTCGGGAATCTTCCGGTAATAGTTATCAAACTCTCTGTAACGCGCTTCCTTGGTCATGACGGACCGGATTTTTTTCCGGGCCAGCCGCGAGTCGACATAAATATTCCACAACAAGCGGAATCGCGCTGTAATGAGATTTTTCATCGACGGATTGCCCGGAATAAAGGCGTCTTCGTAATCGAATTCCGGGTCCATCATGTCCCGCGCGTGCATGAACTCGTGGATTAAAAAGGCACCCAGTTCCTCCACCTCTTCAGGGTTGGCGAAACGGCTGGCCAGCACACGCATTTCGATCACCGGCAAACCGGAAACCCGGTTCAGTACGTTGGACCCTTCATCCACCTTGTTGATGGCCCGTTTAATGGTGATCTCTTTAATTTTTTCCTCGAAGGATCGGTCTTCATCTTCATACTGAATTTCCGTCTTATCTTCATCCACCGGGGCGGACCCGTCATCCAGACTTTCAATCAGTTCCGTTTGGACCGGAGGCGCTTCTCCTGAAGGTTCCGTTACCGATCCATTATCTTCTGAATCTTCATCCGCTCCTTCGTCACCTTCGGCTAAGGCCACTCCACTTTCCCCGGCATTTTCCACTGAGGCGGCAAAAGCCTTCTTGGCGCTTTTCTGGCGTTTGGGAATCAATCCACAGGCTTCCAGGGCCTGAAGGACATGATCACCCAATTCCAGCTTTTCCCTGAAAAAGAGTTCATTAACCTTGGCGAAGGCGTCCTCCCGGTCATCTTCCGGAAGTTCGTAGATGGGATCGGCCAGTGAGTGATACTCATCGTAATCGGCCCGCATCCCTGAACGCTCTAAATGATTCAGGTGCCGGAAAACCGATTCCTCCATTAACTGAGGGCTGTAATTGATTTTCATAAGTTTGTTTTATACTTCGAAAAGAATTCCCTAAAACTAAACGATTAATAGGTTTCCCTTAAATAGGGGATACCTGAAATCTATAGAATGACTCCGCCCTTGTCAAGACTTTCAGCTCTGTTTCCAACTGTGAAAAAAATGTGAAAAACAATTTTTCTTCGTCCAACGTGAATACCCCGGATAAAAACCCTCCCAACCGGTTCGGAACGCAGAATATCCTGGTGTCTTAAAAAATCAAATTCTGTCAATCCGCTCGGTCATTTTCCGCATTTCTTCAATGGAATTCGTCAGTTTTTCTGGGTTACCCAGCAAACCTGCCACTTCTTCCGCGCGTCCGAGGTAGCTTTTGCATTCATCTTTCCGCGATTCAGCCAGGTTCATCCGCGCCACGGTCATGTACAACTGAACCAGACTGACAAAGTTCTTTTTCTCGGTAAAAATATCAGCAGCCTTTTGGAAATAAGAATCGGCATCGTCATATCTTGCTCCTCGGAACTTAAGATTGCCGAGGAAAGTATAGTCTTTGGCAGATCCCGATGCGTCGCCTACTTCCAGTGTGTAGCTCAGAGCTTTTAAATAATATTCTTCCGCATATTCCGAATGCCCCCGCCGAAAATGGTAATTCCCCATATTGCGGAAATCCTCCGCAATCTCCTTGGGGTCTCCCAGCTCTTCGGAAATGCTCAACGCCTGCTTGTAGTATTCTTCGGCCTTTTCGGTATATCCCTTTTCCAGATAAAGCGCCCCGAAATTTCGGAGATCGATGGCAATCTCACGAGGATCGTCCAGTTTCTGTGATCGCTCCAACGCCATCTTGTAATACGGCTCCACCTTGGAGCGGTCTTTTTTCTCGTTATAAATTTTGGCCAGATTGCGAATATCCTGGCAGGCATTCCGGAGATCCTGAAGTTCTTCGGCAATGGCCAGAGCCTTGTGGCAATACTTTTCCGCCTCGTTCAGGTTTTCATTGTGCACGTACAGATTAAAAAGGTTCCGGTAATCTTCCGCCATTTCCCGCTTGTTATTCGCCTTTGTATTAAGGTCGAGAGCTTTTTTGTAATACTGCTCGGCCCCGGCCCAGTCCCGTTTCTGCAGGGTCAGGTTACCCAGGTTCCGATAATCGTTCATGAGTGCGAGACCATTACCGGTTTTTTGGTTCATCTTCAGGGATTGCCGCATCAGCTTTTCCGCCTTGTCGAGCTTGTTCAGGTGGATCAGCACCACCGCCCGATTGCTGTACAACTCCAAAAGTGTTTTGGAATCAGAACTCAATTCCTCACGAAGGGTAATGGCTTTTTCGTAATATTGATCGGAGGCCTCCCAGTCTTCTTTCTGGTCCATGATGCTTCCCAGATTACCGTAGGTGGAACTCATGCCGCTCTGGTCGCCTGTCTCTTCCTGGATTTTCAAGACCCGTTCCAAAGCGCTCCGCGCCTCGTCCAGTTGGTTCCCGAGGAAAAAGGTATTGCTGAGATCGGTCAACAAAGTAATCTGCCTGGCCGAATCCTTCTCCACCTCCGGCTTTTTCAGTTCGGCCTCGATTTCCGCCTTGCGCTTCTCGATGGTCTTGGGATGACTGAGGATATAGAGCAGTTTGTCCTGAACAATCCGGACTCCCTGCGGGTCTTTCAGCGCATCGTACATGGCATTGGCGTTTTGCAGGAATTTTTCCGCCTCCTCCAAATTCTCTTTCTGCAGAAACACCTCTCCCAACGCCTCATTCTGCTGGGCCATGCCGGGACGGTTCTGGAGCTTTTCCATGATCTGCAGGGATTTGCCGTATTGCTCCGCCGCCGCGTCCCAGTTTTTCTTGAGCGCTTCGATTTTCCCCAGATTGGCGTAACTGCGGGCCTCGCCCAACTCGTCGCCCATTTCCGTCATGATCTTCAGGGAGCGGTTGTAATAATCGTAGGACTGATCGAATTCCTTTTTGTGGAGATATAAAATGCCGAGGTTTCCGAGAAGATAGGCCTGACGCCGCTGGTCTTTTTCCTTTTCAACGAACTCAAGCGCCTGCTTGAAATTGGTTTCCGCTTCGGCCAGAAGGTCGGCCTTGCCGCCCAATCCTTCCTGCAGAAGCGTGCTTCCCAGGTTGGCGTGGCAGATGGCGATCGATTTGGCATCGTTCATTTCCTCCAGCACACCGATGATCTTGCGATTGATCTCGATGACCTTATCGAAGCGCCTGGCCTCGTAAAACATCTCCTCCACTTCCTGATATTTCTGGATAAGGTCGGTGTGCCGCTTGTCCTTCGTCAACTGATCGATTTCCACCTGCGCGTCTTTTTCCTTCGCTTCGAGATACTCCGGCTGTTTCTTGACGGATTTGATTTTCTCTTCCACCACCGTTATTTGCTCGGCGTCCTCTTTCTCAGACATCAGGCAGGCTTTGACCTTTTCGAAATACTCTTCCGCCGCCTTGAAATCCTTTTTCTGCACGGCAATATTGCCGAGATTTTCGTTGTACTGGATCTGCCCTTTCAGATTCTGGCTCTGCTCGACCATCTTGAGCGCCTTCGAGTACTGATCCTGTGCCGCTTCCAGTTCTCCCTGGTAAAAGTTCACGTTGCCGAGATTGCCGAGGGAACTCTCGATGCCGCTCTCGTCCTTCAGCTTTTCCATCAGGGTAAGCGACTTCTCATAGTAGTCCCGGGCCTCGTTCCAGCGTCGGCGCTGAAAATAGATGTTGCCGAGATTGCCCAGGGTATAGGCCTGCCCGGTTTCGTCACCCGAATCCTCCATATGCTTGAGAGCGGCCAGGAAGTTGGTTTCCGCACCTTTGAAATCTTTTTTCTGCAGGCTGGTATAAGCCATCTGCTCATACTTCTTGCCTTCGTCGTTGGCACTGCCGGTCGATTGCTGTTCCATGAACCTCTTCCTCTAATACAAAAAGGGTATTACTATCTGAAAAATAGGGCCGGAAAAGGGCCCTTCAATTACCTAACAATCTGATTTTTCTCAGGATTCTCTGTGGATTATATGTTTCGCGGGCGGCACTGTCAACCTAAGGTTCATTTGACAGGTCCGGGCCGGCTCCCTATAATCCCCCTTCGTCTCAATAACACGTATTTCAAGGGGTTTACTGATGGATAAGGACCGGCTGATCGAGGCCCTCACGCGCGAGGGAAATCTTTGTTTTCCCGCCAATCAACGCATGGCGGACATCCTCCGGGAGCCCCTCACCGGCCTCAAATCGGAGACCAGGGACGGGTCCACGCTGTGGTTCGAGGGGGATAAACCCACCCCCGCCAGTATCCGCATCAAAATCTATCCGACCGGGCACGTTGTCTTCTACAACACCTTCGGGCGGCGGTTCCTGATGACCGATCCGGAAGGCAACCCGCTTCACGAGGCGGAATGGGCGGCGGACGAGGCCACCCACGAGATCAAACTCAAGCAGGCGCGGTGCCAGCTCGACTGCCAGCAGTGGATCGGCATCAAACCCCGCGCCAAAAAGTTCTCCACCCACATCAGCATCAAGGGCCAGCCGGGATGGGAAACGATGACGCTCGACCGACTGCGCGAAGGCGCGGCGCAGGCCTGGAAGGTGCCGCACTCGGAAGTGGAGTATTTCTACAAGGATGAAAATTTCGTCAGCACGGCAGAGGGCGAATACGACGTCAACCTGTACAAGGACGGCCTGTACGTCCTCCCCGGCGGCACGTTCGAGACGCCGGTGTTCGTCAGCTTCATGTTCACGGTGCAGTGGGAGAAACTGGACCTCATCCCGGTAGTAGAGCTGTTTCAGTCGACCCTGCCGGGAAGCGGCGGCGCGGTGTTCGAGTTCATCTGGGGCCTGTTCGAAGACCAGTCACGGGAAACGCCTCTGGAACCCCTGCGCTACCGGGGACTCCCCACCTACCCTTCGCCGGAAGCGTTCAATATTTTCTCGGCATTTTTCACGCCGAAAGGACCGGCGGGGCAGGACATCATGGAAGTATTCATGGACACCGACCGCTCGCACGAAATCGAATGGACCCCGCGCAACGACCCGCCGTGGCGCTATTTCAGCACGGTGCAGTCGATGAGCCTCACCGTGCAGGACGGCTACCTTTACAAGCTGACGCTGTACGACGACCCGATCGGCATCCCCTACATCAACACCGCGCGCGGCGGATTCGGTTCCTGCCAGCGCTACATGTCGGTGACGGACAAGATCACCCTGCACGATGCCGACGAACAACAGACGGTACCCATCTCCGAGTCATGGCAGGTGACGAATCACACCCCCGCCAAAGCCCCGCCCGCCGCGCCGTTCGGCTGGCAGCATTTTTTCGGCGGCGAGGCGCCCGAGACCGACCCGGTCAAAATCCTGTTCACCGTCCCCTTCTACCCGGAGGGCGAAGCGCTGATCGACGAAGCGTCCCTGCAACCGATGGTGCTCGACCAGATTTTCGAATACATGGAGCGGCACGACGACATGCCCGACAAACTGGAGAAAGTCGACTCGGTGCTGGTGCATACCTTCGACAGTGTCATCTCCGGTTGCATCGACTGCACGCACGACCGCGAAGTGACCGTGCTGTACGGCGATCCCGAATTTGCCGTGAAGAATGCCCAGCAGTTGTGGAATTTTGCCGCCGGGAGACAGCAGTTGGATAATTTGAAACGCGTGAAATTTTTAAGCGAAGTCGAACACGTGGACGAAGCGTATCAGAAAACCTACAGCATGATCTACAAATGGATACCGTTCGTGTTCCACCAGAACCGGGAAGCGTGCGAAGGGATGTTGAAATCGCTGTCCGACGCACTGAAGCCGGGAGGGATACTGTTCCTGTGCGGCCCCGGACCCATCCGCGGCCTGTTCGAGCATTACGGATTGCAGGACCGCAACTTCGATCCCGTCATCGAGATGCCGTTCTTCAATCAACACCGCAAAATGTGCCCCGAAAACCAAGTCCACCCCGACGTCACCGTCTTCCTCGCCGAGAAGAAATAATTTCCACCTCTAGGAAGCCCTAGCGTAAGCTTGCCGAAGCCATCTAATACCGCTCCCTCGATAGGGAAAATTATTTTTAAATGGGGTAGGCATCGCAAAATGATACTATTTCCTCTAAGGAATCTCTTATGAAATGGATTATAAATTTTGGGCGAAAGATTCTAAAAATGGCAAACGATGATGATTTAAAAGACCTTCCACAAAAAGAGGCTGAGGAAGGATTTGACTCGGAAACTCCTATTCCTCTTGGCCCTGGAGAATTCGATCCTGACCATTCAATTTCATCTGGATATAAGGAAGATCGACTGGGATTTCGGTCTGTCGCCAATAAGCTGGCATCGTCCATACTTACACAAGTGGCAAATCATGGATTAGTTATATCAATCGAAGGGAAATGGGGATCGGGCAAATCCAGTTTAGTCAATCTGTTGGCAGATGAACTCAAAAATGATCAAGAGAAGGCCCCAGAAATTGTCCGTTTTGAGCCTTGGCTAGTGGGCGACAGGGATGGAATGCTGACTGAACTTATGTCGGACCTGGCTACAGCTGTGGAAGCAATCGAAGCGCCAGAAAAGGGGGAAGGAGAAAAACTTAAAGAAGGTACAGTAAAACTCTCCAAGCAACTCCGCGGATACGGTTCGAAACTATCACGTGGACTGACTCCCATCGCTAGGCTGGCAGAAGCGTTTGGCGTTACCGGCGCAAAGGTGGCTGGAGATTTTCTTGAGGGTATTGCGAAATTAACTGACCCAACGAAAGTTGGCAAACCGTTGCCGGAAATCAAGAAAGAACTTACCGAAGGTCTCCGCAAACTTCCCAGACGTATTGTGGTAGTCATTGATGATTTGGATCGACTTGAGCCACCAGAGGCGACAGAAATCATGCGTCTCATTAGAGCAGTCGCTGATTTTCCAAATGTTATTTATATTCTTTGTTTCGATCAAAAAATTTTGGCAGGCAGCCTCCAAACTACTCTTTCAGTCGATAATGGTACCGATTTTCTCAAAAAAATGATCCAAGTCAGCTTTAAAGTACCACAACCAGAAGCCTTTGATTTGCGAAGATGGTTTTTACACGAGTGCCTGGCATTTTACAATTCCATTTCCAAAGAACAACTACCTGACGATGTTTTACAAAGATTACATGAGGTATGCGATTTGGAAGGCGGACTTCTGGAGACTCCTCGCGATGTAATACGGGCCATTAATGCGATTAAACTTTATTGGCCACCTATATGTGACAAAGCCGATTTTCCAGATCTCGTCTGGTTACAAATGATTCGATTGAAACATGAAGCCTTATATTTATGGATTGAGCGATACCTCTGCGAATTTGTTGCCGGTTCCGAAGGCGCTTTTATCGATGAGACCGGCAGAACTAAACTGGCACAAGAACTAAAAGAACTCCTACCGGATGAAAGCGTTGGCTCAGTGCGGTCAATGTGGTCCTTTAAGGATTTCATTCCCGGAATTCAACCAGGGAAAACTGTAGAAGATAAGAATCGTCTCTTTAATTTTAGAAGTGGAAACGACATTTCATCATTAGAAAAGGACCGCCGGCTAGGCAGCCCCCATCACAGTAGATACTATTTTGCTTTTGCCCAGCCAGCGGGAGGTCTTGAAGACACAGAGCTGTATAGTTTTATAGCTTCAGCTAAAAAAGGCGAAAGCCTTGAAGACCTTTCTAGGGCTCTCATACAGCAAGCACGTCCACAAGGTGGCACTAAATTTGAAGTACTGATTGATCGCCTAAAAAATCTTGACGAGAAGGACCTACCGAATGATGCCATTCCATCAATTTTGAAAGCATTGGCAAATTGTATGGATGAAGTCGATCAAGAGGGTAAGCACCTTTGGGGTAGTATGTGGAGATCATCTGCGGGTAAACCCTTATTTAAAAAATTATTCGTCCGACTGACCGGAAAAACACGCAAAGACATTATGATTGAAATTTTCACCACTGGCAAAGCTACTGGATGGTTAATGTGTGAAATAATTAGGGACCAGATTTTTGCGCACGGCATTTATGGAGATAGGCCCCAACCAAGAGAGGAGTGGTCTTTTTCAGAGGAAGAACTAGACAAGGCAATCCAAATATTGCTGAGAAGATTTAAGTCGACAGATCGTGAAAAAATTATAGATACACCAGAAGTCGTCAGCCTGATGTATGGCTGGCACCAATCTGGAGACGAAAAGGGCGTCTTGGAATGGGTGCAGGAACAGCAAGAGACCGACGAAGGATTCCTGAAACTTTTAAACGCATGCCGCGGACGAACATATTCAGACAAAACATACTATCCGTTAAACAAAAGAGATTTAAAAGTTTTTATGGATTACGATGGAGCGCTGGAGCGCTTAAAAGGCATTTCCGAAAACGCAGATAAAACAGACGAAGAAAGGGCTTTAGCCAAAGAACTATTACAGGCTACTGAAATAGGAGAGGACAACTGAAAATTCAAACCCGGCCCACAATTAGCGCGGTGGTTCGCCGCTTGCGCCCAGAGATCATCGTTTGCAGGGAACGGTCAGCCAGTCACCTGCAGGCGTGGCTTGCCTAGAGCATGGCCTGGAAGGATTCTTCGTGTTGGGATTCGGGGTGGTTTTTGACGTAGAGTTGCGGCAGGTTGTTGGTGCCGAAGTGGGTGATGTATAGATACACGTGCTCGCGGGCGTTGACGCGCAGGGCCCAGGGATCGAAATCGTCGCGGTAAAAATTCTGGTAGCGTTCCATCGCCTCGGGAATGGTGAGGCCGCTCTCCGGCGTGTAGTAATAATCGAGCGCCAGGTCGTGTTCCGGATTCTCCTGCACTTTGATTTTGGTTTCCTCCCTCATGTTCCACACCGGCGCGTTTTTGTAGAGCACGAAGAAATACATTTCCACCGAGTGGATGATGTCGTGGTGGTCGATCA
>JAOUPX010000101.1 GCA_029879645.1 Nitrospinota bacterium
GCCCGCCTCGCCCAACGGCCGGTGTATCAATCCACCCTCGGCAAAACCGCGTCCGAAGGCTTCGCCGCCCTGCGCCGCAAACTGCGCATCAAAAACGTCAGCGACTCCTACGAATCCGCCGGGTTGTAAAGAGCGGTATTCGCCAAGCCTTCTTCATTATTTAATTCCTACTTTGATTATTTTTTTCTCAATCTGAATTTCTTGCCGATTAATTTGCGTAAGGAAAGCCTCTCTAACATCAGACATATCATCATCAATCGACACCTCATAACTCAATTCGTTATAAGTCCGCGCCTCAGGAGTATCATCGGCAACAAACAGGTTACCAGCCAGTGCCACCCCAAAGTCCTCGATCCCTTCGGGAGAATAGGAATGAGGCTTAGTGCCCACAAGACCATCCAGTCCCAAACCTACTATACCTTTGCTATCGTCCGCCACAGGCTTATCATACTCCCTTAAAGGAGTGGCATAGGTACTGGACGACGCAATATTCACAGAAAACAGTAGATTGCCCATATAAGTTATTCCTGGCCCGACCACAAATTGATCTGGTCCAAAAAAATATTTGCTACCATTAGATATCAAACCCGGAAAATCGCAAGAAATACCCACACGGGGCACGGTCCCTTTTTCTACAGGCATAAAAACATAACCATTACCAAGGAGTTGATGACAAACTGAGCCGATGCAAAAAACACATTTTCTTTTATCAAACGGCTTGGAGTTAAACTCGACGCCAACTTTACCAATAACAACACCTTCATTTTCATCAACCTTCGAAAGATCGAGTTCTTTATAATTATATCCTGTCGTTTCGCAAGCCATTAGAAACACAAAAAGTAGTGCAAGGGAAGTTATCTTTCTACGAATCATTATTTCCGCTGACCCCATATTCGACTTCCCATTTAAATATTATTTTCAAATCTTCTTTCAGCTTGTAGTCCTGAAGCAACTATGCGTTTTCGGATTTACGTGGAAAATTGCGCATCAAAAACGTCAGCGACTCCTACGAATCCGCCGGGTTGTGAAGACCGGTATTCGCCAGACCTTTTTTATCAATCCGGTTTTATTTTGATAATATTTTTCTCAACCTGAGCTTCTTTTTTAACCTGTTGGCGAAAAACTTCCAGAACATCAGACATGTCATCCTCGGCCGAAACAGAAGCAGAGTATTCATAATAAGTACGTTTCTTAGAGGCATCAGTAAAAACAAAAAACATGTCAGACAACAAACCATCAATTTCGTCCTTTACCAAGGCATCTAAATGGTTATCTACCTCACCACTCATTTTACGTGTTTGATAGTCAGTATAATCCTCACTTTTGGAAGTAGTATAGGCACGAGATGACCATTTTTTAATGGAAAAAAGCAAGTTTCCAATATAAGTTATTCCCGGCTTTACCTGAAATTGATCGACCCCAAATCTATATTCCCTGTTACCTCTTGGCCCCGGCAAATCACAAGAAATACTTACAATAGGCACGTTCCCTTGCTCCAGGGGCATAAATACATACCCGTCTTCAAAGAGTTGATGGCAAACCGAACCCATGCAGAAACCACATAATCTGGCGTCGTAGGGCTTGGCTTCCAACTCCACATCAACTCTCCCAATAACGACTCCCTGATTCTCATCAACCTTCGAAAGATCAAAATTCTTATAATTCTTTTGATACTGGATCGTAGCCCCGCAACCCGTCAAAAATATTAAAAACGCGGTTATAAAAATTCTCATCTGTTACATCCTGTTCGCATCAAAAACGTCAGCGACTCCTACGAATCCGCCGGGTTGTAAATACGTTTATTTTTAAATTGGTCCAGCAACCACAACAAGGTTCGTTTCGACTTGCACTGTTCCATCGCCTGCCTGCCGTTGAAAAGCTTCCATAACCGGACGTAGCTCATCCTTAACCAGCAACTTTGCCGCCGCTACTTGAATCGGAGCTCTCTCCCGCAATAACAATACTCCCACCACTCCAAGCATTCCCGCACGACCTGAGTACCTCTTCTTTGGTAATACCATATCCGCAGTCAATTGATTCGTTAAGACCTCATCAACCGAAAAATGCAAACTCCCGAAATAGGTAACCCCGGGCTTCACTTCCTGCGGGTTTATATTAAAAGTATGGGTATGGTCACCCTGCCCGCCGGTGTAATGACATTTTAAGCTTACAGAAGATTGGGTCTCGCCACTCTTTAAAGGCATGAACACATAACCCTCATCAAGAAGGTCATGGAAGGTCGAACCGATACCAAATTCACATAAATTGATGTTATAGGGTTCGCCATTAAAAACCACACTGACTTTGCCTACAACAACCCCCTCATCTTCCCCAACATTTGATGCCTTAAAGTCCTTATAACTGGAAGCGCAGCCTGTCAGGAATACCAAAAGAAGGGTTAAAAACACTTTTGATCCATGAGTTCTGATTTCAGATATTTGCATGTTCACTCCTCAGCCTGTGTTCCCACGGCAACGATGCTTTTTTCGGTCTGAATATCATTTTTGCCCGTTTGATCTCGAAAGGTTTTCACAACCTCGGGCATATTGTCTTGTACGGACATTTTGATTTCTCCATCCGCTCCCGATTCCGCCCCTTGAGCCAGCGTACGGCCAACAATCCCGAAAGCGGCGGTCATAAACTTAGCCCCTCCTGAAGAGGAGGCGTCCTTTTTCCAATCCAAAGTCACGTCCCCAAAATAGGTCACCCCCGGCTTAACCTCGAACTCCGCCCCCTTCAGGACTTGCTTGGATTCCGAAACCCCGGTTTCGCAATATACCTTTTCAATCTGGGCGGTGCCCTGCTTCATGGGCATGAACACATAACCCTCCAAAGTAAGATCCTGACAACTGGAATTGATGCAGACGTAACATAAATTGGAATAATCTTCACCGTTCAGCACAACCTGGACTTTCCCAATAATCGTGCTCTCGCCCTCATCAACGTCCGAAAGCTTGAAATTCTTATAATTGCTGGAACAACCCGTCAGGATCATTAACAGACCAGCGACAACAATTATTGCCCGGTAAGCACGCATGGTATTTTTCATCATTCCCCTCCTCTATTAGCGATTCATTTTCCGAGAAAACCGATTCTTTAGCGAAAGGATTTCATCCCTTCCCCCGACTAACAGGGCGGACAGACGCCCATGAGTGATTCCATCGGTATCCGTATGGCCAATATTATTGAAAAATGTTATAAAGGGCAATACATTTCGTCCCTGGTTTACATTTGTAACTGGTTTACATTTATAAAAAGAAACGACAGGTTCCCGGTGAATGTAAAAGTTGATTTTCCATTCCATTTTGATAGGCTGGATCCATGAATCTTGCGCCGCACATACCGGTTCCGGAACAGGAACCCCAAATCGACAAAATCCCCGAAGTGCCGATGGCGGGACTGGACACGCTGTGGCTCCAGGTCGGCGGCACGGTGTGCAACCTAACCTGCACGCACTGCTTCATCAGTTGCACGCCGCAGAACGACAGCCATCCGTTGATGACTCTTGCGCAGGTTCAAAAGCATCTGGAGGAATCGAAGCATCTCGGCATCCAGGATTACTACATCACCGGCGGCGAGGTGTTTCTCAATCCCGAGCTGTTTGAAATTTACGAAGCCATCCTCCAATACGGCCCCTGCACCTCGCTGACCAACGGAATGCTCATCAGCAAAGAAAAAGCACAACAACTGGCGGAACTGCAGGCCCGCTCCAAAAACAAACTGCACTTCCGGGTCAGCCTCGACAGCCTTGACGAACAGGAGAACGACGCCATCCGCGGCCGGAACTGTTTCAAGCTGGCCCTGCGCGGCATGCGTTATTTAGCGGAAGCCGGATTCTCCACCCACCTGACGATGGTGCGCAGTTGGGACGAGGACGACGACCCCGCCATGGAAACGAAGGCCCTGGCCTTCATGCGCGAACATGGCGTGCCGCATCCGCAGGTCAAATTCCTGCCGGGGTTCCTGATGGGCGAACTGGCGGCCAACGAGCGCGAGTATCATCCCAACGAACGCGTCACTGAAAAGTGTTTCGAGAACTACCCCATCACCAGCCTGCAGTGTGCCTCGTCGCGCATGGTCACGGCCAAAGGCGTGTATGTGTGCCCGATCCTGATCGAAGAGGAACCCGCGCGCATGGGCGACACGGTGGAAGAAACCCTGCGCCCCTTCCCTCTGTACCATTCTGCGTGTTATACTTGTAGAGTTTCCGGTATGAGTTGTAGGAGTTAACGCGTATATAAGGAAACCCCCGATATGGCTTTAGTGCATTCCACAATGGTTCCCCTGGGCACCCCGGCGCCCGATTTCAGCCTGCCCGGCACCGACAACAAAACCTATTCGCTGGAAAGTTTTAAGGACAAAAAGGTGCTGGTGGTCATTTTCATGTGCAACCACTGCCCTTATGTGATGGCTGTACTGAGGCGCCTGATCAATCTGCAGATCAATTACGCGGAGCAGTCGGTGCAACTGGTGGGAATCAACGTCAACGACATCACCAAATATCCCGACGACTCCCCGGCGCACATGACAGAGCTCGCCGAGAAGAAAAACCTGCCCTTCCCCTACCTGTTCGATGCGACACAGGAATCCGCCAAGGCGTATAACGCGGTATGCACGCCGGATATCTATGTGTATGGCGAGGAACGGAAACTGCTTTACCGGGGACGGGTCGACGACAACTGGCAGCATCCCGACGAGATCACCCGCCACGACTTAAGAGACGCCATCGAAGCCATCCTCGCCGGTCAACCGGTCAACGACGACCAGATTTCCTCTATGGGTTGTTCTATCAAGTGGAAAGAGTAACGCGTTCAGGCAGGGAATAGCCGGTCAGGCTTCTTTCGTTTCGCTTCCGAACAGGTTGAGTTGGATCGGCTGGGGGCCTTTGCCGTCCACCGGCACCGCGTAATTGCCGTCGAAGCAGGCCGCACAATACGAGGATTTCTCGCCATCCATGATATCCATCATGTTATCGATATCCAGGTATTCCAAAGTATCCGCGGTGACAAACCGGCGGGTTTCTTCCAGGGTATGTTTGGATGCAATCAGTTGTTCGCGGTCCGGGGTATCAATCCCGTAATAACAGGGGAACAAGGTTGGAGGTGAACTGATACGCACATGCACTTCCTTCGCGCCCGCGTCCCGAACCATCTTGACGATTTTCCGGCTGGTCGTCCCGCGTACGATTGAATCGTCGATAATAATCACCCGCCTGCCGTGGATGATATGCTTAACGGCGTTGAGCTTCACCTTCACCCCGAAATGCCTGATCTGCGATTTCGGTTCGATAAAGGTCCGGCCCACATAATGGTTGCGGATCAGCCCCATTTCGTAGGGAATGCCCGACTCCTCCGAGTAACCGAGCGCGGAAATATTACCCGAGTCTGGGACCGGCACCACGATATCGGCATCCACCGGAGACTGTTGGGCCAGCGACACGCCCATGCGCTTGCGTACCGCGTAAACGTGCTCGCCGAACAGAAAACTGTCCGGACGCGCAAAATAGATATGTTCAAATATACAACGCTTGACGGCCATCTGCCGGAAGGGAAAATACGAAGTCAAACCGTCTTTATTGATCAGCAGAACCTCGCCCGGCTCGATCTCGCGGATGAATTCGGCCTCAATCAAATCCATGACACAGGATTCAGAAGCAACGACATAGGCGCCATCCAGTTTCCCCAGACACAGCGGCCGGAATCCGTACGGATCCCGCGCTGCGACGATTTCCGTATCGGTCATCAACGCCAGCGAGTACGCGCCGCTGACAGCCAGCAGAGCCTCCACCACCCGCTCCACAAACGTTTCCGAATGCGAATGCGCGATCAGGTGGACGATCACTTCGCTGTCGTTGGTGGACTGGAAAATCGCGCCTTCCTCGACCAGGGCTTCGCGGATCATGTTGGCGTTGACCAGGTTGCCGTTGTGCGCCAGCGCCAGCGAGCCTTTGGCGTAATTGATCAGGCAGGGCTGGGCGTTCATGATCTTACTTTCACCCGCCGTGGAATAACGGTTGTGGGCCAGCGCCATGTTACCGGGCAGACGCTTGATGCGTTTGGTGTTGAAAATATCCGCCACCAGCCCCATGCCGACTTCCCGGTACATCTGGCCCCGGTCGCAGGAGGTGATACCGGCGCTCTCCTGCCCCCGGTGCTGAAGGGCATACAGTCCCAGATAGGCCAGGTTGGCCGCCTCCGGATGACCATAGACGGCCACCACGCCGCACTCTTCGTGAAACTTATCGTTGTCAGGCCACGCGGTTTCCATAACGGCTCAGGGAATTTTTCCAAATATCCTCTAACACGAGAATATTTTCGTTAATAATTTCGTTCTGGTTAATTTTGATTTTAAACTGCTGGCCTCCAACACGGCCCAGCACCGAAAAAGGGACACCCGCTTCCTTTGCCAGGGATGCCACCGAAGGCAAACTTTCTTCCGAGAAGGAGATCACGATCCGCGACTGGGATTCCCCGAACAACAGGGCATCCGTGCGCATCCCGTCACTCAACCCGATATCCGCCCCCACCGGTTTCGGTCCGGTGAAACAGGACTCGGCCAGCGCCACGGCCAATCCGCCCTCGGAACAATCGTGCGCCGACTGGATCAACTGCTGGTGGATCATATTGAGACACAACCGCTGAACCATCAACTCGGTTTTCGGATCCAGCCGCGGCGGTTTGCCCCGGCACTCGTTCCAGAACACCTTCTGATACTCACTGCCGCCCAGTTCTTCGCGGGTGAAACCCAACAGGCCGATCAGGTGCCCTTCCTGCTTGAATCCCTGTGTGCAATGGAGTGAAAGGTCATTCAACAGTCCGACCACCGCAATGGTCGGTGTGGGATAAATTGCTTCGCCTTTAGTTTCATTATAGAGACTGACATTGCCGCTGACCACCGGAATATCGAAAAAACGGCACAAATCACCCAGCCCGCGTACAGCCTCCTGGAATTGCCACATGATTTCCGGATTCTCGGGATTGCCAAAGTTGAGGCAATTGGTGACGCCGATGGGGTCCGCGCCGGCACACGCCACGTTCCGGCAGGCCTCCGCCACAGCAATCTGAGCGCCGACATAAGGGTCCAGGTAGCAGTAGCGCGGGTTGCAGTCGACCGACAACGCCAGCGCCTTGTTGGTCTCCGGAACTCTCAGCACCGCCGCGTCCGATCCCGGCAAAACCAGCGTATTCAGCCGCACCATGTGGTCGTATTGCTCGTAGACGTACTGCTTGGAAGCGATGGTGGGAGCGGCCAGCAGCCGTTTTAGAGCATCTCCGCAGTTAACGGGCAATTCACGGGACGAGATATCGAGGGTCCCCATTTCCGCCAGATAAGCCGGTTTGCTTGTGGGGCGGTCGCATTTCAGCGCACCGGTCACCACGGTCTGGATGGGCAGGTTCACCACTTCCTTCCCGTTTTCTTTGGCGCGGAAAATACCGTCATCCGTCACCCGCCCGACCACGGCCACGTCGAGGTCCCATTTCCTGAAAATGGCCAGGGCGTCTTCCTCTTTTCCTTTTTCAACCACGAACAGCATGCGCTCCTGAGATTCCGACAGCATGATTTCGTAGGCGTTCATGCCCTCCTCACGCTGGGGCACGGCGTCAATATCCAGTTCCATGCCCAAGCCCGCCCGTTCCGCCATTTCGAAGGAGGACGACGACAACCCCGCCGCTCCCATGTCCTGCACGCCGACCACCCAGTCCTCTTTCATGATCTCAAGGCAGGCTTCCAGCAACAGTTTTTCGGTAAACGGGTCGCCCACCTGAACCGTCGGGCGTTTCTCTTCTGTAGAATCGTCAAACTCCGCCGAGGACATACTGGCGCCGTGGATGCCGTCACGCCCGGTTTTGGAACCGACGTACAACAACGCATTACCCACGCCAGACGCACTGCCGAGAAAAATCCGGTCGGCTTTGGCAAGGCCCAGGCAGAACGCGTTAACGAGGATGTTGCCGTTATAACAGGCGTCGAAATAAATATCGCCTCCGACCGTCGGCACACCCATGCAGTTGCCGTAATCGGCGATGCCTTTAACCACACCATTCATCAGATAGCGGGTTTTTTCGTGTTCGGGGTCACCGAAGCGGAGCGAATTGAGCGATGCAATCGGGCGCGCACCCATGGTGAAAATGTCGCGCATGATGCCGCCTACGCCCGTCGCCGCGCCCTGATAAGGCTCGATGAACGACGGGTGGTTATGGCTTTCGATTTTGAACACCGCCGCCAGTCCGTCGCCGATATCCACCACCCCGGCGTTCTCGCCCGGACCCTGGATCACTCGCGGGCCTTCGGTCGGAAGCGTCTTGAGATGCGGACGCGAACTTTTGTAACTGCAATGCTCGCTCCACATCGCCGAAAAAATCCCCAGCTCGACCAGGTTCGGGTCGCGGCCCAGCAGTTCCTGAATGCGGGCGTACTCTTCCGGCGACAGGCCGTGCTCGGCCACAATTTCAGGCGTAATGGGGGTGTTCTCGGTCATGTATGGGCTAGGCTCGATTCGATAAGGGATTTGAAGATCAACTGGCCGTCCACATTGCGCCACAAGGGATCGGCACAGCGTTCAGGATGCGGCATCATGCCCATCACGTTTTTGGATTCGTTGGCGATCCCGGCGATGTGGTCGAGCGAACCGTTGGGATTCGCTGCGTCCGAGGTGTTGCCTTCGGCATCGCAGTAACGAAACAGAACCTGATCGTTATCTTTCAGGCGCTTCAGGGTGTCGTCGTCGGCGAAATAGCGGCCCTGGCCGTGGTTGATCGGTATGCTCAGCACCTGCCCGGTCGTGCATTGGGAGGTGAACGGTGTATCGCTGTTTTCCACACGGAGGGTCAGGTTTTTGCAGATGAACTTCTGGCCGGCGTTGTCCATCAGCACACCGGGGAGCAGGCCGGATTCCACCAGAATCTGGAAGCCGTTGCAGATGCCCAGCACGCGGCCGCCCTGGTTGGCGTAGTCGATCACCGATTTCATGATCGGGGAGAAGCGGGCGATGGCGCCGGGGCGCAGGTAATCGCCGTAGGAAAAGCCTCCGGGCAAAACGATGAAATCGAAGGCATCCAGCCCCTCATCCTTGTGCCAGATCCAGTGCGTGTCCAGTTTCAGGACGTGTTTCAGGATATGGTAGCAGTCGTGGTCGCAGTTGGACCCGGGAAACACGACAATCCCGCACTTCATGACAGCCTCCGGAGGCCGGGCCAGGCCCGACCGGCGAATCGCCGGTGATAACTCTCTCCCCTCCTTCTAAAGGAGGGGCTGGGGGTGGTTGATGAACCATTCCCTTTTCCGTAGTTGCCCCATTTATGGGGCTCCCCTGTCGGGGAGGGGCGAACGGTCATTCTGAAGGCTCCAGCGTGAAGCGGTAGGATTCGATTACGGTGTTGGCCAGCAGTTTTTCGCACATTTCTGTGACGCGGGTCTGGGCCTCCTGCTCTGAAACCCCTTTCAGGGCGATCTCCATATACTTGCCGAGATGCACATCCTGCACCTCGGAATAGCCGAGATCGTTGAGGGCATGGTGGACCGCCTTGCCCTGGGAATCGAGCACCCCGTTTTTTAAGGTAACGTGAATTTTAGCGAGCATGTGCCTGAAGCATTAATGTGAAGAGAAAACCGGCCCGGAACGGGCTTCGGAAGAACCATATGACCGGAGCGGCCCCTGTGAATCGTTTTGGTTGCCATTCACCGCCAACATATCACAGAACCCCGCCCAATTCCAGCATCCCGCTGGATCCAATAATTGGCTTAAAGTGAGCGCATTTTTGGAAGGGTTTTGACCTCTTTTGCCAAGCTTAGTGGTATCCCCACTTATAGTCATATCTTTCTTCAAAGCTTCTGTCGAATAAAGTGTAGCCATCTCTATTATAACCGCTATAGTGAAATACAAACTCTACTTCACCATCGGAGTCATAATCCCCCGCATCAAGTAAATCCAACCCATCTCCAATAAGTTTTATTTCTTGTCCTAAATAGAACCAAATATGCCCACTGTAAAAATCTTCAGCCGCATAGCAGTTTTTTAAGAGTTTTTTACTTATGCCAACAGAAATTAGCATTTCTCCGCTAATATTTTTATAGGATCGATACAACTCAAAATTATTAATGGTTGGGTTAATTTTCACGCCATTGCAGTAGAAACCCTCTTTCATGAATTCCTTCACTTTTGGAAAAACTTTTAAAAGAATGTTTTGATCAGGATTAAATCTCTTCCATTGCTCTTTATCTTTATAATTTGGATCGTTTACCAGCAATACAGGTTGATGATAGGGAAGACCTTTCCAATCCCCAAACCTTTCATGCTTGTTTTCTAATTTAGGGAATTTATTGATGTCTTCAATTCTGAAAACCTTATCTCTGGGGAAACACCATAGACAGTCAGGATAAGGGAGCTGCATATCATCTACCGTGACCAAACTGCCCAGAATTCTCCCATCAAATACAATGGTCCATACAACCCGCTCGAGCTCAAATTTTCGTTGCGTATCTTTAGAATCGAGAGCAACCCACTTGTCATTTTCTTTATGGAAGAGAACCCTGACTCTTGGATTAAGTGAAGTTTCGGATGAATGATTAGGGTCTTCTGCAATACCTAAGAGTATCCCCTCTGCATATGAAAAGTTAAAAGTGATCAAAACCAGGAAAATTGGAATAAGCAGTTTATTCATATTTATTCTCTCTAAAATTCTTTCATTTAGCGCAAAAGGGATCAAACCTTAGATATCACCTTGACTGATAGGGCAATTTTAACCATTGACACCAGACACTATCAGATTAACGCTCGGACAATTGACTGACAACCGGCTT
>JAOUPX010000102.1 GCA_029879645.1 Nitrospinota bacterium
GAAACACCTGGCCCGCCTGCTTGCCCCCGATGGCGATGGCGATGACATCCTGCACATCCGATACATTGAGGCCCAGCCGCGCCATTTCTTCCCGGTCGAGTTGAATGGTCAGCACCGGCAGTCCCGTCACCTGTTCTACGCGGACGTCGGTGGCTCCGGGGACCGTGGCCAGCACGCTGGATACCCGCTCCGCCTCAGCAAGAAGAATATCGAGATCGTCCCCAAACACTTTGACGGCGACATCGCTTCGCACGCCGGCGATCAATTCGTTGAACCGCATTTGAATGGGCTGGGTAAACTCATATTTGTTGCCGGGCAGGGTCAGCAGTTTTTGCTCCATTTCACCTACAAGTTCCATGCGC
The DNA here is from genome assembly GCA_029879645.1 of Nitrospinota bacterium. Lineage (GTDB taxonomy): Bacteria > Nitrospinota > Nitrospinia > Nitrospinales > Nitrospinaceae > SZUA-226. The sequence goes on from JAOUPX010000102.1 coordinate 363, forward strand.
GGCTTTTTCGGGTTGGGCCACTGGGAACGCGGATGAGTCATCACAAAGACGTCGGCCACACTGGGCGGCATGGGATCGGTGGCGATCTCTGCGGTGCCTATTTTAGCGAACACATAATCCACCTCCGGAAATTCCGTGATTTTTTTCTCAAGGGCATGCTGCATGGAAGCGGCCTGATCCAGACCGGTCCCCGGTATGCGCAGGGCATGGACCGCCATATCCTGTTCGTCCAGCGTCGGTACAAATTCCGTACCCAAACGCGTGCCCAGAAGAAGACTCAGCGTTACCAGAACGCCTGCCAGGGTGACGACGACGGCCCGGTTATTGAGAGCGATATTCAGAAGGGGAGCGTAAATCGATCGGGCCAACTCCAGAAGCAGATTTTTCTTTTCGGAAACCCGGCCCGAGGTGAACTGCGCCACCATGGCCGGGACAAACGTCAGGGATAAGATCAGCGCCCCGGTCAACGCGGCCAGCACGGTGAATGCCATGGGCTGAAACATTTTTCCCTCGATACCGGTCAGCGTCAGGATCGGCAGATACACGATCATGATGATGAACACCCCGAAAATGCTGGGTCGCGAAACTTCCACCGCCGCCTGCTGAACAATGAAGTGCCGTTCCTCCGGTTTGAGTTCGCGTTGCAGGCGGGATTGTTCGAGGGCCATGCGGCGGATACAGTTTTCGACAATGATCACGGCGCTGTCGATGATGATGCCGAAATCGATCGCCCCAAGACTGAGCAGATTGCCGCTGATTTTATTCGTCACCATGCCGCTGATGGCGAACAGCATGGACAGGGGAATGACCAGGGCGGTAATAAGGGCGGCGCGAAAATTTCCCAGCAGTAAAAACAGCACGAGGATCACAAACAGAGCCCCTTCGGAAAGATTGTCGCGCACGGTTTTGAGCGTGGCGTTGACCAGCTTGGTGCGGTCGTATACGACGTTGGCGTGAATGCCTTCGGGCAGGGTGCTGTTGATTTCATCCATTTTCTCCGCCACGCGCAGGGAAACGGTCCTGCTGTTTTCCCCCTTCAGCATGAACACGGTGCCCAGCACGGTTTCGCGTCCGTTCTTGGTCGCCGCGCCGGTGCGCAGTTCCTTGGCGATTTTTACTTCCGCCACATCGTGAATATGAATGGGAACCCCGCGATGACTGCCGATGACGATATTGGAGATTTCCTCTATCGAGACCACCTGTCCCGGAGCGCGGATGAGATACTGCTCGCCGCTGTGCTCCAGATAACCCGCTCCCACGTTGGCGTTGTTTTTGACCAAAGCGGTCATGACATCGCGGAAGGTGATATCAAACGCCATCAGTTTTTCCGGATCGGGCGCCACCTGGTATTGCTTGACGTAACCGCCGATGCTGTTGACCTCCGCCACGCCGGGAACGGTACGCAGTTGCGGACGGACGATCCAGTCCTGAACGGTGCGCAATTCCACCGCCGCGTCAAATGGGTCCTTGAGGCGGGGGTGATCCTTATCCCACTCCAGCGACCACATGAAAATTTCCCCCAGACCGGTGGCGATGGGCCCCATGATGGGTTGAATGCCCGCCGGCAGTTTTTCCTTCACTTCCTGCAGGCGGGAGTTGATCAACTGCCGTGCGAAGTATATATCGGTGCCTTCTTCAAAGATGACGGTGACCTGCGACAACCCGTAACGTGAAAGGGAACGTGTTTCCATCAAGTTGGGCAGTCCCGCCAGTGAGGTTTCCACCAGGTAGGTGATGCGCTGTTCCACTTCCAAGGGCGAATAACCGGGGGCCTCGGAATTGATCTGCACCTGAACATTGGTGATGTCCGGCAAAGCGTCAATCGGCAGGCGCTGGAAACTGTAAACGCCGAGGCCGATCAGGCCGAGCGTGGCGAACAGCACGAACAGTCTCTGTCGGATCGAAAAATGGATGATGCGCTCGAGCACGGTGTCGTTTCTCCCTTAATGATCGTGCGTGGCGGCAGACTTGCCAATCTCCGCCTTCACCGCAAAACTGTTCTGGTGCACGTATTCGTCTCCCGGCTGGATTCCGTTGAGCACTTCCACCAGGGTGCCGTCGTTTTCGCCCAGTTCCAGCGGTCGCGCTTCGTATTGATTGCCCACCTTGATGAACACCACCGACCAGTCGCGAATTGTTTGAATCGCGTTCACCGGCACCGCCAGCGGAACCTTGCGCGAGGCCTGAACCAGATCCACCGTGACATACATGCCCGGTCGCCACAGGCGTTTCTTGTTGGAAATAACCACCCGGCCTGTCACGGTGCGCGTTTTTTCGTCGATCAATGCGCCCAGATAAGTGAGCTTGCCCCTGGCCTCCAGCCCCAGCTTGTCTTCCCGCACGGTGACCTGCTGGCCCAATCGCACCACGTTCAGGTATTTGGCCGGAACGGCGATGTTGACCCACACCTCGGTAAGGTCGGCCAGCACGAACACGTCGAAATCCTTTTTGACGGACTCCCCTACGGCGATGTGTTTTTGAATGACTTCGCCGTCAATTGCCGCGCGCAGTTCGAACCGGGTGAACCGCGCCTTCTGTTCATGGGATAAATTGTTAATTTCCCGGGAGGTCAGTCCCAGCGCCTGAAGTTTCTGTCCCAGAGTTTTGATTTCCAGGTTGGCCTTCTCCAGCGCCTTTTGCTTTTCAAGCAGGGCCAGTTGATTGTCGTAGGAGATTTTTTCGCGCAGGGCAAGGTACCGAGCCTCGGCGCTTTGATATTCTTCCATCGCCAGCAGGTATTCCGACCGTGAAGAAATCTTCTTTTTGAACAGCGACTGCTCGCGTTCGTATACGGCTTTGGACCGGATTAGCGTGGCGTATGCGGGAACGATCTGCGCGCGCGATTCCCCCAATACCAGTTGGTTGATTTTTTTATAAAGCGTATCAAGGTCCAGTCCCTCCCGCAAAAGGTCCAGCATGATTTGCGTGTTTTTATTGATCAGTTCCTGCCGTTCCAGTTCGACTTGTGCGGGTTCGGCCTGTTTGACGGTGGTTAAGTATTCGCTTTTGGCGTCGGCCAGCTCGCGCGAATCCAGAATGGCGAGGATGTCGCCCTTCTTCACCGGGTCGCCCAAATCCTTTTTCACGCGGGTGACCATGGCATCCAGCCGCGGCACCACGTGCGCCACGCGCTTTTCATGCAGGCCGATTTCGCCGTTGAGTTGCACCACCTGGTGGATTTCGCCGGGGCCCGCCTGCGTGGTGGCGATGCCGGCGTTGCGCGCCGCTTCTTCCGAAATTTCGGAGCGTGCCTCAATCTGCGAGTATTGCCATTGATGACTCTTCCCCTGCCAGGTCGCTTTGATTTGTATGTCGAAGGAATGCGGTTCGACCACCACCTGGTCACCGAGCAGGTATTCGCCGGAGGGATTGAATTGAATATGATCGGTCCGCTCCAGCCGATTCAAATCGATGGTCAACTGAATTTGATCAAGCGGAATAGTTTTACCCTGTGTGTCCGTTGCGTAGACGCGGAATTGCGGTGGCACGTTGCGCTCAAAAATGGTCACCTCCAGTTTCAGGTTCCCCTCGGCAAACAGGCGCCCGCCGTGGGGTCCCCGTTCCTCGGCTCTTTCCTGAGCCTCTGTTTCCCCTTCCTCGGAATGCCCCTGCTCTTCCGCAACCGAGTGACCGGTCGGCTCTTCATGTTCGTGAACCATCGGCGGTTTGATTTGCAGAATCATGACCGCCAGCGCCACACCCACCGCCAGGATGATAATTATGGATAAGGATTTCCGATTCATCGTTGTTGTTCCCTTTCGCGTTCATATGGCAGAGGGCGGGGTTTCGGAGGAACCGAGATCGCCTGCCCGGTCAGCCGCTCCACGTCGGCGACCGCTTTATGGTATTCCGCCAGCGCGTCGAGAAACTGCGACCGCGCGTCGAACCAGGTGCGCTGGCTGTCCAGCACTTCCAGGTAACCGAATTTCCCGTACCGATAGCCCTCGTTGACCGCTTCAAACGCCGTCTGCGCACCCGGCAGGATTTTGGTTTTCAGATTCTCCACCCGTTTATAGGCGTTCACCAGATTGGCGTATTGGATGGAAAGCGCCCGTTGCAACTGCAATTCCACCGAACGTTTTTCCGCATCGGCCTTGGAAAGGCGGTGACGCGCTTCGGCGATGCCGCCCTGGTTGCGATCGAATATCGGGAGCGGAACGGTTATGTTCACCTGCCAGGCATAATCCTTGACCTCCTGTATGTAACGGGAACCGGCGCCGAGAGTGATGTTCGGCACCGCTTTCGATTCCTCCCGGGTGACCACCGCCTGCCGGTGGATGACTTCCGTCGCCCAGCGTGCCAGGTCCGGGTTGCGGGACAGGTCATCCTTCAGGTTCTGGAGCGGCGTTACCGGGACCGTTGCGAACAGATTGCCCTGCACATGATCGAAAGTGACCTCGGTGGATCCCCAGGAAGTGGCCAGGCGTTGTTTCGCCCCTGCCAGGGTCGATCGGGCCTGGTCCAGATTCACCTGGTGAGTGGCCAGGGCGACGCCGGCCTTGACCTCATCGATGGGCGAAACCTTGCCGGCGGTGACCCGGGCCTGAACGGTTTCCAAAGCCTTCTGTGACAACCCGACCAGTTCTTCATGCAGTTTCACCCGCTCCTGTCCGGCAAGAACATCGGTGAAATCCTGAGACACGCGGGTCAGTACTTCCATTCGCCGCGTTTCGTAATCCCACTGCGCCAGATCCCGGTCCAGGTGGGCGGCTCTCTGGCGTTTCATTCGCTTGCCCCCCAGTTCGATAACCTGACTCAGCATGGCGGTGTTTTCCATACTGTCGAAACCGGCCAGTTTACCGGAGCCCCAGAAATCCTGCGGACTGATACTCAGTTGCGGGTTGTTGAGCAGGCCTTCCTGCAGGGCCCGCGCCTCCCGCGCCCGCACTTCCCAGGAGTACACTTCCAGATCCGGGTTTTTCAGCAGGACCTGCGCAACCACCTCCTGCAGGGTCAGGCCGCCGCCGGGTTTTTTCTGCAGGGTGATATTCCCGCCATCGCCGGTGGATGAAGGTGTCTTTGATTGAGAGTCCGCCCCCTGAGAAACCGATGGCACAAGCGCCAGCAGTCCGCACAGGACGATTCTTCGCATAACGGGTTTCATATGGGTATGGGCCGGGGCAATGCAAAAATCCCCGAGCGCGTTCCAGTTAAAATTTATAAAATGGGTTGAGCTGAAGCGGGAGAATTACACGCGCAGGGGCGGTGAGCGTTCAATGAAGGATTGGGATTGCAGAAGAATCCTGCCGGTGTCGGAGGAGGCCTGCAGGGTCTGGAAGAATTTCAGTTGTGCCGGATCGAAGGGCACCGGAGCGGCATCGAGTGGGAAATCGACCGCGGATTTGATTTTAGTGATGCCGGAGGAATTGAAATCGTATTGCGCCGTTTCCGGGTCGCTTCCCGGCAGGCTTTCGGAATGGTGATGCGTCTCGCCGGGGAGCAGGGGCGGCCCGGCGTCATCGACGAAGTGCGCCAGATACTCCAGCTCCAGCGAATGGAAATGCCCGCCGTGGGCATGGGCCTGCAGTTCGCCATCGTGCGCGTGGGCGTATTCAGGGTGGTAATGGTTGAATACGCCGAAACTGAAGTGGAACGTCCATAACAGGATGAACGTTACAATCAGGCCCGGACGGCTTTGGGTGAATCGGCGAATCACGTGTCGCACGCTCCGTGAAAAGGGATCATAATTCTCTATCGGTGTGATATAGGCCCAGTATAAGCAAAATCAAAGATTTGTGGCAACTATTTTCCGGCGTAGCACAGGCCAGCGTGACGCTGGACTCAATATTCCCCCTTTGTGAATAGGGGTTGGGGGCCTCTTTCCTTAGGGGGCTTCAAGACAGGAATTGTCTCAGGCTCCTCAGAATGACAAAGAAGCGATACAATGGTCATCCTGAGCGTTAGCGAAGGATCTGTGTTTTGGCTCGTTTTTAATAAGGAAGGGGTTATCAACCCCACCCAGCCTCCCCTTCCAAAGGGGAGGGAAATAGAGTCCCCCTCCTTTAAAGGAGGGGTTAGGGGTGGTTGATAATTTTTCCTTTTAAACTCCCCCTTGCAAAGGGGGCCGGGGGGATTCCTCCTCTTGCCTTTTATGAATATGAAAGTGAAGATTTCATGTTGCGCGTATCCAACTTATCACTGACCAGGGACCGGAAAATCCTGAAGGACCTGTCGTTCGAGGTTCAGCCGGGGCATATGCTGACCGTGCTGGGTCCTTCCGGCGCGGGCAAGTCGTCGCTCCTGCGGTGCCTCAACCGGCTGGACACGCCCGACTCCGGCGAGGTGTTTCTCGGCGGGCAGGACGTCAAGGCGATGGACATTCTGGAACTGCGCCGCCGCATGGGCATGGTGTTCCAGATCCCGGCACTGATCCCCGACACGGTGGCGGTGAACGTGGGACTCGGACCCTCCCTGCGTCAAAAGACGGTGAGCGAACAGGAGATTCAAGAACTCCTGCAACAGGTCGGCCTGTCGCCCGGCTTCATGACGCGGCAGGTGGAAACGCTTTCGGTCGGGGAGCAGCAACGCGTGGCCTTCGCTCAGGTGCTGGCGAATCAACCGGACGTGCTTCTGCTCGACGAACCGACGGCGGCGCTCGATCCCACCGCGGCGCTGACCATCGAGAATCTCATCAAGGATATTCATTCGCGTTTGCACACGGCGACGGTGCTGGTAACGCACGACATCCCGCAGGCCATCCGGTTCAATACGGAAACGCTGGTGATCGTCGAAGGGTCCGTCCTCGCGCGCGGCAACATTCAGGACCTGGTGAATGACACAAGCAATGCCACGTTACAGAAATTTTTTAAAGGGGAACTCATCGGGCAAAGCCCGGCCGGCGAAGCGCCGGAGCAAATTTCTCAATAGACCCTCCCCTTTCCAAGGGGAGGGCTGGGTGGGGTAGGTTTTTCCGGAATAAATAATATTTTAATCAAGGTAAGGGGCTCCATAACCTCCCCTGGATCCCCTCCTTGGTAAGGAGGGGAGAAATACTTGCGTCTTTCGCGAATAAGGAGAAAGTCATGACCATTGAATCGTTACTGCTGGCTTACGGGCTGATCGCCATCGCCCTGATCATTTCCTGGCACAACAAGCTGACGCTGGAGAAGGAAGTCGTATATGGCTCCCTGCGTGCCACGGTGCAGTTGATCCTCATGGGGTTCCTGCTGGAACTGATTCTGACCATCGACAACTATTTATATCTCGCGCTGATCCTGCTGGCGATGACGCTCATCGCCGCCGCCATCTCTGGCAAGCGCGGCAGGAAGATACCGCACGCCACCGGCATCGCCTTCACCGGTATCCTCGCCGGATCGGTCATCACCTTCGCGGTGCTGGCGGGCGCGGGGGTGATCGGCCCCGAGGCCAAGTACATCATCCCCTTGGGCGGGATGATCATCGGTAACTCGATGAACGCGTCGTCTCTTTCCCTGAACCGGCTGATCGGCGAGCTGGGGCATCAGCGGAAGCGTATCGAAACGTTACTGGCGCTGGGGGCGAACGCGCGGCAGGCGTCGGAGTGGGCCGTGCGGCAGTCGGTGCGCTCCGCCCTGATCCCGGTGATCGACAGCATGAAGATCATCGGCCTGGTGCACCTGCCGGGCATCATGACCGGTTTCATCATCGCCGGCGGCTCGCCATTGGAAGCGGTGAAGTATCAACTGGCCATCGTGTTCATGATCGCCGGCACCGCGAGTTTGACCTGCATGATCGTGACGCTAATGGCCGCACGCCGCTGTTTCTCGCAGGAACTGCAACTGCTCGATACGTTCCGGCCAAGCACGGCCTGACCGGCGGGAGAAGGGAACAGGGAGCAAGGAGAACCGGCGTAGCGCCGGAGCTAATTTTCTCCCCCTTTGTGAAGGGGGCTGGGGGGATTTAGCTTAGGGCCTTGTCCGGCCAACGGCCACCTGTGGGAAGTAGCCTGGAACCCCTTCATGGATTTGACTTGAAGTTGGCTTAATACTCCTCAACTTAGGAAAACATTTAAAAGACCCATGCGGTTTTAATGGAGGATAAAATGGAAGATTTGGAACCAACTGAAGGTAATTCTCTTATCTTAAAATATGAAAATTACCCTATAGTTCGTAGCTTGATTCAGCTTGTACCATTTGGAATTGGGTCAGCCATAGATGTAGCCTTAATGGGAAAAATTAATAATATGAAGACGGAAAGAACGCGAGTTTTTTTTGACAAAATTTTAGAAAATAACATCGCCCTAAAAGAAGAACAGCTTGAAGATAAAGAATTTCTCCATGCCTATTTTGCGACAACCAAGGCATACTTAAATACTCAGAGACACGAAAAGATTCAATTGTTTGCACAGCTATTCAGTAGGTATTGCGAGAAAGGGATTTTTGAAGCCATAGATGATTATGAAGAGTCTCTTTCGATTCTCGATGAGTTGAGCTACCGGGAGTTTGAAATTTTATTGATCCTAAATGAATTTGAAAATAAAAATCCTATTAAGGAAGGACAAAATTATTTACAACGGGCTTTGGTATATTGGGAGAATTTTATTAATCAAATAGAACAAGATATAGGTCTATTAAGAGAGGAAATCCCAGGAGTTTTGGAGCGTATAAATCGAACCGGCTTGTACCAAACATTTACAGGAGGGTTTATGGATTATACTGGGGATGTGGGAAAATTGACCCCTAATTTTCAGCGATTTCTAAAGGAATTAGATTTAGTTTAACAAAGTGCTTTAAAAGTTAGCTCAAACTTTCCAGCTTCATCCGCATGATCGTCACGCTTCTCGCCGCCCGCCGCTGTTTCTCCAGCGAACTGCAACTACTCGATACGTTTAGGCCTCAGGTAGGAACTACGTAAAGATTTCTAATTTTCACTATCTAGATCATGAGGAATTGATTTTTGCTTATTTTCTAAAAGTTTTTGCTTAGTTATTGCGTCGACACTATAATGTTCATCGTTAACAGTAACTTCCGGTTCCCCCTTAAGTAGTTTATTTAGACTTTTTGAAACTTCTACTCCTGCTTTATTAATTTCTTCATCTTTTCCTTCAGTTTTTATCTCATAATCTATTAAGGTTTGATTTAATTCAATGACTTTGTGAGTTAACTCGATTTTCTCATGAAGCTGTGTTCTTTGGCCTTCGGCGCTATATTTGTAATGCAAGTATTTAATTCCTTTATAGATCAGAGCGGTAAAAACTAAGATTAATTCTTTATCCCCTAATACAGTAGCAAAAAAAGAACCCGATTCAATTTTGAGTATTTCAATAGGAGCAACTTCCTCTTTGTCTTTAAAAACCAGTTTCAATTCTTCATATATTTCAGAAATAGCAGACAATTTGGAAGAAAACTGGGAGACGCTAATTTCGGAAGGAAATTCTATTGATAATAGACCAAATCCTTCTTCGATTTCCAAAGGCTCTAGCTGAAGTTGATTTTTTATTATCGATAAGTTTGCCCTTAATATATCTATGCTGTCAAGGAGGCGGCGAGAAGTATACAAAAGCATTAATGTATTTGCAAAAGAAGTGGAAAGTAAAAACTCTTCATAATTTGAAGTAAAGTTGCTGAGTAAAGGAATCAGAACAATGAACGATTCAAGGTTTTCCTTCTCGGTGTCTAGCTTTGAATAGAATTCGTGTAATACGGAAATTAATTCCCGAGAAGAATGAAAAGTTTTATTCGGCGAATATTCAGTTTTGATGAAATTCTTTATCTGATTAATTTCTTTTTGGACTGCTGAGCTAGGTTCTATAATGGCACTTCCTTGGTGGTTTGTAGCCTTAAATAAGCTTAGCATTGTAGAGTTGCTGAAGTTAGATAGTTTGTTTAAGAACTCAATAAATTCAGAATGTTCGTTGATGTTGTTTAAAGTTTTTTCAATTAATTTATAAAGTTGATATGAAACCATAAAGGCTATCTTTCTGATGTCATTGGAAAGGTTAATTAAACTAGATAGCCCAAACTTACCAAACATTTTAGAATTCCGCAAGCCGATTAGAAAGGGATGAAGAGATGCGGAGAAGGAAGAAAGGAACAGGAAGAAGGGAAAAACCTGCAATTACAGAGGTATCATCCCCCTCCTTTTAAAGGAGGGGTTAGGGGTGGTTGATGATACATTCATTGTTGCGTGGGCTTTTGATTCAAAGGTAGGGGTCATCAACCCCACCCAACCTCCCCTTGGGAAGGGGAGGAGCAAATCCCCCCGGCCCTCTTCACAAAGGGGGTATATCTGGTCGCCCTTCGACGGGCTCAGGGTGACAGCAGAGGAAGAAGCCCCCTAGCCCCCTTCGGAGAAGGGGGGATAAAACCCTTTCTCCTTGTTCCCTGCTCCGGGCGGAGTGCCTCCGCTGGCAACTTTACAACCTAGAATGGCGAAAACAACGGTCCAT
>JAOUPX010000103.1 GCA_029879645.1 Nitrospinota bacterium
ACCCGGCAGGCTCAATTGGGGACCAGTTACGGAGCGCCGACCGAGTTGGAAACCGAGTTGGCTCAAAAGCTGGTGGAGGCGGTGCCTTCCATCGAATCCGTGCGTCTGGTCAGCTCCGGGACGGAGGCGACCCTCAGTGCGCTTCGGCTCGCCCGCGGATTTACCGGACGAGACAAGATTGTTAAGTTTGAAGGATGCTATCACGGTCACGGTGACAGCCTTCTGGTCAAAGCCGGGTCAGGCGTATTGTCGCTGGGACTGCCGGATTGTCCGGGGATCGTTTCCGACCTGGCCAAAAATACCCTGACAGTGGCTTATAACGATGCAAAAGCCGTCGAGGAATTGTTCGCGAAAATGGGAAAAGAGATTGCCTGCCTGATCGTGGAACCGGTCGGCGGCAATATGGGGGTTGTCCCACCGCAGCCCGGATTTCTTGAATTACTTCGGAAGGTTACTGCTGAGTCCGGCACACTCCTGATTTTTGATGAAGTGATTACCGGGTTCCGTGTTTCCTATGGCGGTGCGCAGAAATTATTCGGGATAACTCCGGATTTGACCTGCCTGGGTAAAATCATCGGCGGTGGTTTGCCGGTGGGGGCCTACGGCGGCAGGAAAGAAATCATGGATCATATAGCGCCGGTCGGTTCGGTGTATCAGGCCGGGACCCTGTCGGGCAACCCGCTGGCGGTGACGGCCGGTATCGAAATGTTGAATCTGCTTTCCCAGCCCGGGGTTTATGAAGACCTGGAAGCGAAAAGCGAACGATTGTGCAATGGGTTCAAAGAGAATGTCAAGCAGGCCGGAGTGACCGCCACCTTCACGCGGGTGGGGTCCATGTTCTCGATGTTTTTTACTGATCAGGAAATCGTCAACTTTGAATCGGTCAAAACCTCGGATACGAATTTGTTTAAAAGCTATTTCAACACCATGCTGGAAGAGGGAATCTATATAGCACCTTCCCAGTTCGAGGCGGGATTTATGTCCGCCGTGCATACCAATAACGATATTGATCAAACCATCGAGGCCCAATCCCGCGCCTTGCAGAAAGCGCTGGGTTAGGCCCATCCTTTAACGGAAAAGAATAAAATCATGAGCGAAATAATCGGATTGCAAGCAAGACAGATTCTGGATTCCCGTGGTAACCCAACGGTAGAAGTCGATGTTTACCTGGAGGACGGGCTTATGGGACGGGCGGCCGTTCCCTCCGGCGCGTCCACCGGATCCCGTGAAGCGATCGAACTGAGAGACGGAAACGCCAAGGTTTACATGGGAAAGGGCGTTGAAAAAGCCGTTAAGAACGTCAATACCAAAATTGCCCCGGAACTGGTGGGGATCGAAGTCACCGAGCAGGCGCTGATCGATAAACTGTTGATTGAAATCGACGGCACAAAAAACAAATCCAAACTCGGCGCCAACGCCATGCTGGGAGTTTCGCTGGCAGTGGCCAAGGCCGCGGCCAATGACGTGGACCTGCCGTTGTTCAAATATATCGGTGGGACCAACGCCTGCGAAATGCCGGTACCCATGATGAATGTGCTCAACGGCGGCGCGCATGCCGACAATAATGTGGATATTCAGGAATTTATGATCATGCCGGTCGGCGCCAAGAGTTTTTCCGAGGCCCTGCGCATGGGAACGGAAATTTTCCACCACTTGAAATCGGTACTCAAAAAGAAGAAATACAACACCGCTGTGGGTGACGAAGGCGGATTCGCCCCAGACCTGAAATCCAATGCCGAGGCAGTTGAAGTATTGATTCAGGCGGTTAAAGACGCCGGTTATAAAATTGAAAAGGACGTGCTCCTGGCTTTGGACGTCGCCGCCAGTGAGTTGTATGCCAATAACAAATACACCCTCGCCGCCGAAAAGAATTCCAAATTGAGCTCGAGTGAAATGGTGGATTTTCTGGAAAAGCTGGTCAAAAAATATCCGATTGTCAGTGTTGAGGACGGTCTTGCGGAGAACGACTGGAAAGGGTGGAAGCAGTTGACCGATAAGGTAGGAGACAAGACTCAGTTGGTGGGGGACGATATTTTTGTTACCAATACCGAGATTCTCGCGAAGGGTATTCAGCAAGGGGTGGGGAATTCCATCCTGATCAAGGTCAACCAGATCGGTACCCTGACCGAAACCCTGGAAGCGGTCGAAATGGCGAAGCGGGCCGGATATACGGCTGTCATCTCTCACCGGTCGGGAGAAACAGAAGACACCACGATTGCCGATATTGCGGTCGCTGTCAACGCGGGTCAGATCAAGACCGGCTCGTTGTGCCGCACCGATCGAGTGGCGAAGTACAACCAACTCCTGCGGATTGAGGAGATTTTGGGGTCCAGTGCTGTATATAAAGGGAAAGATGTTTTTTATAACCTGGCAGGCTGATGAAGATGTCGTTTAAATCGCTTAGAGAATCCATTTTTAAATGGACCAAGGCCCAGAAGACACTTGCGCTGGGTATGGTTTTAATCGTGACGATGTTCCTCGCCGCTGCATTCAGCGATAAAGGTTTCATGAATGTCTATGACTTTGCCGTGGAACTGGATTATTTGAAACAGAGCAATGCCATATTGATGAAGGAAAATGGGCGTATTCAAAGTGAGATCGATGCGCTTAAATCAGACCCATACGCTGTTGAGATGGTGGCCCGCGATAAGCTCAATATGGTGAAGCCGGGAGAGCAGGTTTATCAAATTGTTCGAGAAGGCCATCCCTCTGAAAAGATACGATAAATTTCTATTATCCAACTAGAAGTTGTTCGTAAAATACCCCTCCTAATTCCATCCCCTTAGATATCCTTCCAGCCTGAAATTTGGGTCTTGCGATGGCCCCTGAGATTAAATAATGCCTTAAGTATCAATGCATTAAGGTTTTCTTGCAGAGGGCGGCCGGTCGAGGATGAGGTGATGCCCGTAGTCCCATTCCAATAATTCTGTTTGAGTTTGTAATAACCTATTGAAATTTTTGAAATAAATGGTAAATTAGGTAAATACTTGGAGACATTAAAAAGTCTTAAAAATCACCGGGATAAAGATTTTCCCCAAAGTATTTTTGAGATGGGAAGTTTTGGTGGGTTCAGCCCCGTTGGCCGTTATATTGGGCCAAAAGCTTTGATTTTATTTCGATTATTTACTTATCTTCAGGAGGGGGCCACCCGATAAGTAGAATCGAACCATTAATAATCAAAGTTCAACCGGAAACCTTTGGTTTTTCAGGTCTTGGCTGAATGTTGATAGTCCTTTGCAGTTTAAAGGATTAAGTAATAATTACCTTTGTAAGGAGGGAGCATGACCAAGCAGGATATTATTAACCATGTTTCTCAGGAAGCGAGCTTATCCAGGTCCAAAGCCGAGGAAGCTGTGGAAACGGTAATCAAGCTGATCAAGGAATCCCTGGGGCAGGGCGAACCCGTAATTTTGCGTCGGTTTGGGACCTTCCAAGTTAAACAAAAAACCAAACGGATGGGCCGAAATCCCAAGACCGGTGAGGAAGCCGAAATTTCAGAGCGTAAAGTGGTTCGCTTCAAATCCGGGAAGCATTTCAAGCAGGCGGTTAACGACTCGGATTAAGTTTGGTGAATGCTCTTTCGAGGTCATAAGATCAGCATCGCGTCGCCGTAGCTGAAGAACCTGTATTTTTCCCTGATGGCCTCCGTATAGGCTTTTTGCATCAGCATTGGGCCTGCCAAAGCGCAGACCAGCATGTAAAGGGTGGATTTGGGTAGGTGAAAATTGGTGAGCAGATGGTCCGTATTGTTAAAGGTCTGCCCCGGGTAAATGAACCGATCCGTCCATCCCGATACATCGCTTTTCTTTTCCTGTTTCAGCTCCACTGACTCCAATACCCGGGTTGCGGTGGTGCCCACCGCCATTATTTTTCTATTCTCCCTTTTAGCCTTTAATAGTCCGTTCCAGGTCTCCACGGGTATATTGAAGTATTCCTCCATCATTTGATGATTTCGCACATCAGCTTCCTCCCGGACCGGCTGGAAAGTTCCTGGTCCGACGTGGAGCGTTAAATATAATAGCTCCGCAAACTTTGTCAATTGATCCAACATTTCCCGGGTAAAATGAAGGCCTGCGGTGGGGGCCGCTATGGCTCCAGTATGACGGGCGAATACGGTTTGATAGCGCTCACGATCCAGTTTTTCGGTATCCATGTCTTCTGGAGAACGGTGGATATAATGAGGGAGAGGCATTTTCCCGATTTGTTCAAGCTGAGCTTCAAAACCTTCATTTGTGTTAAACCGAATTAAAGCGATATTCTCCAGGCGTTCCACGAACACTGCCTGCAGACCGCTTGTGCCGAAGATCAGCTGCTGACCGGGTTTGAGTTTTTTTAAGTTTTTCATCATGGCCTTCCAGATTCCCGGCTCAATTTCTTTGACCAGTAAAACCTCAATACTTTTTCCCTGTTCGCCGAGGGTGGCAAAAAGTTTAGCCGGTAGAACGCGGGTGTTATTGAACGCTATAACAGGATGGCCTTCCAGGTAGCCGGGTAAGGCGCCGAACGTGGAGTGCTCGATGGAGGCAGTAGCCCTGTCCACGACCAGCAAACGGGATTCGCCCCGGTTTGGGCTGGGAGTTTGTGCAATCAATTCTTTGGGAAGGTGAAAGTCGAAATCGGACAGCTTCATAGGCATCAAAGGAGTTCTGAAAATTAGATTATGGATTAACTTACAACAATTTAACCCGAAATGGGGTTGACCTGACAGGGTATTTATTATATTCTGCCAAAACTTTTGAAAGGGGAGTTTAATTCACCTATTCCATAATCTTCCAGGAAAAAACAATGGGTAAAACATTTAAAACGATCTGTCTGGTTTTGTTATCAGCTGTTTTTTTAGTTGGGGTGGCGGATAATGCCGATGCCGCGAAAAAGAAAATCCCAAAGAAACCCAAGTATGTCGGAGCCGCCAAGTGTAATGGCAGTTGCCACGATCCTTATTATCAGGCATGGAAAAATTCCCCCCATGGAAAATCGTTTAACAGTCTGAAGCCAGGAGAGAAAGCCGAGGCTAAAAAGAAAGCCAAACTGGATCCTGAGAAAGATTATACGACCGATCCGCAATGCCTTCGGTGCCATACCACCGGTTACCGGGAAAGTGGTGGTTTCAAGCCTGCGGGTAGCAAGAATAAAAAAGGTAAAAATGTCAGTACGAAAATCGATCCGGAAGAACCCAGTAAAGAGCAGGTGGGATGTGAAATGTGTCACTCTGCTGCCGGTGGCGGACAATTCCGTGTTGTCATGAAAAACACCAAGGGTGATTTCAAAAAGGATGAAACGGAAAAATACGGACAGCGCTGGGACTATGAAAATACCTGTAGCCGGTGTCACAATCATCCTAAAAGCCCGCATGGAGATGCCAAGTTAGACTATGCCAAGGTGAAGGATACCGTTCATCCCTTTGCAAAGTTTATCACCGAGGATAATGCCGATCAGAATATCGTGAAGGATGGTAAGGTAAAAGACCGTGCCAAAACCAAGGCGAAGTCTGAGGAAACCCCCTTGGTGATAGAGGATTGGGATATCAAAAAGGACAAGCTTAAGTTTACAAAAGGTACCCAGCCCTATGACAAGAAAAAGAAAAGTTTTAATTATAAAAAATAGACTTTTCGGTAATACGCTTTAAAATAAAAAGGAGAGCAGTCCGAATGGATTGTTCTCCTTTTTTATTTTTTTAGGAAAACTATGGGCGAACAGAAATTTACAAGAAAAATAGCCTGCATCGGTGCCGGATATGTAGGTGGACCCACAATGACTGTTATCGCGAATTTTTGTCCGGATTACCAGGTGACGGTTCTCGATATTTCTCAAGAGAAAATAGATCGGTGGAATTCCGACGATCTTCCCATATACGAACCGGGATTGAAAGAGCGTGTTTTGAAGGCCCGTGGTCAGAATCTGTTTTTTTCAACAGATATTGACCGCGGTATTCAGGAGGCTGATATCATTTTTGTGACCGTTAATACCCC
Source organism: Nitrospinota bacterium (assembly GCA_029879645.1). Lineage (GTDB taxonomy): Bacteria > Nitrospinota > Nitrospinia > Nitrospinales > Nitrospinaceae > SZUA-226. The sequence continues at coordinate 5,970 of JAOUPX010000103.1, forward strand.
GACCAAAAATTTTGGTGAAGGTGCGGGCAAGGCGGTGGATCTGCAGTACATTGAACAGACGGCGCGCCGCATTAAAGAAAATTCCAAATCCGATAAAATTGTCGTTGAAAAGAGCACCATACCTGTCCGGGCCGCGGAAACATTAAACAATATTCTACACTCAGGTAACAATTCCATTCGTTTCGAAATTCTTTCCAACCCGGAATTCATGGCAGAGGGTACCGGTATTCATGATATGGAAAATCCGGATCGAGTATTAATTGGTTCGATGAATACCCCTTCTGGACAGGAGGCTCGCGATGAATTGATTAAAATCTATGAACGCTGGGTGCCGCGCGAGAAACTGATCACCACGAACCTGTGGAGCAGTGAACTTTCCAAGCTTGTTTCCAATGCTTTTCTTGCTCAAAGAATTTCATCCATTAACAGTATCTCTGGACTGTGTGAGGTTACAGACGCGGATGTGGATGAAGTGGCCCTGGCTGTAGGCAAAGATACGCGCATAGGTCCCAAGTTTCTGCGCGCGGGATTGGGGTTTGGCGGGTCGTGTTTCCGTAAAGATATTTTGAATCTGATTTATTTATGTGAACATTTCGGTTTGCAGCCGATTGGAGATTTCTGGCAACAGGTAATCGCCATCAACGATTTTCAGATGCAGAGATTTGTTCAACGCATACTGAAAGCAATGTTCAATACTGTTGTTGGTAAAAAAATTGCCCTGTTTGGTTTTGCTTTTAAACCAGATACTGGAGATACGCGCGATGCTCCAGCCATACATGTTTCCAAAATGCTTTTGAAGGAAAAAGCAAGATTATGCATTACGGATCCGCACGCTTTGAGCAATGCACAAAAGGATTTGGAAGAAGAGGAGGGCGACATTACCTTCGAAACCGATCCCTATAAAGCGGCCGAAGGTGCCCATGCGATTGCCCTGATGACGGAATGGAGTCAGTATCAAACTCTTGATTACCGGCGAATTTTCGACAGCATGGAAAAGCCCGCCTTTCTGTTCGACGGACGCAATCACCTCGATCACCAGGCTTTGTTCGATTTAGGGTTTAATGTATACGCCATCGGGAAACCGGATCGGACACAGTTTGACCAGGGTTCACAGTAAACATCACCATATATCTATTGAGGTTTATGGCAAAAGGTGCAGTTTTCCATTGGTCGATGAGGCATGATGGGGGTTTGTTTATCCTGCGCCATGTGACAGGTCATACATTTTGCGACAGGATCGGTGGCGACATGAAAGTCATGCCGGCTCAGCCGGGGGGCCGATCCGAGGAACATGTAACCCAAGACGCCGGCTAAGATGATTCCCAGTACTGTCATGGCTTTATAAAAATTGATTTCGCCTGCCCGGCTCTTCTTTTTAGCCATGAGCCGCCGCGATCACATCGATTTCTACTTTGGCACCTTTGGGAAGGGCCGCCACCTGAACACACGCCCGTGCGGGTTTGCTGGTCGCAAAGCATTGTTCGTAAACTTGATTCATCCGCGCAAAATCGTTCATGTCAGACAAATAAACCGTCGCCTTAATCACATGCTCCATGGTCAGGCCTTCGGCTTCGAGAATGGCTGATATGTTTTTCAGGGTCAATTCCGTTTCCTGCTCAATTTCGCCCGCCAGAAAATTCCCTGTCACCGGATCCAGAGCGATCTGGCCTGAAGTGAAAATCAAGTCACCCAGCCGAATTCCCTGTTGATAGGGTCCGATAGCTTTCGGGGCCTTTTCAGTATGAATTCCTTTTTTAATCATAATGTTCCATTTCTAATTAAGGATTTAAACCCATTCGGCCATTTGCCGGATGAAGGGATAGGATTTCATTTCCCTTCCCAGGCGCGCAAGGACCAGGCGATGGGTGATGGACTCTATTTCCGCTTCGAGTTCTTTCGGTATTTTTAACCGATGTACATGGTTTAAGTCCAGCGAAAGAAACTTTTTAAGATAGCTGACGGTTCCAGATTTGATCCGGGTTTCCACCGGTTCTTTATCAAAACAGGATTCGCAGATGATTCCGTGTTGATTATAACTGAATCCCACCCACAGAGACTGGGGTTCCCTGCGGCAAACAATACATTTCCGGAGGCGGGGAGTATAACCGGCATGTGCCATGATCCTGAATTCGAACAACCGGCATAATAGTTCCATATTTCCGACTTTGCCCGCCTCCTGAAGGGATCGTACCAGAAGACGAAAAATTTCCGGTTCGGGATGCCCTTCGACGATGAAATGCCCCGCCAACTCCAGGAAATAAACCGCCGTATAGAATAAATCAGGACTTTCTTTGATTTCCTGAAATGACTGGATAATATCACATTGGTTGAGCCGGTAGAGCTCCTGATGTTCCTTGCCGAAATAGATCAGCGAAACGTGCGACATGGGTTCCAGGGAGGCTCCAAACCGGCTTTTGAGCCTTCTGGCAGCCTTGGCCACGCATTTGACCTTGCCATGGGTTTCCGTCAGAAAGGTCACCAGCTTGTCTTTTTCCGACAGTTTCATGGATTTCAAAACGACTGCCTGGGTTTTATAAAGGGGCACGGCCGGTCTTTTCGAGTTCGAGCAGATATTTTTTGATATGAATTCCTCCCGAATATCCACCCAACCCGCCATTGCTCTGAATGACCCGGTGGCAGGGCAGAAGGATGGATAGAGGGTTTTTCCCGTTGGCATTTCCGACCGCCCGGTGAGCTTGAGGGCGTTTAACCGATCGCGCCAGCCAGGTGTAGCTACGGGTTTCTCCGTAGGGAATGGATGCCAGCTTCTTCCAGACTTGTTTCTGAAAAGGAGTACCGGAAAAAAAATCCAGAGGCACGTCGAAATTTTTGAGTTTGCCTTTTAAATAGAGACGAAGCTGAGCGATGGCCGGTTGCAGTCGGTCCGGGTTTTTCTGGGGAGGATGAACAAAGGACCGCTTTAGAAAATCCACATAGGCCTTTTCACTGGATACCGCGGATTGAACATGAATCAGGCCTTTTTCTGAGGCGGCAAGCCCCAACAATCCCCAGGGGCCGGTAGACACTGCATAATAAATAGGGCCAATATCGAATGGCTGGTTCGGTGCAGTCAGCATTTGGAATCCTCCAAGGGGATTAAATGATGCAGTCCTTAGACTGAAAAAGGATTTTACCATAATCCCCGTCTATCGTTGAAAGAGGTTGACTAGAAACAGGCTCAGGGCAGGGAAATAGGTGATGATCAGAAGACCGGCAATGCGCAATCCGAGAAAGGGAAGGGCCGCACGGTACAGGCGAAGGACGGGCTCGGAAAAGCGTGAACTGGCAATAAACAGGTTGATCCCAACCGGCGGGGTTGAATAGCCGATTTCCAGGTTGGTGAGGAAAATAACACCTAAATGCAGCATGTTGACGTCATAACTTTTGGCAATGGGAACAATCAACGGAACAATTACAATCAGTGCTGAAAATATATCCATCATGCAACCCACGATTAAAAGCAGTACGTTGAGGACAATCAAGAAAGTCAACTGATCCCCAATGTATTGCTTCATGAAATTCAGCACTTTCATAGGAACCTGCATATCCACCAGATAGCTGGTGAACCCCATAGCCGTTCCGAGGATAATGATGATGGTTCCGACCAGGATCATACTGTTGATCGTTAATTTTGGTAAATCCCGAACCGGATGAATGTCCTTATAGACCCAGGATTCGATGATGAGTACATAGACTACGGTAACCGCCGCCGCCTCGGTCACGGTAAATACGCCCAAATATATTCCCAGTACAATGACGAACGGCAGAGGGATTTCCCAGGCGGCTTCCCTCAGTGCCGAACGTGCTTCCATTAGATTGAAGGGAATACGTTCAATTTTTAAATGTATATTCATCCACATGCTATACAGGCCCAGAATACCAATCATCAACAGACCCGGAACGAATCCGGCTAGAAACAGCTCGTTGATATTTACCTGGGCTACCAGTCCGAAAAGGATCAATGGGAGCGAAGGGGGAAACAGGAGGCCGAGGCTTCCTGAGGATGTAACCAGACCCAGGGAGAAATTCCTGGAATATTGTTCTTTAAGGAGTAATGGATAAAAGAGACCTCCCAGGGCGATAATGGTGACTCCCGAAGCTCCGGTAAATGCAGTAAAAAATGCACAAGCCACCATGACGGCCACAGGCATGCCGCCGGGTATTCCTCCCAGATAGCACTGGGACAACCGGGTTAATCTTTGCGGAGTTTTACTTTCCGCCATGATAAACCCTGCCAGGGTGAATAGGGGGATGGCGATCAGGGTGGGGGAACTGGCTACCCGGTACAACTCAATAAAGAGTCCGGCCGAATCAATTTCTGCATGGTAAAAAGATACCAGTCCGGCGAGTCCGATAATGGCGAACAGGGGCACTCCCAGAAGGGCCAGAAGGATGATTGTGAGGACGATGATAAAAGTCATCTCGCATTCCAAAACTTTACCGATTCGTCATACACGCGCAAGAAGTACCTGAGGGAAATTACTGCAAAACTGAATGGAAGGATAGTTTGGAAAATCCACGCGGGTATATCAAAAAACAGAGTGGTTGGAGATTCCATTTCGAATTCGACAAACTTCCAGGCCGCATAGGCAAGGAAGACGGTGATCAACCCTGAAAGAAAACCTATTAAAATGTTAAGGATGGGTTTAAAACGACTAGGAATAA
>JAOUPX010000104.1 GCA_029879645.1 Nitrospinota bacterium
CTGGCCGAACTTTTTCCTGTTCGTCGACAAGGTTCTGAAGTTTCTCGGCAAATCACCGATCAAACCCCTGCGCAGTTTGGCCCTGAAGCGCGCCCTGAAATGGACCCTCGACCATCAGGAGCCGGAGGGCGACTTCAGCGGTATCCAGCCTGCCATGCTCAACTCGATGATGGCGCTGAAGCTGATGGGGTACAAAAATGACGACCCGCTCCTGATCAAAGGTTTTCAAGCGATCGACCGCTTTATCATCCGCCGTGACGACCAGTTGATTTTCCAGGCCTGCGTCTCGCCGCTGTGGGACACATCCATCTCCTGTAACGCGCTGATGGACGCCGGCGTGCCGGGGGATCATCCCAACATCGTCAAGGCCGGGGAATGGATGTTGACCAAACAGGTGACGCGTCCCGGCGACTGGATGGTGAAAAATCCCAACACCCCGCCCGGCGGCTGGGCGTTCGAGTTTTACAACGAGCCCTACCCCGACTGCGACGACACGGCGGAAATTCTGATGGCGCTGGAGCGCACCGCCATCGGCGATACGGAGTGGAAAGAAAAAGAAATGCAACGCGCCTTCACCTGGCTGTTCAGTATGCAGAGTTCCAACGGCGGATGGGCGGCGTTCGATCAGGACAACGATCACGAACTGTTCAACCAGATACCGTTCGCCGATCACGGCGCCATGCTCGACCCGCCGACGGTGGACGTGACCGGACGCGTGCTGTGGATGCTGGGACGCATCAATCACAACCCGAACGACCCGATGGTGCAGAGAGCCATTCGCTTCATCAAAAGCGAGCAGGAAGATGATGGGTGCTGGTTCGGACGGTGGGGCGTCAATTACATTTACGGGACATGGCTGGTGCTGACCGGTTTGCGGTCTATTGGAGAGGACCCGAGTCAGGCGTACATCCGCAAGGCCGCCGAATGGCTGAAGGAACACCAGAACGAAGACGGCGGCTGGGGCGAAACCTGCCGGACGTATGAAGAGCCCCATCTGCGAGGCAAGGGGAAAAGCACAAAATCACAAACCGCGTGGGCGTTGATGGGCCTGATGGAAGCCGATGCCACCGAAAGCCCCGCTGTGAAGCGCGGCATCGATTACCTCATCCAACAACAGAAAGCCGATGGAAGCTGGTACGAAGACCAGTTCACCGGCACCGGTTTCCCCATTCATTTCTATATCAAGTACCACATGTACCAGATCTTCTTCCCCCTCATGGCCCTTGCCAGGTATAGGAACAAGACCGGATCATAAAATGAAAACCCGACTGGATACGGTCTACTGGATATTTATTGCTTGCTCGCCTTTAACTCTAATTTTGACCCATTTGTCCCACTTCAATTCCCCGAAGGACTTTGAGAGAGGCCTCCCCTACTTCGAGCCATTGATTTTCTCAACATTATTTTTATGTGTCGGAGTATTTTTGTTTTTTCATTCCAAGAGACACCACAAGAGTTCAAATATTATAACCTTGATATACGCAGGAACCTTCGTATCAGGATTAGCTTTAATTTATTGGATCGGGTTGGCGGGAATTTCTGTTTAACTGGCTAGTAATGCCTTAACAATTCCACGGCGGAGCGGGTGCGGATGAGTTGTTCGGAGGCGGAGGCAATCACTTCGCCGCTGGCGATATCCACCAGCGCCACATGCACGTCGATGTTGGCTCCGATGTCGAGCAGTTTGCCCATCACCAGCGCCTGAGCGTTCATCGCCTTGCCGAGGCGCTGAATCTCATCGCTGGTGTATTTGAAGGAATGTTTCAGGTCCAGCTGGTTCAGCGTCTCCACTACCTCCCCGCGCTGGGCCACGCGGAACGTCCGATTGCGCGTCAGCGATTCCACCACGCGGTTGGACATGTACTGGCCGAGAATCGGCACCTTGTCCTTGTCGTCCACCAGGTCCAGCACCACCACCTTGTTGATCTCGTACTCTTCCACGTCGCGGGTGATGGTCGCCACCAGGTCGTCGGACTTGTCCTGGTAATACTCGGTATCGGTCTCCGGCTTGAACCATTTGTCCCAGGTATGGGCGGGATCGAATTTGAGCTCGCATCCGGCCAATACAACCAGCATAGCCAGCAGAGAAATATAAAGAACGGTCCTGGATTGGGGCGTTGCCATAGGTGAAACTTCCTCTTAAGATATTGTTTTCCAATTGATTATGCAAAACCGGTGCCGCTAATGTCAAGCCGTCCGGCGCGCCGCACCAATTCCTCAACCGCTTATTTGGAAAGGAGTTGAGGGACATTGGCATGATTCACCTTCCCCAGCGGCGGAGGAAAACCTTGCCCACGTGACCGGTTTTTGCCGGATAGTTGACACACTGCTTATCGGTTCCGACCCGCCATTTACTTTAATGCTCCGCTTACCGAAGGTCACCCTTTTTCAACCTTTTTGCCACCCTGGCCCTGTTTCAACCCGAAATGTTACCGTCTTCCGGTGGCGCAGGGCCGGTATTTGCTGTATAAATAAGAAGATAGATTAGACATTCGCTGTGGGATGGGGGGAGCGCGTTTCTCGGTTTTTTCCTGAAACGGGCACTGCCCCGGCTGAATGGTAACCGGCCTCCAGCAATATCCGGCGGTCACTTCAAGTGAGGTTTCCCATGCGAATTATGCTCATCACCATGCTCTGCCTGGCACTGGCCGCTCCGGCTTCTGCCGGTTTGTACAAGTGGAAGGACGCTGACGGTAAAATCCATTTCACCGATGATCCCAGCAAGATACCGCCGGATAATCGGAACAAAAAAGATATGAAGAAGTTGTCCTCGAGCAAGGGCGGTAAAAGTAATCTGCCGCCGGCCAAACCCGCTCCCAAGCACCTTGGGGCGAAAAAAGAAAATCTTCCCGGCAGGGACACGGGTATCGACAAACAAAAAGTGAATGATCTGAAAAGGCTCATTCAAAAAGGTCATTACAACCACTGATTAAGATGAAGATGTCCGCGCATCCGGTTTTAAAACGCCCCGGGGGGCAGGCTCACTTTTCAGACCATCACAAAGGAATTTTATGTTGAGAACAGGGATTTGCGGATTAATCGGACTGTTACTGTTGACGGCCTGCGGACCGGACAAGGCGGCGGAGGAACCCCTGCGCCTGCCCGAAAGAGAGGAAACCTGGGTCAAGACTGAAGAGGTGGATATCACCAAGGATGCCGCTTTGGAGCCCAAAAGCGGTGCGGCCGCCCAAATCCCCATCAATAGTGATTTGCAGAACCGGTTAATGAAAACCAGCGGTCCCGCTCCAAAATCGCCGATCCATGATACGGATTCCTGCATGGCTCTACTGGGTCCTTTGGACAAAACGCGCATGATCGTTCAGCGAGAAGGGGGCGCCTGGGGAATGTTTGAACGTTCGGGGCTGGTTAAGCCCTATTCCGACAACGGTATGCAGATCGACAGCCAAATCAATAAACTGGTTTTCTCCCTCCGCCATTTATGCCGAACCGCTCAAGGCGTTCCTCCGAGCTCACTGTCCCTCAAAGTGAACGAGGTGATTGACCGGGTAGGGAAGGAAAAAGCCCGCGAACATTTTATCGAAGTCATTGGAGAGGCTCCGGCGGATGTCGAATTATGGTTGCAGCATGCCGAGTTTTCCAAGAAAAACATGACACGCAAGGTACCCTATCCGGAAATCCAGGCGCTGATCCTGCAAACCCAGCCGCTGATCGACCTCTACAAAGATTTGCTGAATCGCAAGGTGGATGAAAGCAACAAGAACGCGTTTCTATCCGATAGCTTTACCCTGCTGACCGTTGTCAAAAGTCGGCTGGCTAACGAGCCGCACGTGGTCATGGCCATGACTGAAGATGTCGAAGCCCCCCTGGAACATCGCTGGGAAATGTAACTCCTGCCCGGAGAGGGGACTTGTTAATCGTTAACGGCTTTCGATGACCTTGGGGCACAAGCCAAGGGGATAGTTTCGTTCCGGGCCTTTCCGGCTCCAAGAGAGACCGGCAGGTAACGGATGTCACAGCTCCTGCTCATGAGCAGGAGGCGGACTGGCCGGTGGTTGCATCGGCGGTGGCGGAGCCGTTGGCGGCTGACACGCCCCCAACCAAACTGCCACCCCGATCATCAATAAGATTTGTTTGATTTTCTGCATACAAACAAATATATACCCCCCACCCAATTTACGCTTACCTTTTATCGCCGAATTCTTTCTGGTAGAGCTTCATGGAAGCCATGATGGTTTTAAGGGCTTCCATCTTGCTGAAAAAATCCTCGACCACCACCTTCTTGTCCTCAAGCGCCTTGTAATCCTCGAAGAATCGTTTCACTTCGGTCATGCGGTGCGGCGGCAATTCGGCGATTGATCCATAATGCGCGTACTCCGGGTCGTCCGCATGGACAGCGATGATCTTGTCGTCGGCTTCGCCATGATCGAGCATTTTCATCAGGCCGATGGGTTTCGCGCGCATGATGGACAACGGCGCCACCGGTTCCTGCCCGAGGACAAGGACATCGAGCGGGTCGTGATCTTCGCAATAGGTTTTGGGAATGAAGCCGTAGTTGGCGGGGTATTGTACAGAACTGTACAGAATGCGGTCGACGCGGATCATGCCGGTTGCCTTGTCCAGTTCATATTTGGTTTTGGATCCTTTGGGCACTTCGATAATTGCCGGAAATATTTCCGGCACTTCGTCTCCCAAGTCTACATCATGCCAGGGACTTAACATCAAATGGATTTTCCTATAAGTTAAAGGGTCAACGAAATAATTCTGCACGGGTACTCAGAATGATATGTAAAAATCTGCTCCGGGCCCAGCCCGGTCCAGAATCATGCGGGTTAATTCAAATGAGTGACGGAGGGGCGACGGCGCGTGGAACTTGATTTTGAGGATTTCGCGTTTTTATTCGCGGCCTTTTTCACTTTCTTGAAACTGAATTTTTTCTCGTAGCTGTGCTGGAGGACTTCGTCCATGGTTTCTACAGGAATAAAATTTATTTTCTTACGCACATTCTCCGGAATCTCCGGAACGTCTTTTTCGTTTTCTTTGGGAATCAAAATATTTTTGATTTTCACCCGGTGCGCCGCCAGCGCTTTTTCCTTCAACCCGCCGATGGGCAGAACCTTGCCAGTCAGCGTCACCTCACCCGTCATGGTGATATCCCGCCGTACCGGGTTGCCGGTCAGCGCGGAAATGATCGCCACGGCGATGGTGATGCCGGCCGACGGCCCGTCCTTCGGAATGGCGCCTTCGGGAATATGGACATGCAGGTCGACCTTCTGATAAAAGTTTTTGGGCAGGCCCAGCTCTTCCGATCTTTGCCGCACGTAACTGATGGCCGCCTGCGCCGACTCCTTCATGACGTCGCCCAGCTTTCCGGTGAGCGATACCTTGCCGGTGCCGGGTGTGGTGATGACTTCAATATTGAGCAGTTCTCCGCCGAACTCGGTCCACGCCAGTCCGGTGGCCACACCCACCTCTGATTTTTTCCGCTCCACATCTTTCGCAAATCTGGAAACTCCCAGATATTTGCTCAGTCCGGCCGGTTTTAATTCGACGGTTAATTTTTTGCCTTTAGACACCACCTGCGTCGCCGTTTTCCGGCAAAGTGTGCCGATCTCGCGCTCCAGGCTTCGGACACCCGCCTCCCGTGTATATTCCTGAATAATTTTTTGCAGGATAGTTTTTCCAATCTTCAAATTACGGGTGGTCAGTCCGTGCTCTTTCAGTTTTTTGGGAACGAGAAACCGGGAGGCGATGGAAAGTTTTTCTTCCTCGGTATATCCGGCCAGGCGGATGACTTCCATACGGTCCTGCAGAGGTTGCGGAATGGTGTGTAAAACGTTGGCGGTGCAGACGAACAATACCTGCGACAGATCGTAATCCACTTCCAGAAAATGGTCGTTAAAAGTGGCATTCTGCTCCGGATCGAGGACTTCCAGTAAAGCTGAAGACGGATCTCCCCGAAAATCCATACTCATCTTGTCGACTTCGTCGAGCAGGAACACGGGGTTGAGTGAGCCGGCTTTTTTCATTCCCTGGATGATCTTTCCCGGTAAAGCGCCGATGTAGGTACGGCGGTGGCCTCTGATTTCCGCCTCGTCGCGCACCCCGCCCAGCGAAATCCGGACAAAACTTCGTCCTGTAGCGCGGGCGATGGATTTACCCAGGGACGTTTTACCCACCCCCGGCGGCCCCACCAGACACAATATGGGGCCTTTCATGTTTTTCACCAGCTTCATCACCGCAAGATGCTCGACGATACGCTCTTTGACTTTTTCCAGACCGTAATGATCGTCATCCAGAATTTTCTGGGCCTTTTTAATATCGATTTTGTCCGAACCGGACCCTTTTTTCCAGGGCAGATCGACCAGCCAATCGATGTAATTGCGGACCACGGTGGCTTCTGCGGACATGGGCTGCATCCCTTCTAACCGCCGCAATTCCTTGTGGGCCTTTTCATTGATCTCTTTCGGCATTTTGGCTTTTTTGATCTTCTCCTCCACCTCGTCGAGGTCGGATTTGAATTCGTCGCGCTTGCCCAATTCCTTCTGGATGGCCTTCATCTGTTCGTTGAGGTAGAACTCTTTTTGACTGCGTTCCATCTGCTTGCGCACCCGGCCATGCACACGTTTCTCAATCTTGAGAATTTCCATTTCCGATTTCAGGTGCGTGATGATTTTGTTCAACCGGTCTTCGGGATTGAAGGTGTCCAGGAGATCCTGCTTCTCGCCTGTCTGGAACACCATGTAGGACGCAATGGTGTCGGCGAAGCGGTGCGGCTCGGTAATATTTGAAATGGCTGTGATGGATTCCAGAGGTATCTTCTGATTGAGCTTCGCGTACTGCTCGAACTGGCTTTCAATACTGCGCATCAGAGCTTTTAGCTCCGGGGTCACCTGCGAGTTTTCCTCAATGCGGGCCACCTCCACTTCGTAGAAATCGGGACTTTCTTCGAAGGCAATGATGCGCCCGCGCTGAATGCCCTCCACCAGCACCTTCATGGTGCCATCGGTGAGTTTCAGGATTTGGAGGATGTTGGCGAAAGTGCCTGTTTCATAAATGTCGCTGGGCTTGGGATCCTGGGTGTTGGCGTGGCGCTGGGCGGCAAGGAATACACTTTTCTGCTCCGCCATGGCCTTCTCCAGCGCGCGGACGGATTTTTCACGACCGACAAACAGGGGAACGACCATGAAGGGAAACACCACGATATCCCGAAGAGGGACAAGAGGGAGCATCAGACGCTCTGCACTCATAGTCAACTCGCCTGTTTCTGATTGGCGTAGACCAGAAGCGGTTGTTCGTGCTTGCTGATAACTTCTTCGCTTATCACGACTTCCTCGACATCTTCACTTGAAGGCAAATCGTACATGATATCCAGCATGATGTCTTCGAGGATGGACCGCAGGCCCCGCGCCCCGGTTTTGCGCTTGTAGGCTTTTTCGGCCACAGCCCGGATGGCCCCGTCGGTGAACTTCAACTTGACGTTTTCGAACTCGAACAACTTCTTATACTGTTTGACCAGTGCGTTCTTCGGCTCCGTCAATACCTTCACCAAGCCCTCCACGTCCAGCTCGCTCAAAGTAGCGGTGATGGACAGGCGTCCGACGAATTCCGGGATGAGCCCGTACTTGAGCAAATCTTCCGGCTCGACCTTCGCCAGCATTTCCGACATGTCCTTGGATTCCTTGGAAACCAGTTCCTGTCCGAAACCGAGCATCTTTTTACCAACGCGATTGCGGATGATTTTATCGAGACCGACGAACGCGCCACCGCAGACGAACAGGATGTTGGTCGTGTTGACCTGCAGGAATTCCTGATGGGGATGCTTCCTGCCTCCCTGCGGGGGAACACTGGCCTGGGTGCCTTCGATGATTTTCAACAGGGCCTGCTGAACGCCTTCTCCGGACACATCACGGGTAATCGAGGGATTCTCGGATTTGCGGCTGATCTTGTCCACTTCATCGATATAGATGATGCCGCGCTCTGCCTTTTCAACATCGTAATCCGCCGCCTGAAGAAGCTTGAGGATGATGTTTTCGACATCCTCGCCCACGTAACCGGCTTCGGTCAGGGTGGTGGCATCGACGATGGTAAAGGGGACGTCGAGGATTTTAGCCAGGGTCTGGGCCATCAGCGTTTTCCCGGAACCGGTGGGACCGATCAGCAGTACGTTACTTTTCTGCAGTTCGACGTCTTCCAGGTCCACATGGGAATCGACGCGCTTAAAATGGTTGTGAACGGCCACTGACAATATCTTTTTGCACCGTTCCTGATTGATGATGTACTGATCGAGGTGCTCGTAAATCTCTTTCGGCTTGAGCAGGTGCTTAAAGTCTTCACTCTTTTCCTGCGCCCACTCCTCTACCATGATTTCGTTACATAGCTCGATGCACTCATCACAGATATAGACCGTGGGGCCGGCGATCAGTTTTTTGACTTCCTCCTGGCTTTTGCCACAGAAAGAACAACGGTAATTTCCAGAAGTAGTACTTTTCTTAGCCATTCAGTCCTCCAATTGCGTTGGGATGTCCCGTCCAATCGGTTGATGGGTTTTATTTTTTATCTTTCTTTTCTTTATCTTTATGAGCGTCCATGCGGTTGGTGATCACATTGTCGATCAACCCGTATTCCCTGGCTTGTTCGCCGGTCATGAAGTTATCCCGCTCGGTGTCCACCCGGACCTTATCCTTGGATTGGCCGGTGTGCTTGGCCAGTATTTCATCCAAGCGATCGCGAATATGCATGATTTCCTTGGCCTGGATCTGGATATCGGTACTTTGCCCCTGAAACCCGCCGGAAGGCTGGTGGATCATGATCCTCGAATTGGGCAGGGCATACCGTTTGCCTTTGGTACCCGCGGCCAGCAGAAGGGCTCCCATACTGGCGGCCTGTCCCAGGCAGATGGTCTGTACATCCGGCTTGATATACTGCATGGTATCATAGATCGCCAATCCTGAAGAGACGTGCCCGCCGGGACTGTTAATATATAGATAAATATCCTGATCCGGTTCATCGGATTCCAGGAACAGCATTTGTGCGATGATCAGGTTGGCCATATGGTCTTCCACCTGCGTACCAATAAAAATAATGCGGTCCTTGAGCAGGCGGGAATAAATATCGTAAGAACGCTCCCCTCGGCTGGTCTGCTCAACCACGATAGGAACCAATTGATTGGTAATGGAATTGTATATTTCGCTACTAGTCATCTAAAGATTCGCTTTCTGTAAAGGATGATTGGATCAGAATGGGTCTTTTAAATAAACCGGCGCCGGGCACCGGAAACGGTCAAAAGGGAAGGCCTGCAGGGCCGGTCAAAATCAGGTATCTTCTTTAATTATTGACTTCTAACTCACTTCTGTCAACCATTTCTTCGGTTACTTTCACCCGGTCGATCAACTGGTCCAGGGTTTTCTCGCGGCGCATCCGGGAATGCAACCTCAACAGGGCGCCGGATTCGGCCCACTCCCTTTTCAGCTTCTTGAGATCGCTCCCCATAATCTGCGAAAATGTAGTCATTTCCCGATTGAGCTCTTCCTCGCTGACTTCGATTTCCAGATCGTCTGACAATTGCCCGATCACCAGTTCCTGCTGCAGGATCTTAAGGGCTCCCTCGCGATGCTTCTTCTCATCTTCAGGAGTGATGGCGTCGGCAGTCTGGGCGTCCTCTGCCGAGCTGTCCACCGGATTACCGGTACCGGCCTGTTTTTCCTTGTTCACCATGAAGGCGATTTGCTCCTTAATCAGCTTTTCCGGTATATTGATGGGATTGGCCGCGCCCAGCTTTTCCTCCAAATCCTTGCGAGCGTTTTTCTTGGCCTGGGTACGCTCGTAAGCCAGCAAATCGTCACGAATGCCCTGACGCATTTCTTCCATATTGCTATATACCTTTTTCGGATCGGCGGTCTGGGCAAACTCATCATTAATCTCTGGTAACTCTTTGATTTGAATGCCCTTCACTAACACCTTGAATTCGACTTCCTTTCCCGAAATGGCCGCGTTGGGGTGATCCTTCGGCATGGCCAACTGAAAAGTCCGTTCCTCATCCAATTGCATGCCCGTGACCTGTTCGTCGAATCCCTCAACCAGATTTTTGGCGCCGATCTGAATCACATAATCCTTGGCGGAACCCTCGCCAATGGGCTGGCCGTCGACCGTACAACTGAAATCGATTTTGATGAGGTCATCCTTCTGCGAGGCTCGGTCAGTCACCTGAACAGATTTGGAATTCTGCTGACGATAGGCCTCGACCATTTTGTCGATATCCTCGTCGGTAATTTTGGGGATTTTCAGGGTTACTTCCAAATCTTTGTAATCTTTCAGCTCAATGGGTGGTAGAACCTCAACGTTGGCGGTTATGCTGATATCCGTACCCTCTTCTGCGTTGATTTCCACAATGGAGGGATCACCCATGGCGCGCAATTTATTGTCCTGGATACCCTGACTGATGCTGTCCGAGACCATCTGGGTCAACACTTCCTGTTTGACCTCGGGCCCGAAACGTTTTTCCAGCATGGACATCGGCACCTTGCCGGGACGGAATCCGGGAACCTTCACCTCACGTCCCAGTTTCAAATAATAGCCCTTCAGCTGGGCCTGGTAATCGCCCAGTGGAATTTCAATCTTCAGCTTGCGGTTGCAGGCATCGATTTCCTC
>JAOUPX010000105.1 GCA_029879645.1 Nitrospinota bacterium
TGCAGGCCGAACCCAGCACTTCTTCCAGCGTTCCTGTATTATGGTAAGGCTGGGTGTCGCCGAAGAGCGGGGTGACTGGGTGCAGTTTCTG
Organism: Nitrospinota bacterium; assembly: GCA_029879645.1. Taxonomy (GTDB): domain Bacteria; phylum Nitrospinota; class Nitrospinia; order Nitrospinales; family Nitrospinaceae; genus SZUA-226. The sequence goes on from JAOUPX010000105.1 coordinate 92, forward strand.
GCCCTGGATAATCTGATTAACGAAGTAGCGGTAGCCCATGTCCGTGGGAACGCGGCCTGCGGAGGTATGCGGCTGATACAGGTAGCCCAACTCTTCCAGGTCCGCCATTACGTTGCGGATGGTGGCAGGACTCAGGCGCTTTTCCAGCTTTTTGGAGAGCGTGCGTGATCCCACCGGCTCGGCAGTGACCACGAAGTCGTTGATGGTCTCCAGCAGAATGGTGCGGCTTCTTTCGTCGAGAATCACTTGTCTCATAACTACCGAAAAAATAAGGGTTGAAGGACGTTTCTACTGCTTAAATTAACAAGCTCCAGCAACGATGTCAACCAGCCCAGCACCGGAGAAGATTGAACCGGAGCAAACAGGTACGGTCGAAGGATTACTTTCGCCATCCGGAATTTAAATTTTACCTGCGGCGGTTCGCCGCTCACTTTTCAACGATCTGTGTGCCGACACCGGCTTTCGTGAAAATTTCCAGCAGGATGGCGTGCTTGACCCGTCCATCAACAATGTGGGTTTTGGTCACGCCTTCCTTGAGTGCATCGAGGCAACAGTTCACCTTGGGCACCATTCCATCCCGAATCACCTTGGATCGAATCAGCTTTTGCGCTTCTTTTCGGTTCAGGCCGGTGAGGAGTTTGCCGTTCTTGTCCTTGACGCCCTCGATGTCCGTCATCAGCAACAGTTTCTCCGCTTTCAGCGCGCCGGCAATTTTACCGGCCACGAAATCGGCGTTGATGTTCAATGTTTCGCCTTTTTCACCGCGGCCGATGGGAGCAATGACGGGGATAAACTCCGCATCGTCCAGTGTTTTTAATATATTGGGGTTGACCTGTTTGATGTCTCCCACCAGACCCAGATCGATAATTTCCGGGCGGTTGGTTTCGGGACATTTTTTGACTTTTCTGAAACGCTTGGCCTGAATCAGGTCGCCGTCTTTGCCGGTGATGCCGACCGCGTTGCCGCCGTGCCGGTTGATGAGGGAAACGATATCCTGGTTGATTTTGCCGCCCAGCACCATTTCGACCACATCGATCATCTCCTCGCTGGTGACGCGCTGGCCGTCAATGAATTTCGACTGGATTCCGAACAGCTCCAGCGTTTTGCCGATCTGCGGTCCGCCGCCATGTACGATGACAGGGTTGATACCGATATACTTCATCATCACCACGTCCAGAGCGAAGTTGTTCTTCAGTTCTTCGGACACCATGGCGTTGCCGCCATATTTAATGACGATGGTCTTGTTGTAGAATTTTTTGATGAAGGGAAGCGCTTCGATCAGCACTTCCGCTTTCTGGATGCTTTTTTTCATTTTTAATTTAGAGGATGTAGCGACTCAGGTCTTCGTTTTCGATAATATCTTTCAGTTTGTTCCGCACGGTGGTGGCATCGATTTCAACTTTCTGGTTTTTCATTTCGGGCGCATCAAACGAAATACTCTCCAGCAGTTTTTCCATGACCGTCTGGAGCCTCCGCGCGCCGATGTTTTCGGTCCGCTGGTTGACATGAGCGGACATCCGGGCGATTTCACGAATGGCGCCGTCTTCAAACTTCAAATGGACCTCTTCCGTTCCCAGAAGCGCCGTGTACTGCTTGATCAGCGCGTTATCCGGTTCAGTCAGAATGCGGTAAAAATCCTCTTCAGTCAACGATTCCAGTTCGACGCGTATCGGAAACCGGCCCTGAAACTCCGGAATCAGGTCCGAGGGTTTGGATGCATGAAACGCCCCCGCGGAGATGAACAGGATATGATCGGTCTTGACGATACCGTATTTGGTATTGATGCTGGAGCCTTCGACGATCGGGAGCAGGTCGCGCTGAACGCCTTCGCGCGATACGTCCGGCCCCTGAGCTCCCCGACCCCCGGTGATTTTATCGATTTCGTCGATGAAAATGATACCGCTCTGCTGGGCGCGGTCGATAGCGGCCTGCACGACTTTATCATGATCGATTAATTTTTCCGCTTCCTGTTTAGTGAGCACCTTCAGCGCATCCGGCACTTTCATTTTTTTGTGCCTGATTTTTTTTGGCATCAGGTTGCCGAGCATATCCTTGATATTGTTGTCCATGTCCTCCATGCCGGGAGGGGAGATCACTTCCATAATGGGGCCCGACCGTTCCTCGATTTCGATTTCAACCACGCGGTCCTCGAATCGTCCGTCATGCAGGTAGCCCCGGAATTTTTCCCGCGTCTGTTCATACTGCTGTTTACCCAGCGTATCGGAGGCGAACTCCCGGTTTTCCGCAGATTGGTGGCTGGGGTGCGGGGGCAGAAGAATATCCAGAAGACGTTCTTCAGCGTACTGCCGGGCCTTTTCCTGAACCTCTTGTTCCATTTCCTCCTGAACCATGCGCTTGGTCAATTCGACCAGGTCGCGAACCATCGATTCGACATCGCGTCCGACGTACCCGACTTCGGTGTATTTAGAGGCTTCGACTTTGACGAATGGAGACTGGGCCAGCTTGGCCAGCCGCCGGGCAATTTCCGTTTTGCCGACGCCGGTCGGACCGATCATAAGAATATTTTTCGGCGCCACTTCGTCGCGCATGTTATCCGGCAGTTGTTGCCTCCGCCACCGGTTGCGCAGGGCGATGGCTACGGCCCGCTTGGCCTTGTCCTGTCCGACAATGAAGTTATCCAGTTCGCCGACTATTTTTTTCGGAGTCAATGACGCCATGAAATCCTGGCGTGACTGCGGGTCGATCCTGGGTGTTTCTACTGCATGGTCCATGAATTATATTTCCTCAATCGTAAGATTCGAATTGGTATAGATACATATGGAGCCCGCAATTTTCATGGCTTCTTCCACGATATTGCGTGCGCTCATTTCCGTATGTGCCGCGAGTGCCTGAGCCGCGGCCTGGGCGTACATGCCGCCGGAACCGATACCCATAATGCCGTCGTCGGGTTCCACCACGTCGCCGGTACCGGAAATCAGAAACGATTTTTCCTCATCGACTACTACCAGCATGGCTTCGAGCCGGCGGAGCAGCTTATCGGTCCGCCAGTCCTTGGCCAGTTCCACTGCCGACCGGGCCAGGTTGCCATTGTATTTTTCCAGCTTTTCCTCGAACCGGGCGAACAGGGCAAAGGCGTCGGCGGTGCCTCCGGCGAATCCGCCGATGATTTTATCTTTATACATCCGGCGGACCTTGCAGGCGGAGGCCTTCATAACGGTATTGCCGAGCGTGACCTGGCCGTCGCCGCCGACCGCTACTTTCCCGTTCTTGCGGACCACCAGTATGGTGGTGCCGTGCATTTCAACTTTTGACATGAGACGCCTTGAATGAAAATTACTTGTTTAGAGATTCCTGTAAGGAAGCTCAACCTATTTTTATCATGGTTTTCGGGAATTGGCACCCGAATGTTGAGCGCGGGGGTGAGCCTGGTCGTAGGTTTCGATCAACCGGTCCACCGTCAGATGCGTGTATTTCTGGGTGGTGGACAGGCTGGCGTGGCCCAGCATCTCCTGGATGGTGCGCAGATCGGCCCCGCCTTCCAGCAGGTGGGTGGCGAAGGAATGGCGGATGGAATGCGGAGAGTGACCGCCTGAAACCAGTTGATCCAGATATTTTCCGACGATTTTTCGAACACCCCGAGTGGTCAAGCCGCCTCCCCGGGTATTTAAAAAGACAGCGGAGGGGAGGGGGTCGGGCTTTTTCTTTCGAATAAGGGTTTCCCGCCGACTCAGATAACCGTTCAGGGCGGCGATGGCTTTGCCACCCAAGGGTAACCAGCGCTCCTTTTTACCCTTTCCCAGAACCCGTACTTTCTGGCTTTCGAGGTGGATAAAGTCCATCTGCAGGGTAACCAGTTCGCTGATCCGCATTCCGGTACTGTAGAACATTTCCAGCATGGCGCGGTCCCGGGTACCGATATAGGTATTCTTGTCGGGCAATTCCAGCAGGCGAAAAATGTCATCGACCGATAAAAAGGAGGGCAGGTAGTTTTCCTTTTTAGGAGCGGGTATGGATTTAACGACATTGTTCTGGAGGGAGCCTTCCCGGCACAGAAACTTGAAAAATGAACTGAGCGAGGACAGCTTGCGGCTCATGGTGGTTCCGGTGAAACCCTGATCGTGCAAATTGACCATAAACGACCGCAGGGCCACCCGGTCGATCTGCTGGATGTCAACGGACCCCTTCGCGTTGCAGGCGTGGCCGGTTTTCTTGAGAAACTGCGCCAGCTGATTCAAGTCGCTGAGATAACTCGTCACCGTGTGTTCCGAGGCGTTTTTCTCTGCCACCAGGTGCTTTCTGAATTTTTCGATGTGGTCCTGCAATGAGGACTCCTTTAAAATCAATGTATTATAAACTTTAACCCGCCGGCTGGGGGTTGTCAAGAAACGCTCTTTGGTGATCCTGGAGATGCATTTGCGGGAAAATGGAGTATGATCGCATTAAATGATTTTAAATTTGTGAATCGATTTGATGTAGCGGCATCTAATCTAAAAATCATCACCTTTTTTAATTCTGGAGTGTCATGACCTCTTTTTCGCCGGAAGACGAACCAAAAGCCAGAGAAACGCTGAGGATATTATCCGAACTCAAGGAAAAAGCCGAGTTATTGTCCGAGCATGTGGAGTCGCGCAAGGAGGCGCTCGAGGAGGAGATCGAGGAGAGTCTCCACGAGGCGATTCAGAATGCCCGCGACAGCCTGGAGCGGATTCAGGAAAATATCGAACCCAAGCTGGAAAAAATCATTCAGGAACGTTTGGATGTGATTCGTCACCAGATGGATGAAATGAAATACGAGGCGCGTGAATCGGTGCGTACTGAAATTGATAAAAAATCGGACGAATTGAACCGGAAGGTTCTGGGTGCCCTGGAGGGAACCATCCGGGACCAGGTGGGGCAGGGGATGGTGGAACTACGGGCGAAGCTCGGCGATGCGGTGCGCGACGAGGTGCACGGCTCTCTAAAGGAAATTCGCGAAACCACCCGCGAGGGTCTGGCGAAGGCTCAGCAAATGGTTTGGGTCGGTTTAGGTGCGGCCGGGGTGGCGGTTATCGGTGTGGTAGCTTTGTTTCTGAGCCGATAACTCACGTAATCATCCAGAATAAAAAGAACAGCATTAAAGAAGCGATTATCACCTGCCAGATAAAACTGAAGCCGGGCCCGGTAAACAGGACTCCGAAAGTCATCACGCAAAGAATGATAAAGGCAACGATCAGGCGGGTCTTTTGGCTGAATTTAGATTTCATGGGGTCAGAATGTACGCCGAATGATGGCCAGGGTGAAAGGATCTGTTAATTGAGGGAAGGGATGTATTCTCCGGCGAGACCCAGTCATCAGGCGAAGTACTTTTTGATTTCTTCCACCATAAAAATATCTTCGACCTCTGAAAGAATATCTTCAACTTCCAGATTATCGGCGTCCTCATCTTCCAAAGCCTGTTCCCAGAACGGTTGCTTTTTGTCTTTGAAACCCAGGCGCGGATAGGACTCCAGGAATTCCTGAATATCCGTAAGCTCAAACGCTTCTTTGATTTCTGAGATAAAGTCGTTCCGCAGGTGTTTTAAGTCTTCCAGTTTTTCGAGAGATTTCTGATAGGTGCTTTGCACCGTCAGGGCATAATTCTCTTGAATGGTCGGATCGTTTTTCGAGAGCGGAGTGTGAAGGGCACTCTCTTCGTCTGAGTTGTACAGGTATTTGGTTTTGGACTCGGCCTGTTTCACCGAAACTATAAGAGGGCAAAACTTTTCGCCGATCAAATAGGATAGCCCGTCATACACCCCATAGTCATCTGTGATTTCCAGCGCCTCCCGGCAGTACCCCTTGATCTGGTGATAATCCAAAGAGTCCATGTTTTCCACCCCATACGTTGCGTGAATTAAAAGCGTACCCCTTATTCTCTGCAATATGACCCGAAAGTTCAACCTATTATTATGATTTTAAAGGAGATGTAAACAGATTTATTGACAGGCAAGAGTGTGCGATGTCCTATGCCGTTTAAATATACGAAATTAAAGGGTATCTGAGTATGGAGCTTGTCTGTAAAAGAACAATCCCTGAGTCTTAACATATCGTTGAAGGCTTTTTCAGGCCGGAAAAGGAGCTCTGGGAAGGCTCCGATCTCTCTGCCGACCTACTTGGCCGCCCCTTCGTTTGGTGTGAAACCAACGTCCACCCCCGCGGTTCCAAAAGCAGGGATCCAAATGCAGGTGCCGACCTGCAGAATAGCGGGCCGGTTTTTTAGCCATCGACCCATTCAGGGCAAGGCAAGGGTAATGCTTACCGAATCCGGGGATATCCGTGCCGGGTATTCGAAGCTGGAATTTAAAGGGGTCCATCCCTCCCTTTTCCTTGTGGAAATGGAGCGGTTCCTTACGGGTTCGAATAGTAGATGGGCTTTTCATGATGATTCCCTCTCATTTTTCTAAATTAAGGAATATTTAATCCTTTCCACCTATAAATATAGTCCCCTGGCTGTAGTGGGGCCTCTATTTTTGTTGGGCGCAAAATTGTGGAGGCGGAAGGGGAGAGGGAGCAGTAGAGAAAACTAAAATGCCTGCCAGTGATTTTCTGGCAGGCATTGGGACTTTGTGAGGTTTATTACTTTATTTTGTCATTACATTCTTGTTCAAGCTTGGGGTCGACAATGTTGCCGCATTGAGTTTTGCTTTGGCTCGCCACCGCAAAACAGAATTTCTGGAGTTCCCGGTCTTTAATCAGGGAACAATAATAAGTGGTGTGATTTTTATTCTGATAGCGGTTCTGTTTCTGCTCATCCGTTTTGGCCTTATCGATTTCGAAAGCCCTGCACAGATTCAGCTGATCCTTATCTTTATGTTGTTCACAGGGATCACCGGTATTGGGTTCCGCCTGCGACCCATTGGGAACCAAAAGAACCAGGCTCATCATTAATCCCAGCAGTCCCAGTATTTTCAAGTTCTTCATAGTCTTCTCCTAAGGGTTTTGAAAAGGAATTTATTCCCGGAACCGCCCGCTTCCCCCGAAACCCAGAGGTGAGCTTGGATTTTTACAATCCTGACGGTAAGAACTGCAATAGTTTAATAGGATATACGTTTTCTAGGGGATGGGTCAATAGGGCAAGGAGTAGGATTTGCCAATTTGTTGCAAAAAGAGGCATTAGAGTGCTTTGTTTTTCAATGGGTCACGGGTTGAGGCCCCGGTTAGTGTAATTCTTTATATCGGAAGATTAATTGGTAAAGTAGGAGCTGACTGTGAAGGTCAAGGCATCCATTCAGCGCCGCCAAGGGCACTCTATCGAAACAAGAGCAGTGGTATTTTGCAGGCCTTGATTAAGGAGGCGGTTGTACTTCCAAGGAACAGGCTATGCATGCGCGAATGGCTGTATGCACCTGAAACCAGAAGATCAATTTCATTTTCCACCACATAAGAGGATATCACCTGATCGGCGTGTTGGCTTTGTTTGGTTTTGTGTATGACATTGAACCCTGCTTTGCGCAAAGTTTGTTCAGCATCTGATGTTTCGATGTCGTCTTTTCCACGATCAACGGCCAGGATATGGCACTCCACATCCTTTTTGAGCAAGGGCTGCTGAGTGATATAGTCGATCGCTTTATGCACGCTATGTTTACCGTCATAGGCAATCAAGAAACGTTTGATTGGGCGGACAACGGCAGAGATGATAAATAGAGGTTTATGGATGGAGCGTGCCACTTTTTCCAGATTGGAACCAAGATAAAGGGATCCTCTATCAGCGTGTTCACCCCGTTTGCCCATGAAGATCATGTCAACAGAATCTTCAAATTCCAGAATGGTTTCAACCAGACTACCGCGCCGGTGGATACGATTTACTGTTTCGATGCCTGCTTCTTTCAGGATTTTGGCGCTGTGTTCAAGAATGAATTTCCCCTTTTCCTGATCCAGGCGACCTCGTTGCTCATCCACTCTTGTTAATTCATCCAGAAGGTGACTGCGTGCTTCAAAGCCCATTACTCCGGTATGGTCTGTCGGCGCTTCATAGTCTGAAGGACGTCTCAAAACATGAAGAAGATCAATTTCAGCATTCAGGTGTTTAGCAACCCAGGCGGCATGGGTGCAGAGATTATCCGCATAAACCGATCCATCAATGCACACTAATAATTTAGCCAATTTTTCTTCCTCTTAATGTTTAGGCATGAGTTCAAGCGCGTCCGGCTTATCATGCACGGCCAGACGATCTACAATGGTGGCACTCACTTCATTCATGCCAAGCAGATGAACAGTGGTTCCTTCACGACGAAATTTCATGACGACTTTATCCAATGCACCGACAGCAGACAAGTCCCAAAAATGAGCTTCACTGAGATCAATGGTGACATGCTGAACCACTTCCTTGAAATCGAAGGAATTGGAAAATGTGTCTGCAGAAGCAAAAAAGACCTGACCGTAAACGCTATAGGTGCGTTTTTCATCTTTCTCTGAAAGGTGCGATTCGATTTTTAGTAATCGCGATACTTTGCGCGCGAAAAACAGAGCGCTCGTTAAGACACCTACAAATACACCGATTGCCAGATCATGGGTCAGGACAACGACAATGACAGTGGTTATCATGACCATGCTGGAGGTTTTGGGGTGAGTTTTCAGGTTTTTAAAAGACGACCAGCTAAATGTTCCGATCGAAACCATGATCATCACGGCAACGAGAGCGGCCATCGGGATTTGGCTGACCCATTCTCCTAGAACCAACAACAGGAATAAAAGAAAAAGTCCGGCGAAAAGAGTCGACAGGCGACCCCGCCCCCCTGATTTGATGTTAATCACCGATTGCCCGATCATGGCGCATCCCGCCATGCCACCAAAAAAACCAGATATGATATTGGCCACCCCTTGTCCCGCGCACTCACGATTTTTGTTGCTGGGCGTGTCAGTCAGGTCATCAACAATGGTTGCTGTCATGAGTGACTCCAGCAAGCCCACAGCCATCAGCGTCAACGAGTAGGGGAAAATAATCCATAGTGTTTCCAGGTTAAGCGGTATGTCCGGTAATAGGAAAATCGGGAAGGTGGAGGGAAGTTCGCCCATGTCCCCTACCGTGCGCAAATCCATTCCAAAGTAAATGCTGATTGAAGTAATGGTAATAATGCTAACCAACGGTGAGGGCACAACTTTTGTGAGACGTGGAAAAATGTAAATAATGGCCAGGCCGAGAGCGACCATGCCATACATATGGATTCCTGCGCCTTTGAATTCGGGCAGTTGGGCCATGAAGATTAAAATGGCCAGGGCATTGACAAATCCAGTCACGACAGAACGAGATACAAACCGCATGAGGGAGCCTAACCTTAAGTATCCTGCGATGATTTGCAGAATCCCGGTCAAAATGGTTGCGGCAAGAAGATATTCAAGGCCATGCTCTTTTACAAGCGAAACCATAACAAGCGCCATGGCACCCGTTGCGGCGGAAATCATACCGGAACGGCCCCCGACAAAAGCAATGACAACAGCGATGCAGAATGAAGCGTATAAGCCAACTTTGGGATCAACGCCTGCAATGATAGAGAACGCGATAGCTTCAGGAATGAGTGCCAGCGCGACAACTATGCCGGCAAGTACATCATTGCGTATATTGCCCAGCCAGTTAACTTTTAAGTAAGAGAGTGAAAGTGAGACCATAAAGTGAAGTATGAATTAATTTTTCTTGAAATGATTACGCAATAAAAGGACTCGGCCCAAAAGCCTCGCCCTGCTACCGAAACATGAAATGAAAGAATCCCCACAGGATTTATTTCCTGCCGGAAAATGTGCTGGGTTTTTTATTGAGGTGTCACTATGGAGGAGGGTGGGTTTTTCTGGTCCCTATCTTCCTCGGACGACGGATCGCCTGAGTTTGTGTCCAACCTTTTTATTGTTCCCACTGCGATATTAAATGTTCTCCTGCTCTTGAGCAGAAAAGCATTTCCAGAAAACCTGGATCGTTTTTTCCTTGATTGTAAATGGTGTTAGATTGCGGCAAACATTTTTGGAGAAACAGGTTCGGAACAAACCGGATTTCACTTTGGTCTGTTATGCCAGGTAATCTTTATAGGTATGCTCTAGGCGAGAAACTAGCAAAAACTAACTTAACTGCAAATGAACAACCCTTATTATATTTACATCTAGGGTAGCATAAATGGCTGCGATATCCTAATCGTATGTCTCCAAACGATCGTGGACCCAAGTTTGCAGTGGCCGGAAAGGTTCAGTTGACCCATTTTAACAAGTCCAAAAAATATTTTTCGACCAGGTATGATTTATCAGGGAGGGTTGTCTGGTTTGGTGGGGAGGAAACATTGATTGTCGGAATTATTCTGCTGTATTGTTCGTAATATTCCATAATCCAACCGTGCAATTTATGGCTGTGCGGTATAAACCCTCCTCTGCGTTATCCTGAGCCAACAGCCTCTCCTGAGTAATAGATTCTTAAAAATGATTTTCCCGGTCGAGGGAGCGGTACTGGATGGCTTCGGCGACGTGCTCTGCGGTGAGGGTGTCCGCGCCATCAAGATCGGCGATGG
>JAOUPX010000025.1 GCA_029879645.1 Nitrospinota bacterium
GGTTTGTGCAATAAAAAAGAGATTTATTTTTTTGGAAAGAGACCCCCAGCTTTTCACTACGATAGGCAGAACACACTCTAACATGGAAACCAGCGGAAGACCAAATTTTTTTAATAGTTTATCCTTTTTTTTATGAAAAGATCCCTGCAGTCCCACAATCCGATTAAATACGTCTTTTCAAAAGGAATCAGCACCTTTATCCTTTAATTTCAATATCTTGAAAAACAAACTCCCCCGCCACCATAGAAAAATCAACTTTGGATCGATCCGCCTCGAAGGGTATATCCCACCAGTCTACCTCACAATTTTGATAGCGGAAACCTATCAGGTCGGCCGGTTGATCAGGTTCAAGCCCAAATTTTTCAATGCCTAATGCTTGTTTTCCTCCAATAGTAGCCAACCACAGGATTTCGGAACGATGCAAATCCGGCAACATGTCCTCCGCCAACCGGATTTCACGAAGAAAACTCAGAGACTCGTTGCTCGCCAGTGAATCGGTCCCAAGGCCCACCGCTATCCCTTGATCCAGCAAACCCCGCACCGGCATCCAGCTTTTTCTACCGAACCAGCGGGTGCTGCCCGGACAAAACACACCGGAAGCATTTCTTCCAGCCAACAGACTTATATCTAATTCATCCAAATAATTCAAATGGATAGCAGTCAAATGATCGAGAATACCCAATTGTTCAAGATAACGTACAGGGCTTACCCCGGGCGGCACCCATTGGTGATCATAAACTCCCCGTTTTTCCAGAAATCCGAGAAATTCTCCCTCTCCCCGGCTCAGAAATCGGGATTCCTCTTCATCTTCAGCTACATGGCACGAAACTCGGACATTCATCTTAACAGCCAGCTTTTTCAAGGCTTTAAATAACTCGGGCGAAACGGAATATGGTGCGTGGGGAGCCACAGCCAACTGTATACGCGAACCGCTTCCAGGATATTTTTCCAGAAGCGACTCCACCTGCCGGGTTTTTTCTTCCGCCAGGGCAGACTGAAAACCGATTGTCTCCAGGAACAACACCTGGCGGAACGGCAGAGACTGGTATTCCACCAACAGTTCCGGGTGAGAAAAGTAATCCCCCAGCGTTGTGACTCCGGATTCCACCATTGTCCGCGTCTCACGATGCAGAGCCTCCACCCGGTCCTGCCAGGGCAGAACCCGGTTTTCGGTAACGACCGATTCGATCCAATCCACAAACCGGTCTTGCCTGGGAATCTTATCTTTCAGGCCCGACAGGGACAAATGACAATGGGCGTTGACGAATCCGGGGAGAATAAGGCAATCGGAGCGATCATGCGTCACCCCGTCAAACGAGTCACTGATACCCGAGCGTATCTCCAGGATACGGCCCCGATCAATTATGAGTTCTCCCTCGTCATAATCATCGCCGCTCATGGTGACGAGTTTTTGAAACAAAATACGGGTCAATGAATCAGCCATTAGATTGACTCAGGATAGAAGGGGGATCAGGGTAAATCGGCCTGCAGACCCCATTGGGTATGAAAATTCACTTTATTGTTAAGTCCCCCCAGAGAATAGCGGTCTTCGCCGCCGCCGGTATCGAACAGGATTCCGAAACTGTCCAAGGCCCGAAATTCCTCGGGATTGCCATGCCCCTGGCCCTGTTCGCGCAGAAAATATTCGTCATTGCCTCCGGTGTCGCCGAGTATACCAAATCCGTTTCCATTGCCCGCACCCTGGGACAACGTACCTCCAATATATCGGTCGTCACCCCCGTAATCCAAAAGAAACCCGACTGAGAGATCGTGGCCGCATCCCTGCGACACGCCATAGCGGGCAAGGTAATGATCGTCCCCCCCGGCATCGTTTAATATCCCGGCGGCCAGATGCACCCCGGCCCCCTGCGAATAGCGTCCTGCCGCATAAAGATCGTTTCCTTCCGAGTCGTTCAATATACCAATGCTGTACCAATATCCCGCACCCTGAGAAAAGTAATCACCAAGATAAGTGTCGTTGCCTTTCGCATCGTCCAGAATGCCAATGCCTCCCGACGCCCCTGCCAGGGTTCCCCACGGACGCAGGCCATAACCAAATCCCTGCGACATGGAAAGGTAAGCTTTACCGGGCTCGCGGTGATCCGGATACACCCCGCCCGCCATAAAACGGTCACTTCCCTCGGCTTCAAGAATCAAACCCATCCCCCGAATGAATCCGAACCCCTGTGAATACACTGCGGCGGAGTATTGATCGTTGCCGCCGGACTCGGCAATCAGCCCGATGCCCAGAAATCCCGCTCCCTGACAAAAGGCATGACACCGGTATTCATCATTGCCTGAGGTATCGATCAGCATTCCCACCCCCAGCATACCCGCGCCCTGCCCGAAATTTTTCGACAGATACCGGTCGTTCCCCCCGAGATCGATCAGGAATCCGCCGCCCAGAAATCCTGCCCCCTGCGCATAATCCTCACCGGCGATATAGACATCATCTCCTGAGAAATCGATCACCATGCTGAATGGGTGTCCGACACGGCTGGCTCCCGCGCCATTCAGGTACCGGTCGTTCCCTCCCAGATCAACAATCAAGAGGGCATCCTGATTGTAAACATGGTCCTCTGTTCCCCCGACAATCATCAATCCATGCTCTGTATATACATGGGTGACATCTCCCACCTCTTCGATAATCCAGCCTTCGCGGAACAGGGAAAACTGATCCAGGTTCTGCTTCCATTCCAGCAAAACCTCCATTGGGATTTCCCTGGCAATATTCAATGAGGCGGTAAGCAACTTTTGCACATCCACTTTCAAAGCGATACTCAGAAATTCGGTGATAGAGGGCTGATCCTTCGAGATTTTGCTATTGGCCCAGTCGCGGGGTTGCAGGCTGTCCACCATCAAATCCCGAAGCCCTTTCTCAAGAAGATTCCTTTCATCCAGGGTAAGTTTTTGCAACGCTTCGTCACGCGCTCGTTGCGCATTTCCCAACGCCTTGAGAAGGCGATCCAATACAGTATCCAGATCGGCCGTTTTTTTAACAGGCGTGGGTTCAGCTACCTTGTAATCCAACTCCTGCACGGCGGTACTGATTAGCCCGCCTGCCCTCAAACGGCCTTTTATAAAATTCCGGCGCAGGGCGGAAGTGAGCCGGTATGAAACCAACGGCAGATCCAGAGGTTGATGGAGAACGGTATTCACCTCCTGCAGACGGAACGGGTTGTAGGTTTTTCCTTTAACCGCAGTAGATACGGCCTGTGCGGCACGTTCCCGCATTTCCTCGACTACCGCTGAATAGTCTTCCAGCTTCTGGTGCCGGCGCAGGATATGATGAAGCAGGGAGTCTTCTTTCGGTAAGTCAGAGGCATCCAACAACGATGGCTTCAGCGCCACCGGCACAGTTGGCCTGGGAAACAGCTCTACCGGTATCTCCTGCTCCCTGCCGCCGCGTTGAATTTTCAGCCGCAGGATATTTCCGGCGCCGGTATCCTGCACCCTCCGGTTGAAATTCATCATCAGGGAATTTTCCTGGCCGATGGATAACTGTTCGCCGTTGGTGGCCAGAAGAATATCGCCGGAGCGCAGGCCGGCCCGGTGAGCTGAGGAATCGGGAAATACCTGAAGCACTTCAATGGTGGGAGAAAAATCATTGGCTCCCTTCAAAAAGATCGGCGGGCCTTCCTGCATGGTGATGCCCAGCCAGCCCTGGGGGAAACGCGGTGGGCGTATGGGACTCTCCACTTCTTCCATAACGTCCGGCGGCATGCCAAACAGCAATTGCACCAGTGCCGGGTTCTCGGCTATTTCCTGGCCCAATCCCTCCGTCGACTCCTGCCAGTAAACCGAAGCCTCTTCCGGTTCTGCAAAGGATGGGGAAACTCCCATCAGAAAAATCCACAACCAGAGAAACACGACCCGCCTCCCCGCCTGCCAATGCCACTTCTTCATAGACATCAAAACCACGTCTTTTGGCGGTAAGTGTTGTAGTCGTCGCCGAATTTTTGCATGAGGGCCTTTTCTTCAAACCGCGAGCGGATGATGTTGAGCGGAACCACCACCAGACAAAAATAAATCATCCCGTAGGTCGACCCGACGGCGAGGAACAATCCAAACAAAGTCATATCGATGCCCACATACACCGGGTGCCGCAGATAACGGTACACGCCGTGCGTCACCAGCCGTTCCCCACCCGGAAGCACCGCCAGGGATTTTCCGAGATGGGCCATCGCCACCATCCATAACGCCACCCCGGACAACCCGACGGTTAACCCAACGTAAACGAGAGGCCGCAGGCCAAAGCCAAAATGCTTCGGCGCGAACCAGGCGACCACCAACGCCACAAAATACAGTGACGGCACCAAAACCGTCAACGCGGCGGCTTTTCCCGGAGAAAGCGATTCCCAAAAGTCTGGTTTGGTTTCATTCATAGTTTATGGACAATCATGATGGGTTGAGCAGAAGCCGGTCCCACTCCTCCCGGCCTTCCAGAATCTCCAGATCGATCCGTACGGCATACACCGGCAGATCGAACGAGTGATCCTTGATCTTGACCGCGTCCTTCTCTGTGGTAACGATCAGTTTCGCGCCTGCCTGCCTGGCGCGGGTTTCAATGGTTTGCAATTCCTCAGTGGAATACTCGTGGTGATCCGGGAAATAGCTCTGGTTCACAATGGTAACCGGAACCTGCTTGAGCGTATGGAAAAAATCGAACGGATGCGCAATACCGCAAAACGCTTCCACCGGCTGACCCTGCACTGTTTCCATCCCGGCTTCCCCGCCGCTTTTCAAATCAACAACTGACATCACTCGATATCCGGATCTAACGACCGGTACCTTCCGGCTGTTATTGCCATCGACCCCGTCATTGGAATTGTTTTCCCGGCACCGGGTCCGGCAAATCAAATCCGCTCTGTTCATGGCGGACAAAGGTTCGCGCAATTCCCCTGCCGGGAACACCCTGCCATTGCCAAAAGGCCGGGTATCGTCGCATAACAGAATATTGAGGTCGCGGTGAAGCGGCAAGTGCTGATATCCATCATCAAGAATCAAAACATCCGCCCCGAAATGTTTAATCGCATACTCCCCTGTCTTATAGCGTTTGCGGCCGGTGAGCACCGGAATCGTCTTCAACCGGCGGGCTATCATCACCGGTTCGTCCCCCGCCACGTCCGGCGCGAGCAGAACCTGTTGTCCGTCGCAGACCACATTAACCGGTTTCCGGGAACTACCGCCGTACCCCCGGCTCAGGATGGCAGGCTTCCATCCCTGGCGGCGCAGGGTATCGGCCACCATGATGACGGTGGGCGTCTTGCCGGTGCCTCCCAGGGTCATATTGCCGATACTGATCACCCGGCAATCCAGACGACGCGTCTGGAATATTTTCCCGCGATACAACAGGACGCGCAGACGCTGACCCAGGGCATAAAACACCGAGACCAGACGAAGCACTCCGTACAACGGGACAAGATGAAAGGAGCGCCTGGGAGAAATGACCTCATGGAATAATGATTCGAGGCTCATTGAAGGCCGTTGTCCTTTCTCTCCTGCAGATCGTCTGCGTCTGGTTTATAATTGGTGACCATGGACATTGCTTACAATATTATCATAGCCGCCGCGATCCTACTGACTTCTCCTGTTTGGGGGGTCCGCATGATCGTGGACCCGACGTTCCGCTCCGAGATCATTGAACGATTCCGCCAATGGAAATCCGTGCCCCGTCAAACAGGATGCCTCTGGGTGCATGCCTCCTCGGTCGGAGAAGTTCGGGTGGCGCAACTGCTGATTCGGGCCTTACAGGCTAAATACCCCGACCGTTCAGTCGTGTTATCCACCTATGCAACCACAGGATATCATTTGGCCAGGGAGGAGTTGAATTGCCCTGTGTTCCGGCTCCCTTTGGACCTGCCATTGCTGATCCGCCCCCTGATCAAACGGCTGAACCCTGATATCCTGATTTTGATCGAAGCGGAATTCTGGCCGAATCTGCTTCGTTCCTGTTTAAGAAACCGTATCCCCGTTCTACTGGCCAGCGGGCGTCTATCCGCCCGCTCTTTCGCCAGGTATCAGAACTTGAAACCCTGGTTTTTGTGGCTGACAGAGGCCATCTCCACCTTTGCCATGAGATCCCGGACCGAGGCGGATTGGCTTCTTAAACTGGGCATTGAAGTGGAACGAGTCGAGGTCACCGGTAATATCAAATTTGACGGGCTCAGCGCAGACCCTTTAACCGATGGCGCAAAAACCATTCAAAATGGGGATTTTACAGTGGTTTTCGGTTCCACCCGACCGGGCGAAGAACAGGCAATTGCAAAAGCCATTTCCCAATTGAGTCAAAACCCCTTAAACTATAAATTCATAATCGCGCCGCGTCATATTGAAAGAAGTCATGAGGTGGAACGTATTTTAAAAGACGCTAATTTGTCGGTAACGCTCCATTCCCAGCTCAAAGACTCGGCAGACGGTTGGACAGCGCCCGTTTTGCTGGTCGATGCCCTGGGAGCGCTGAACGAATATTATCGCCGGGGACATATTGCATTTGTCGGCGGAGGGTTCGATCCCAAACACGGCGGCCACAATATTCTGGAACCGGCCCTGTTGGGACTTCCGGTTATTTACGGGCGTCACATGCGCAACTTCGAGGAAGAAGCCCGGTTATTGGCCGAATCCGGAGGCGGGATTCCCATTGAACGTCCGGAGGAATTAACTCCGGTTCTGGAAAACCTGCTTAACCATCCGGAAGAAATCCGCAGGCGCGGCGCTTTGGCCGCCGAGATGGTGGAAAAACAAAAAGGAGCGGTCGAACGCACCCTGAAAATAATTGAAACGTTACTTTACAAAGGAACCTCCGTTTAAACATGAATTCCCCAACCAACAAACCGGCGAGCGCCAAACCAGCAGGAGCCCCAGCTCCGCAAAAAGCAAAACCAGGCCAGGCCGACAATAAAATCAAGACTCTTAAAATTGTCTCCAAAATCGCCTCCCTGGTGATCCTGCCCGGATTTGCTTTGTATTCCCTGTTCACCGGAAAAAAGAAGCGCGGCCTCAAACATCATTTTGGCTGGGTTCCTGTATCGAATAAACAACCCGGACAGAAACTTGTCTGGGTACACGCCCTTTCGCTGGGCGAAGTCAACGGCGCGGCGCCCGTCCTGAAAATCCTGCGCGAGAAACGTCCGAATATTCTTATCGCTCTTTCCGTCACCACCGATGCCGGTTATGACGCCGCTCAGCGGATGGTCCCGTTTGCGGACTACATCTTTTTCCATCCGCTGGACAGCTGGCCGTTTATTACCCGGGCACTGGACCGGCTCAAACCGGACTTGTATGTACTCACCGATACCGGGTTCTGGCCCAGCATGCTGATGAATTTAAAGGAGCGGCGCATTCCTCCCATGGTATTTAACGGCCGGATATCGGAAAAATCCCAGGCCCGGTACAAGCGGGTGGCCAACATGGTTCGGCCACTCCTGCAATCGTTTGCGGTCATCTGCATGCAAAGCGAGCGCGGGCGCACCACCATCCAGAACCTGGGCGCACCCCCCAATCGTGTACGCATCGTCGGTGATACCAAATTCGACGCTCTGCAGGTCTCGCCGGAACCGGAACGTCTCCGCATCCGCGATCGGTTGAAAATTCCCCGCGACGGACAGGTGTTCGTGGTCGGCAGTACCCATGAAGGGGAAGAAAAAATTTGCGTGGATGCTTATATGAAGCTGCGGCGTAAATTCCCGAAACTCTCCATGGTCCTCGCTCCCCGAAGACTCGAGCGGGTGGAGGAAATCGCCAAGTTCCTACAAAAAGAGAACGTCAAATTTGTCCTCCGTTCAAAAATTGATCCCAAATCCAACCCGATGGCCAATATCGTCCTGCTCGATTCGTTAGGCGAATTGTCCAAGGTGTATGGCATTGCCGACGTCGCATTCGTCGGCCGAAGCCTGGTCGCCCCCGGGGGAGGCCACAATCTGCTGGAACCGGTCGTTCAGGGCAAACCCGTCCTGCACGGACCCTACATCGAAAACAACCAGAAAATTGCCAGCGAATTAAAGGCCCAGGGACTGGCTACCCAGGTGGCGGACGATCAAACCATGTACGCCACTGTCAGAAACCTGTTACTGCACGAAGACCAATTGCCAAAAATTCGCGAAAAGGCCAATAACTATATCCAGAGCAAAAGGGGCTCCGCCCTCGAAATTGCCAAGTATATTGTTGCGATCCTGAAATAATGTCTTTCAATGAATTAAAGTCTAATTTTGACGCTCTCCAGAAAATGCCGTTTCCGGACAGCGAACAATCGGAAAAACTCACGCAATGGGTTTTTGATTTAATTGAGGTGGGCGCCTATTATTCCCAACTGGCGTTGGCCATCCTCGATAGCAAGGACACTACCCTGCTGGATGACGCCGATCTCTTGCAGGTCAAAACGCAGAAGATATGGCTCGAGTCTTTCAGGAAAATTCCGGGGAACGACCTGCCAAACGTCGCTTATTGCAAAGAATACATCATCGCCATGGAAAAACTAGTGGAAGCCCTGAAAGCATTGCGTTAAAAGGGATAGTCCATTTAAATGGTTATCTTTTCCCCAAATGATTAATGGCCAGGCGTGCAGTGAGTATTGGTATTCCCTCTGCATTTTCTAAAGACAACAAATCGGCCTTATCCCCGCTGACAATAAAGTCTGCCTTGGATTGAATCGCTGTCGCTAAAATGGCATTATCGTCTGGGTCAGTCGAAAGATTAATTTTGAGGAGAGGGTCAATTACTACCGCCAGCGCATCGATATGACCGAGCAAGTCTGCGGCTTGATCAGGTGGGATTCTTTCTTTGATTTTCTTGTATTCGAACACGCGGCTTAATTCGCCCAATTGCGCCTTCGATATCAATAACTCAAACCTGCCTTCCAGCCAAAGTTTGAGAAGTATACCCGGGGGACCGGTTTCAGAAAGCAGTCCGGAAATAATAATATTGGTATCAAGGACGATTCGCACGGACCCACGTCACCGCTTCATCAGCAAGTTTCTTTGCTTCCTCTTCACCTAGATCAGCGTTTTGCTCCTGAAGATCCAAGACCGTTTGCCGGAGAATTTCACGGCGCATCGCATCATTGGCAAATTTGGACAGATCGCCTTTCTTTCCGCCTTTGCGAGCCAGAAAGGAACGCACGGCCCGATCCGTTTCTTCCGGGATGCTCAAATTCCAACGTGTCATTTTCCAACCCCTCATAGGTGTGTATACATATATACACCTATCCTACACTACCCTCTAAATCGGGGCAAGCCGTTAATAAAATGCAGAGTTTACAAGAAAAATTCGTTCTCAAGAAGAGTCAACCTCCCGGATTTCCCCTGCATTTTTCCCGGATTTTTGCTGTGTCCACAGGCTGACTCCCCATACCGCCAGCGAAGCCAGCAGAAAAGCCGGTACCAGTTCGTAAATCACTGAATCGGAAAACCCCGCCATCTTCCAAATCAGTGTCGTGATAAATCCCGTCAGCATGCCGGCAATGGCGCCTTCGCGTGTCACGTTTCGGGCATACAACGTGAACAGGATCACCGGGCCGAAACTCGCCCCCAGACCCGACCACGCAAACAACACGAACCAGAAAATAACCGGCACTTTCAGCAAAGCGATGATCATCGCCCCAATTCCCAACAACAGAACCGACATGCGGCTGATCATTAATATTTGCTGATGCGTCATGTCGCGACTGATCATTTTGGTGTACACATCATGCGCGACCGCCGACGCGGCGACGATGATCTGCGCCGACACGGTGGACATGATCGCCGCCAGCACACCCGTCAACACCACCGCCGAAACCACCGTAGGCAAAAGCGACTCCGCCGCTTTCGGGAACAGATGCTCGGGATCGCTTAAATCCGGAAACAACGCGTGTCCGCACAATCCGAGCACGATGGCCGAACTGTAAACCAGCAGGCCCCAGCCCAGGGCGATCCACATGCCGTGGCGAATGGTCTGGGTATCCTTCGCGGCCATGTAACGGTTCAGCACATGCGGCTGACCTGGGTAACCGAGGCCGATTCCCAGCAGGCCGACCATGAAACCGAAAAATGCCCCTGAGGTTCTGCCGCCCATCCATTCCAGCGTTTGCGGATGCACCTCGCTCACCTGCTCGATCATGCCGGCGAATCCGCCAAGATTCACCAGCGCGATCACCGACAACAGCACCAGGCCGAACACCATAATCAACCCCTGCACGAAATCGGTCCACGCCACCGCCAGAAACCCGCCCATCATTGTGTACAAAATAATAATCGCCGCGCCGATGGGAATGCTCACATGGTGCGGCACGCCGAAGATGGCGTCGAAGGTTTTACCAATGGCGGAAAACTGTGCCCCGACATAGGCCATCATGCACGCAAAGATGATAACCACGGAAATCAGGCGAAGCACATTGGTCTTGTCGTTGAAATGGGCTTCCAGATAGTCGGGGATGGTGATGGCATGGGTTTCGTGCGAATGCTTGCGCAGACGCTCCGCTATAAACAACCAGTTGACCGCGTAGCCGATCAGGCATCCCGGCAGAAACCAGACGGCGGCCAGTCCTTCTTTATAAACCAGGCCCACCGTGCCCAGTACCGCCCAGGCGCTTTCCGACGAAGCGGTGGAAGATACCGCCGTCACCCAAGCCTTGAGCGACCGGTCCGCCAGGAAATAATGGGACGGCGAAGTCGCCTTGCGCGACGTCACCCACCCGATCCCAAGCATCAGAATGACATACAAGATAAAAACAACAATGATGGTGCCGGTCAATTCGGTCATAGGTATAGTGTAAAACATTGCCGCACCACGCAAAACCCCATCTTGAAGTCCGGTGGATTATTGGCGGGTTTTTCGCTACACTACGGCGTTCTGATTTCATGTTGCAACTCCTGAGGAATTCATACACCCATGCCCGATTACGATCCCCAAACCATTGAAACCAAGTGGCAGAAAAGCTGGGAGGAGGAGAAATCCTTCAAGGTGGAAGCCGACCCCGCAAAGCCTAAATATTATCTGCTGGAAATGTTCCCCTATCCGTCAGGCCGGATCCACATGGGCCACGTGCGCAACTACACCATCGGCGACGCGCTGGCGCGCTTCAAGTGGATGCAGGGCTTCAATGTTTTGCATCCCATCGGGTGGGACTCGTTCGGCATGCCCGCGGAAAATGCCGCCATCCAGAATAAGTCTCACCCCAATACCTGGACGCTCGCCAACATCAAGACCATGACCGAGCAGATCAAACGGCTCGGCCTCAGTTACGACTGGGACCGCGAAATAGCCACCTGCGAACCGAAATATTACCGGTGGAACCAGTGGTGCTTTCTGAAGTTCCTGGAACGCGGCCTGGTTTACCGCAAAAACTCCGAGGTCAACTGGTGCGAATCCTGCAACACCGTGCTGGCCAACGAACAGGTGATTGACGGCCTGTGCTGGCGGTGCGACAACGAGGTCATCACCAAATTACAGGAAGGCTGGTTTTTCAAAATCACCGACTACGCCGACCGCCTGCTCGAAGGCTGCAAGGATCTTGAAGCCGGATGGCCGGAGCAGGTGCTGACCATGCAGACCAACTGGATCGGCAAGAGCTACGGCGCCGAAGTCGATTTCCAGATCAAGGATTCTAACGAAGCGATCAAGGTATTCACCACGCGGCCCGACACGCTGTACGGCGCCACCTTCATGGTGCTGGCGCCGGAGCATCCATTGACGCTCTCGCTGTCGCGCGGCACGGAGCAGGCATCGGCGATTGACGCCTTCATCAAGGAAGTGAAAAGTCAGGACAAAATCGCCCGGACCAGTGAGGGAGGCGAAAAGCTCGGCGTGTTCACCGGCGCGTACGCGGTCAACCCGCTGAATGGTGAAACCATTCCGGTATGGACCGCCAACTTCGTGTTGATGGATTACGGTACCGGCGCCATCATGTCCGTGCCCGCGCACGATCACCGCGATTTCGAGTTCGCCAAAAAATATGATCTGCCCATCCGCATCGTCATTCTTCCGCCCGACGGCAACACCAATGCCGACGACTTGAGAGAAGCCATGACCGATCCGGGGCCGATGACGCAATCCGGAGAGTTCGACGGTTTGGCCGGTGACGAGGCCAAACAAAAGGTGTGCGAACATCTGCAATCAAAGAACATAGGCAAAGCGACGGTGCAGTTTCGCCTGCGCGACTGGGGCGTCTCGCGCCAGCGTTACTGGGGCACCCCGGTGCCGATTATTTTCTGTGAACAATGCGGCACGGTGCCGGTGCCTTACGAAGACCTGCCCGTAAAATTGCCTCTCGACGCGCAATTGGGAGACAAGGGGCAGTCGCCGCTGAAATCGCTCGATTCGTTCATCAACGTTCCGTGCCCGAAATGCAAAGCCCCCGCGAAGCGGGAGACCGATACGCTCGACACCTTCATCTGTTCGTCGTGGTATTTCGACCGCTTCACTTCGCCGGACGAGGAAAACGCGCCGTTTTCCAAAGACGCCAACCGCTACTGGATGGCGGTGGACCAGTACATCGGCGGCATCGAACACGCCATTCTGCATCTGCTGTATTCGCGCTTTTTTCATCATGTGTTTCGCGACATGGGGCTGGTGGAAACCAGAGAACCGTTCGCTCACCTGCTGACGCAGGGCATGGTGATCAAGGACGGCGCGAAGATGTCGAAATCAAAGGGCAACGTGGTCGACCCCGACCACATTATCGGTCGCTATGGAGCGGACACGGCACGGCTGTTCATCCTGTTTGCGGCCCCTCCCACCAAGCAGTTGGAGTGGAGCGACCAGGGCGTCGAGGGCAGTTTTAGGTTTCTCAAACGCGTGTGGCGTTTGTTTGACGAGACGGCAACCATTCTTCGCGAAGCGCCGGGCGATCTGGATACTGGCGGAGACCTTCCCAAAGAACTGAAGGAGCTGCGCCGTCACATCCACACCGCGATCAAACGTGTGACGGAAGATATCGACAAGCGCATGCAGTTCAATACCGCCATCGCCGCGATCATGGAATTTGTAAATCACCTGTACGCCTTTCGCGAATGGTGGACGTCTCAAAAAGAATCCTCTGCGGATGGCCAGGCGTTATTCAAAGAATCGGTAGAGACGCTGATTTTACTGCTCTCTCCGTTCGCCCCGCATATCGCTGAAGAAATGTGGGAGCAGATGGGCCATTCCCAGCCCACGCATCATACGCCCTGGCCGGAGTATAATGAGGAGTTTCTGAAAGCCGACGAAATCGAAATCGTGATACAGGTGAACGGTAAGGTGCGGCAGAAACTTTCGGTTCCCGCCGGAATCGACGAAGACTCGCTCAAGGCGCAGAGCCTGGAAGACCCGCGCATTCGGGAATGGACCGACGGCAAAGAGATCAAAAAAGTCATCGTGGTACCCAGAAAACTGGTCAACATTGTGGTGAAGTGAGGGAGAATGCATGAACGCCCATAGAATAGTGTGGCTTGGATTGCTGATGTGCCTGACGTTATGGGCCTGCGGCTATCAGATGGCCGGGCGGGGTGCCAGCCAATTGCCCCCGCACTTGAAGACCATTGCCATCCCGGTGTTTGAAAACAGCTCCCCCGAACCCACGATCCAGCGGCCATTCACCGAGGCGCTCCGGCGCGCATTCATTACTGATGGCCGCCTTCGATTGGTGAACAATAAAGGGGGCGCGGACCTGGTGGTCACCGGTACTCTGACCAAATACTGGATTCGGGCGGTGGCCTTCAATGCCAATGATGTGGCAATCGAATACTGGGTGTATCTGGAAGCTGACATCCTTGTCCAGGATCAGGTGAAAAACGAAGTTTATCTCAAGCAAACCCTGAGTACACGTTGGGATTACCTGGCGGACGACAGCGTCGTGACCTCGGAAACCTCACGCCAGCAGGCGTTGACGCAGACTTATCGCGTTCTGTCTCAGCGTCTGGTCAGCCTGGTCAACGATAAATTTTAAATTTAAAAAGGCGGCTTTGTGACGGCATTGGAATTGATAGATCAACTGGAATCCGGAAAATGGCACCCGGTGTATTTCCTCTACGGCGAGGAGGATTTTTTTCAACGGCAGTTGGTGTCGGCACTGACGCGCAAATGGATTACGCCGGATAATCGCGATTTCAATCTGGAAACCTTCGACGCAAAATCCAGTGCGGTTCAGGAATGGATCGGCGCCTGCAAAACCCTCTCCTTTTTCGGCGGCGAAAAGCTGGTGATCGTGCGCGGTCTGGACGAGTTTAATTGGGATGATGCGAACGTCCCCCCTCTGCTCGATTATGTCTCGGACCCCGTCCCGGACGTCTGCCTGGTACTGACGGCCCGCAAAGCCGACCGCAAACGGAAAGTTTTTAAGGGGCTGACTAAAATCAAAGGCGCCGGGGAATGCACCGCACCCAAAGAAGCGGCCCTGATCCCCTGGCTGAGGAACCGCGCCAAGGAATCGGGACGTACGTTAAGCGCAGGCGCGGCGCGGTTGATGGTCGAACGGGTGGGACCCAAACCCGGCCTGCTGGCGGGCGAGCTGGATAAAGTCATCACCTTCGCCGGCAAGGCCAAATCGATTGATGAGGATTCGGTCCGTGAAGTGGTCGGGGAAACGCGTCTTGAAAAAATCTTCGATCTCACCGACGCTTTAAAAGCTAAAAACCCATCCAAAGCCCTGCGCATCCTGCGCAATCACTTGGAACACGGCGAGCAACCCGTTCAACTGTTGGGCATGATCGCTTGGCAGTTCCGTCTGATCTGGGAAGTGAAACACCATCAGAGTACGGGAACTCCCCCTTCGCGCATTGCACAGAAAATGGGAATTGCCCCGTTTCAGGCCGAACAGGCCTTACGGCACACGGGAAAATTCAGCGAAATACAGCTCCGGGAAGGATTCCAGAGTTTGTTCCGGGCGGACCGGGAACTGAAAGGCTCCGGCAAGGCGCCGGAGGGAATTCTTGAAACGCTGGTTCTGAAGTTGTGCTCAGCTGGCAGTTGACAGCTGGTGAACCTTTTTGGCGAGACCGGAAATTTTCCGGGACGCGGCTCGGGAATGAAGCACTCCCTTGCTGGCTACTTTAGAAATCACCGCAGAGGCTTCCTTTAAACTCTTCTGAGCTTCTTCTGTATTTTTTTCTTCCACGGCGGCGAGCACATTTTTAATCTGGCTTTTAACCTGTGTGCGAAGCCCCCGGTTGCGGGCACTGCGTTTTTCATTCTGCCGGTTACGTTTGATTGCAGACTTATGATTTGCCAATTAAACCTCCATCATGGATAAACGGTTCTTGCGGAAGGGATTAGTGTATCCCATCCCAAAGGATTTGAAAAGAGTTTAGTTTTTTACACAATTCAGTTGGAAGTTGCAAGGAGTTTTCCACACCCCCTTTGGGAACCGCCCACAAAACTCTTTGAATTAAATGGGTTAAGAGACTTCGGGCGCGCATCCCAAGAGGCCCTGCAAGTGGTTTTCCAGACGGCGGTATTCATATACGGCATGCTCATACCAGAACCGGATGTGATCCGGATTCCCGGCTTCCCCGGCCCGTTCCAAACTGCTGGTGGCTGTACACAGTGCATTCGCCGCGAGATTCAGGGCGGATCCTTTCATGAGATGGGCGGCTTCCCTGACCATCCGCCAATCATTGTCCTTCATACCCTGGGTCAATTTTTCGATACGCCCCGGCCCAGCCTGCAGAAATATTTTTATGATATCGCCAAGCAGGTTTTCGTCACCGTCGCATATTTCGAGGGCCGCGGAGTTATCGAACACCTCCTGTTCCGGAGACAGGAACGGCAGACCCACTAGCGTTTTTATATGCTCCTCTTGTAGAGGCAGAGAGAGATAATGGTCAATGCCCTCCCCCTGCGTCCCGGTGCCCGGTTCCATCGCCACGATACCGGGAACTGTTTTCCCCGCGACCGATTGCCGCCATTCGGCAATCGCGTTAATCGATTCTTCGGAAGTCTGCCGCGGACCCAATACTAAAATCTGGAAAACCACTCGTTCGAGAAAGTCCAGTGCCTCGGAGCAGTTGTTGACGGCCTGGACCAGATGTCCCGCGGACTCCAAAACTTTAAACGCAAGAACACGTTCGCTATCGGTATCAACCACCAGAATTTTCATGAAGGTTTAAAACGCCCTATACATGGCGGAAGGAAAAAGAATGCCCCGGTAATTCTCAGTTCTTTCCCAACCGAAACGGGGCATTTACTAAATTGGAAAAGCGCACGCCTGTTCCATTCAAAATACTGCTCCCGGAAGTGACTGGCAAGTTTTTTTTAGGAACTCCAAATTAAATTCCTGCAGGGTCTGATATGATATCTTATCTATATACCCTGTTATCATGGAACTGATTTATGGCCGATCAAAATCCTGAAATTCGTATTCGAGTTGGTGTCAGCAGTTGCCTGCTGGGTGAAAAGGTGCGCTGGAACGGAGATCACAAGCAGGACTTATTCGTAAAAGACCTGCTGGGACAATTTTTTGAGTGGGTGCCCACCTGCCCCGAGGTGGAGATTGGCATGGGCATCCCGCGCGAAACGGTGCAGTTGACAGGTGATCCCGAAAGCCCGCGCATGGTGGGCAATTCGACGGGAACCGACTGGACCGCACCCATGCGCCGATATTCCAATCAGCGTTCCGCCGAGTTGGCGAAAATGAATCTGTCCGGTTACATTTTCAAGAACCGGTCCCCCTCCTGCGGCATCGCCCGCATCAAGGTGTACGGAGACAACGGCAACCCGACACCGAACGGGCGCGGCCTGTTCGCCGATGCCTTCATGCACCATTGCACCCTGGTCCCGGTAGAAGATGAGGGACGTCTGCATGATGCGAAGATTCGTGAAAACTTTATCACCCGTATTTTTGCGTATCATCGACTGGCGCAATTGTTAGGCGAAGATTTTTCACGGAAAACGCTGGTTGCGTTTCACACAGCCCACAAATTTCTCCTGCTTGCCCACAGCCGGAAGCATTACAACTCACTTGGGAAGCTGGTTGCCGATGCCAAGCAATATACTCCTACGGCATTGAAACAAAGTTACGGCGAAGAATTTATGCAGGCGCTGGCCGTCAAAACCACCGCGAAAAAGAACTCCGATGTGCTGTACCATATGCTGGGATTTTTAAAAAAACAGTTGTCTGAAGTTGAAAAACAGGACGTGATTGAAGCTATCGAAGATTACCGCAACGAATTGATCCCGCTCATTGTTCCGGTCACCCTGATCCGGCACCATGTCCGCAAGCACCAGATCGCATACCTGGCCGATCAAATCTACCTCAACCCCCACCCGAAAGAACTCATGTTACGCAATCACGTGTAGCCGAAGGGAGGGGATGGGCAGAAATAATGCTCCTATTGACAGAGAAACCGGGTAGGGATATGTTTAGTTATGCAAATTCAGATTGAGGTAATACCCATGATTCAGCATGAAATGCACCACGACAAGGGAGTTTTGATCGTTAAGCCCCAGGGACCACTGACTGCGGAGGACTTCGCCGCCATTACCCGCGATGCCAGCGGTTACATTGCCACCAACGGCGCGCTGGACGGATTCATGATCTGCGCTCAAAAATTCCCTGGCTACAAAAACCCGCAAGGGCTGTTGTCCCATTTAAAATTTGTGCGCGCACACCACAAAAAAATCAAGAAGGTGGCCTTCGTCAGCGACTCCCGGTTCTACGAGATCGCCTCGCGCGTGGTCAGCCGCTGCGTCCAGCCGAAGGTGAAACATTTCGGCTATCGTCATGAAGATTCGGCCCTGAACTGGATCGGCGCGTCATAATCCAGTCCAGATCAGCACCCCTCACACCTGCGAAAAATTCAGGAAACGCACCCATGTCCCTGCCGTGTAATACCTGCTCCTGATAGAGTCGCGCTTACCACCATCAAGCGTAACGCGACCAATCCTGTCGTCTCCCCTGACAAGGCAGAAGCTTTTCCGGTAAATAATTTCATCCACTTTAAGTGTAGTTTGAATTTTCAGATCCACTCTCCGATTTATTTTTCATTCCCCGCAACCACCAAAATCAAAAGTTATGAACGGAACACTTTAGCTTCAAAAAATTTTAACCCTCATGGGGTAGATTTTATTTGCCTATCGCTTTCAATAAATATAAATTGCTTCAATATTGGTTTTCAGAATCAATGAAGTTTCGCGTGCTCGATTTAGGTTAGCGAAGCTTCGAAAGCCGTCCGCTTGGGGAAAGAAACCGATTTCTATTTCCAATATTCCCCAAAAAATTGCTATTGAACTTTATATGTGAATCGTAAATTACAAATTCGAGATAGATCATAATTTACTGGGAGGGAAATTTATGAGTTCTAGAAACAAATCCATTCTAATATTTTGCATCACCCTGTTTATTATTTCCGGAGCGTTTTCCGCAGGAGCCACGACCCTGAGCCAACAGGTTTTCAATGTCGTTGATACCAACGCGGACCCGAATATTTTTGAAGCATTCCTTAGCGCTGACGAACAAAACGTGAACATCAACGGCACCACGGTTCATGCCCTGATTTATAAAGATACCGGACGGGTCTATGCCGACCCGGAGCCCAATGGAATTCCCATTCCGCAGATCGTCGTCAACGTCGGCGACGAGGTTATTGTTCATTTGACCAATGATCTTGCCGCGGGCTGTGCCGCGGTAGCCTGTAACACCAGCATCCACTGGCACGGAATCGAACTGGACAATGACAGCGACGGCACCGGCGTCACTCAAACTCATCTGGAAGCAGGGGATACTTACATCTACCGATTTATCCCTCCGCGACCGGGCGTGTTCTGGTTTCACCCGCATATGCTTCCCGGGCCTCAGGTCTTTGCCGGCATGTACGGCGCATTGATCGTGAAGGATCCCAACGAATCCACACTTCAGGGCAACGGCACGATTCCTCCGGAGGCCAGCACGCACACAGTGGTGTTGAGCGACATCGAATTCAATTCGAGCGGCGATGTCGGGTATGTTTTTGATGATGATTTTGATTCGGATACTCCCGATGTGTTCCGAACCTGGTATTCAATGACCGATGGTTGTAAGGATGGAAATCCCGACGGTACCTGCGACAAGATTGGAAATGCCGAAACGGTATTGGTGAACGGACAAACTCCGACCGCCGGCATTCCGACGATCACCGCCAAATCGGGGGAAGGCATACGCCTGCGCTTTATCAACACGGCCACCAACCGCTATTTCCGGCTGGCGGTCACGGGCAACGGTTCCGATAATAATATTTACCGCATCGGAGGCGAGGGCGGTTTCCTCGACCATGCACGACTTGAAGGTGGAACCCAGGGTACCTGGGATACTAAATACAGTACCGGTGAAATCATGGTTCCCGCCTCCGGGCGATCCGACGTGGTCATCGTTCCCACGGGTGCCGATGGCGACATCATCACCCTCTCCAATCCGGGTTACCAGCGTGGAGGCCCTTCAGGCAATAATTCCGGCGGGGGCGATCTGCTTCACATTGTGATCGGCGGCGGGGTGCAGGATCCTCCCTTCACCATCACCAATGGACAGGACATTCTAGGCGCGGGAGTTGTGGAAGATCTGAAGGGCGTGACCATTTCGGATTTTTATCTCACGCCTCCCGTCTTCGATTCCAATCCCGGCGCGGGTAACGGTTCGACCAATCAAATCATCACCATGGCCGGAATCAGCCCGGGAATCACCGGGATCGACGCTGAGCAGGGCCACTTTGAGGACAGCGGGTCCGACTACACGCTGGTGCCCTACCAGGCCACCACGCGTTATGCCCGGACTGGGGACACCCTGGAATTCACCATTTCAAATGATTCCAACCAGCACCATCCGTTTCATCATCACGGTTTTTCCTTCCAACCGGTCCGCGTTATCGATTTTGGGCCGGACAGGGACTTTGGCACTTCCGATGACGTGGTCCTGTATGAATACGACTATAACGAATTCGTAGACGTCATCGACGTATTTTCCAGACAAGCTATTGTGGTTCGCATGCGGATCGACGACCGACCGATAATCACCGATTTCAGAGGTGATACCGAAAGCTCGCCTCCGGCTGAGGATCAACACTTTCCTGATGGCGGGGCGGCAGGACGATGGGTCTTCCATTGCCACATTTTCCTGCATGCGACGATCGGAATGATTTCGGAATTGGTCATACTGCCCAACAGTCCACCGGTTGCGGATGCGGGACTCGACCAGATCGCTGAGTGTACGTCCGCCGATGGAGGATTGGCTACTATGGAGGGTACCGGTTCCAGCGATCCCGATGGGGATGACATCACCTTCCTGTGGGAAGCGCCGGGAATTGTGTTTGACGATCCCACCAGCCCAACCGCCACCGCCACCTTCCCACTGGGAAGCACGGAGGTGACACTCACGGTTTCCGATGGAAGCCTGGAGGACACCGATACGATGACGGTTGTGGTGGAAGACACCATTGGTCCTGCAATGAGCATCGGCTTTAATCCGGACACCCTTTGGCCTCCGGATCACTCGATGCGCGACATCACCGCAACGGTATTGGTAACCGATGCCTGTGATCCGAACCCGACGTACTCCCTTACCTCGGCCACCAGCAGTGAGTTCGATGACGGAACCGGAGACGGTCACACTACCGACGACATTGCAGGAACGGACCTGGGCACACCGGATGTCCACTTCCAGCTTCGTGCCGAACGAGACGGGGCTAGACTCGGGCGAACGTATACGATTACCTATACTGGAACCGATGGATCCGGCAACAGTACGGAGGGTAGCGCTACAATTGTGGCACCCCATAACTGATCGTATGTCCTAGAACAACCATTACGAACATCAAGAGGCGTCGGAAAATTCCGACGCCTCTTTTTTTGTGGACCAAAGCGCACCCCCGAAGCAGGTCCGTATAATTTTTAACGAGGCGCTTCCAGCCAGGATTGGATTTCAGTTTTCAGGCGCTCTTCTTCTTCCGGAGTGATTCCCTGAGGATCGAACCGCTCGCGGCTGTATAGCGTCACGGCTTCCGCCAAACCACTGACGGGAGCTCCCGGATATTCGCGGTGGATGCGCCGCAACCAGTTGGAGTACGTTTCCCAATCTTCCCTCGCAAAACCCAATTGATTGAGTTTATTCTCGATTAAATGAAAGTCCGACGCCATCTTCTTATACAAGGCCCCGGATGAGGTCGCTCCATCCCCTCCCTGCCGGACCCGCCGCGCCCGTGAATAAATTCGCCAGGCCAGATACAGAATGGGGGGAATGAGCGCCCAGACGAGATATATCCGGAAACTTTCATCCTCCATGCTCCACCGGACATAGGAAAAGAGGTATCCCATTTGCGACCAGACGTCGGAAAACTTTTCCAGCAGAGAAGCCTCCGCCTCCTGCTGATCGATCCAGACGGAGGGCGTGGCATCAAAATTCCGCCATTCCCCGTCCACGTAGGCGATCACCCATGCGTGGGCATCACGCGACCGGACCACCAGGTTTTCCTGCATCCAGTTGTACTCGTGCGCGGAATAACCGAAGGTGTAACGCGCCGGGATACCCGCCTGCCGCAAAAGCAGAGCCGCCGCTGTTGCAAAGTATTCGCAATGTCCTTTTCGCGTCTGCATCAAAAATTCTTTTAATGGCGGAACCTCTCTATTAGAGCGGGTCAAGTTCAGCGAATAGTAAAAGTTTTTCTCAAAATACTGATCGACCGTTTTGAGGATTTCACTGGGGGATTTGGAAGCCAGTTGGAGCTCTGCAGCCAGTTGCTGAAATACCGGACGCAGTTCTATCGGAATCTTCAAATCATTTATATTGGGGGAAATATTCCGCGAAACCTGAGGGTGGATGGCGACATCATATTCGACGAACTCCGGCCCCTTTTCCACTTGCACCGCTCCCATCGGGTTGGTCTGCATGTAAAGGACGGGAAGATTATCGAAACGAAACGCCTGATTGGGTGCGAGGAGAAGCCCTTTGCCCTTGTGCAGATCCATCGACACCTGGATGATTTTTTCGGGCTCGAGTTTTTTCTCGAAGGTCCATTGATTTTCTGTGGAAGTCAGGGAGATAAAGTTGGTGAACTTTGATTGCGCGGCATACCAGGCACCGCCTTTATAGATATTATACGTCGCCTGCGGAAGAAGAGTTTTTCGCAGAGCGCCCTTTTTATAATCCACATAAAACAGAATGGCGTCGTCCATTTTAAGATCGACGATTTCTCCGATAGCCGTACGGGACTTAAAAGGATTGTCATCACTCCGGAAACGTTTGGACAACCAATCGATCACCTGGGCATCGACATAATTTCTAAACTTATAAAGTCCCTCGCCTCCCCAAAACCCCAGCCAGACAATCAGCCCCCATGACACAGACCAGGTGATCCAGGAAAACCGTTTGGGACGCACTCCCCAAAAAGCCCAGGCGCACAGCAGTCCCATTCCCCAATAGAAACCGGGATTTTTTTCCGTAACCGCGCAGGCGGCCAGAATACATACTGAAAAATAAGGGTACAGGAGGTCGATATGGTTTTGGAATGCCTCGTTATTTCCAGATTCTTTTTTACGATAGAAAATATTGAAGGTTTCGGTGGGTATGTTCCCGCGGGCACTGTACAACTGAGCGGCCACTATTGGAAACAGCACCAGGGGAATCCACTGCAGGAGAGTATAAATGGAACCCAGGCCTTTGTTGGTAATGTACGGAATTGCGAGAACGATGATCAATGCCAGCAGGCAAAGAGTCCATACCCGGTGGAATTCCAAAGCGGACAATTCAAACCGCGTGGGGGTTACGCGCGATCCCTCCAGAATCAACGCCAGGGGAACGGCAAACATTATCTGGTTGGTCTGCCATCCCCAGAACAACAGGACCGATGTCAGGAGAAAAGGAGGTGTCTTCATAGATTCTGCAATACCTCCGCAATGCGGCCCCTCTCCAGGACATGAAAATGATCCGCCTGATCTTTCATGGGCCCCGGATCGATTTCCAACTCAGCCCCTTTTTCCACAATCACGAAAACCATTAACGGAATGTTGAGGGACCGGAGGTGACGGACCAGAGCCTGGCGCGTCTCGTCCCAACTCAAAAGAACGCAGATGCTGCCGCTCAAAAGGGCCGACCGGGACATGACCAACTGGCTCAACTGCTCGAACGAATGCTCTCGGCAGGAACGAACAGTCGCCAGAATTTCAAGAATGCGGTCGGTATCCCCCAGGCTTCGTCCGGAGGTGAAGCAGTATGACTCGGTGCCCACAAACATCAGGTCGAGCAGGGATTCGCCCATATCCATATTGGCGGAAAACGAAGCGGCCACCGAAACCGCTTCTTCAAACAAATCAGAATCAACCTGAGTGAACGTATCGAGAATCAGAGCATAGCGTGAAAAATATTCATCCTGATACTGCTTGACCACCGGGTGTCCCACTTTCGCCCAGCTTTTCCAGTGGATGGTGCGAAGAGGATCGCCCGGCCGGTAATCCCTCAGGGCGATAAATTCTTCCGAGTCTCCGATATGCGAGGCCAGGGCCACGCCCTTCTGGTTGTGCTTTCGGCTGCCCGCCAGCCGCAGGGCCGGGGCCGGATAGATTTTGGGAATGACCAGCAACGATTCCTCACAGGGAACGGTTACCGCAGAATGATACAGGCCCAGCGGGTCCGGGCGGAATATCTCCACACCTGCCAATCTCAGGTAACCTCTTTTCAACGGGGTGAAAGAATTCTCGATCTCCAGCGCTTTTTGCGGCGGCAAATCGGGAAGAACCTGATGCCGGCCCGAGGCACCCTCTTCTTTAAAAGAACGTATCCGAATCTTATCCTGCTCCAGAATTGTCTGGATTTTATTCCGGCCGGGTTGTGGGGATAACGTCAGAAGCCTGAACTGATCGAACGACGGTTTGGTATCCTTGAATTTCTCGGCAAGGGTCAGCCCGCTTTGGATTTTTCCCGTCTGATTTTCGATCGTGCATTTATAGGAAATGGATGTGCCGACCGTGGCCATTCGGGGAAGTCTGCGTTGCACCCGGAGTCGGAGGGAGAAAAAATAACTGCACCCAACCGCAAAAACAAAAAGTAAAAAAAGAAAGGGGGCAATCTGGTAGGCCAGGGTTTTGTTCGGAGTCCAGGCCAGCAATCCGGAGGCCATCAAACCCAGCAGAGCCAGTTTTCCAGCGGGAGTGAAGCGGGACTTCAACCATCCGGCGAACCCGTAATATCCGTACATGAAACGGTACTGCATGCGGTCGAACATAACACCTGCTCACTTCTGCCCGGTCAAACCGGATGTTCTCAAGCGGGCGCGGGCACGGTTTTTAGAATCGTCTCAACGGCTCGTACCGCCGTGACACCGGAATACCTCGCCTGCGCATCCATGACCAGCCGGTGCGCCACCGCCGATACGGCAAGCTCCTGCACATGGTCGGGAGTCACAAATTCTCTGCCCTCCATGAGAGCCCTTGCCTGCGTGGCTTTCATCAGCATCAGGGAAGCACGCGGGCTGGCGCCCATCAAAACACCTTCCGCCCCGCGCGTGGCGGACGTCAATTCCACAATATAACGTTTGATATCTTCGCTCACCCGGATTTGCCTGGCCTGCTGTTTGAGCTCTAAAATCTGAGAAAGAGAAACACAACTACCCAAATTTGCCAGAGGATGTTGCTCAATCTGGTCTCCCAGGATGCGGGCCTCCTCTTCAGGAGAAACGTAACCCAGGCCGAAATGAAAACCGAATCGGTCCATCTGCGCTTCCGGCAGTGGATATGTGCCGGAGCTTTCAACGGGGTTTTGCGTAGCCACGACGAAAAACAGATCGCCCAGATTTCGCATCTTGCCTTCAACGGTCACGCTCCCTTCCGCCATCGCTTCCAGCAGGGCGGATTGCGTCCGCGGCGAGGCGCGGTTGATTTCATCGGCCAGCAGAATATTGGTAAAGACCGGCCCCTCGTGAAAATGAAATGTATGATCGCTCTGATCAAAGATGGAGACCCCTGTAATGTCCGACGGCAGGAGGTCGGGGGTGAATTGCAGGCGGGTGAACTTCGCATCAATCGACAGCGCCAGCGCCTTGGCCAGTGTAGTTTTTCCGGTACCGGGGTTGTCTTCCAGCAAAACGTGGCCGCCGCTGATCATAGCGACAAGCAATTTCTCGATGGAATGCCGCTGACCGCGGATCACCGTTTCAATATTGCCGATAATATTCTGGACCAGCTCCTGCGCAACGGGCTGTGTATCAGTTTTCATGTCAGCCTTTATTCGTTTAGGGAATACTTTTAGTGTAAGGGGTCCGGCTGGAAGGGTCAACTCAGGAAATGCTTTGTAAACAAAGGCGTTTAAGTTCTCTGCAGAGGAATGAGGCGACTCATTGTCGCCTCCTACCCGGAGGGGGAATGGGCTACGGGTTTACGACCAACGAGGGTGGTTGGGCGCAATTCACGGTTTTAACTTATCTGCGGTGATTCGCCGGTCCCGGGCAGGAGATCTTCAAGGAAGAAGGCGGCCAGTTCCGAGCGGCTGGCCAGACCGGTTTTCTGGTAAATGGACTGCGACTGCTGTTGCACTGTTTTCAGCCGGGTCTGGCGGATATCCGCGATCTCTTTCAGGCTGATTCCCTTGAGGAGCAGAAACCCGACTTCCTTTTCCGCCGGCGTCAGTTCCCATTGCGTGAACTGATCCTCTATTTTCTGCGAGAGTCCCGCCAGCAGTTGATGGGTTTCCTGCTTCCACCTCTCCTTTTCATTCCGGATGCGGTCAAGGTCTCCCTTCAGAACAGTCACCTCCTGCCGGACGCTCCGCAACTTCCGTAGGCCCATAGCGAACACCCCGCCGCTGAGAAGCAACAGCAGGCCCTCGATGGATAGGTGCCGGAGGGTACTGCCGCTTTGGTAATCGTTAACCAGATCCATAGCCACCAGCACGGCAAACAGTCCGGACCACACCAGCAGAATCCAGGTCGCTTTTCGGGAATCCTCCATTTGGCCTATACCTCCTCCTATCGCCCCATTTTACAAAAGGTTACCGATACACCAAAGCCCGGATGGTATTTTTTCAGGATCGGGCCAAAACTAGACTTGTAAAAAAGATTAATCAGCACACAGGAGGATATCATGTTTGATTTACCGTTACATCCCATCGTAGTTCATTTTCCGATCGTTCTCGGCGCACTGCTCCCCTTCCTGGCCATCCTTCTGGTATGGGCCATCAAGAAATGGCAATTGCCGTCCAAGGTCTGGATGCTGGTCAGCGCCGTGGCCCTGGTATATACCTTGTCCGCAACCGGAGCGGTCCTGTTAGGCGAAGAGGATGAGGAAAAAGTAGAAAAAGTGGTTTCCGAACGAGTGATCGAAGAACATGAAGAAGCCGGGGAATTGATCCCGTGGATCGCAGGCACTCTTTTTCTGGTATCACTGGGCGGATTGTCCACCAGATATTCGAAACAGGCGCAAATGGGATTGATCGTTCTCAGCCTGGTGGCTGTGGCTCCGTTGATCAATGCCGGGCATACCGGCGGCGAGTTGGTCTACGAACATGGCGCGGCGTTCGCTCATTTACCGCCCGACCACAAAGCCGCGATCCAATCCGGAACCATTCTCGAGCTGCATGAAAAAGGAGATCACGAACACGGAGAAAAAGACGATGACGACGACCACGACAAAGACGATTGAGGTCAATCTATCCTGTGCGCGGGTGGGTTGCGGGTCCACGCCCGCAACTTTCCCGCCGCAGCGAACTGACGACTCACCATTAACCGCTCAACGGGTTAATGGTGCGCTGCAGGTACATTTCGCCTACGTAATCGATACCCATGTTCAAAGCTGTACCAAAGTCTTTCACGATATTTTCTTCACCGATACTTTTAATCACGCTCAACTCAGTGAGTGTACGGCGAACGGCGGGGTTCATCCCCTGAATAATGGTTTTGGTTCCATTCTTATGGGCCAGGGTCACCATGTCTTCCAGGGCAAAGGCCCCTGAAAGATCTATTACCGGAACTTTGTTAAGGGAAATAACCAGCGCCTCGTAGTGAACCAGTCGATCCACTTCCTTGTATATCACGTCGGCAATCCCGAAAAACATGGGACCCTCTGGTTCCATCA
Organism: Nitrospinota bacterium; assembly: GCA_029879645.1. GTDB lineage: Bacteria > Nitrospinota > Nitrospinia > Nitrospinales > Nitrospinaceae > SZUA-226. Next base: position 26,974 of record JAOUPX010000025.1, read on the forward strand.
CGGCGATTTTATTTTTCAAATGAGAGGGAACGATTTCTTTACCGTTGTTCCCGGTTTCCTCAAGACTGACAACTTTCGGCTTCCACATTTCGCTCATGTCTCGCACGAACAGGAAAAAAGCGATGGCCAAGCCCACACCCACGGCCACCAGCAAATCCTCCCATACCGTTAGAAACAACACAGTCCAAAAGGTAATCTTTGAAGGAGTCGGCAGGCGATGCAAAAGCGGAAACACCCTGAAATCCAGAATATCGTATCCCACCTTAAAGAGAATGCCGGCCAGCGCCGCCATGGGAATATAGGAGGCCAGCGGCGCCAACCCAAGGACCAGAGCGAGAAGGACCAGGCCATGAACCACAGTTGCGGTGACGGATTTCGCGCCGCATTGGATAGCCGCCACGCTTCTCATGGTCGCGGTAGCGGTGGTCAAGCCACCCACCAGGCCCGCGGCCATGTTCGCCATCCCCTGACCCCAGATTTCCTGGTCGCTGTTATGGCGTTCGTCGGTCATTTGATCAATGACCACACAGGTCAGGAGGGAATCATAAATCGCCAGCCCGGCTAAAGCCGCCGCCGGTCCGAGCATTTCATAAACCCGTGAAATGGGGGGAATATAAAGGTCAGGGAGGCCGGTTGGCACTTCCGGAATATAATCAATATTAAATCCAAAGAGATTCGCAACGGCAGTTCCGACTGCCAGCCCAATCAAAGGGCCGGGCAACCAGATGGCTTTTGTGATTTTCGGCCAGATAATAATGGTACCTAGAGTCAGACATGAAACAAGTACGGCCTGTTGGTTGGCATGCATTGCGGACGAGGGTATGGCCAGCAAGGCTTCCCTTACCGAGGACAGGGTTGGAAGTCCAACAAAAGGATTAAACTCAATGATCATAACAATGGCGCCGATTCCGCACATGAATCCTGAAACGACTGAATATGGGGTGAGATGGATAAATTTCCCCACGCGCAAGATGGCCAGCGCCAGCATAATGACACCGCTCAGAAAGACACATCCAAACGCAAAAACGAGATCGGGTTGCCCGGTCGCCAGCATGTGATCGTGCATCACCACAGCGAGCTGAACAGTTTTGGGACCTGTCGGGCCGCTGACGCCGACATTCGACCCGCCAAACAGGCCCCCGACAAGACCTCCGGCAATTGCACCCCACATTCCCGTAATGGCGCCCAGTCCGGAAGCCACACCAAAACCCAATGCCAGCGGCAACGCGATAAAGGCAACGGTGATTCCCGCCATTGAATCCTGGGCAAGATTGGTCCCCATGATGCGAATGCGAGGCCAGGGATTAACCTCTTTTAAAAACCCCCGCAACTTTGACAGTTTCACTTCAGTTGGGTTTGACGATTCCATATGTGGCTTTCATGACTCATGTGAATGAATTATTGTGTGGACTGCTTTTGATACCAGTGGGCCTGTCAGCCTCTTTATTCCTCAAAAAATTCGACGTAGTAACGGATCAAGTCACTCAGGGTAATAATTCCCACCGTTTTACTTCCCTCTTTGACCACCAGGTGGCGGACCCCATTGGTTTTCATAATTTCGCGGGCATCCGTCACGGATTGATCAGACTCAACAGTTATCAGGTTTTGCCTCATAATGGTTCGAACCAGTGTTTTCTCAATATCGAGTCCCTTCGCTATAGCCTCTCTGGATATCCTCTTTTCGGAAACGATCCCAACATAATCGGAACCCTCTGTGACCAATAACGCTCCCACACCCTTTTCCATCATGGCCTGGCTGGCCTCTCTAAGCGTTGCATCGGCGGCAACAGACAAGATGTCACCTTGCATATACTCAAAAACATTTGTCTTTTTAGGCCTATCCGACATAATTTTATCTCCATTCAAGAGGTGAAGTACCGCAGACCAGCCCCCTATGATTGGTCCTGCGGTATTGTGAGTATTTTGCAAGGGCTTTTGAAATCTTTAAGCTTAAGCCCTTTCCCACACCCCGGGCCGGAATGAATAGTTGAAATGCCGGATTGCCGGGGACACCCTCTTTGTAATTAAGCCGGCAATTTATTAGATTGGGCACCGCTTGGGAATCCCGCAAACAGCTATATGGATCTAGCAATTTCTGCTATTTCCGTTAGTGCTTATTCTGATATATCTTGATCGTAATTAATGAGAAGATTGTTGCGGTATGAAAATGACCGAGACTCCTTAGGGGTAAATCCTGTTTTAAGCCGCGCAAACCTAACTTATTTTTCCCTCAGGGTTCAGAAATGGTAAAAGCAAAATTCAATATTAAATCGATTCCCGGGTGGATGTATCTTCTGATGGCCCTGCTGGGTCTGTTTATTGCGGCGACGCTGTTTTACAGCTACAACAAAGCCGTTCGCATGAACACTTTGTATGCTCCTCTGATCAACGCCAGTGTCGAAATCGAATTGAATGTCACGATGGCCCATCTGCTGGTGGAGGAAATTTTAAATGGGGATCATTTTGAAGAATCCCAGGTTTGGGATAATTATTCCCGTGCCGAGTGGTATATCCAGGCCATGCTCAAGGGTAATCAACGGGGAGAGGACATAATTTTACCGCTCGAAGATGATCGGATGCGTTTGATCGTTCAGGATCTCTACAAGCGACTGCACGAATTTCAAAATATTTCCAGGACACGATTGGAAAAGAAAAATGTTTCGGGATCTGGATCGGAAATTGACCAGAAATATAATAGAATTTTTGCAATCTTCCTCAAAGAAGCCAAAACCGTGAAACAGACCCTGCAACATGTCATGACCCAGGATCTCATGCGTTTTCGATGGACCCAATTTGCCCTGGTCGCGACCAGCATATTTCTGGCTCTGGCTGTCGGAATCACTTTGTATCGTCTCGAAAAATTGAGAGATGCGGATTTTAAGCGTCTTATAGAAACGTACGATAATCTCGAAAACGAAATGGAGGAACGCCTTCGTGTCGTTCGGGAACTGGAAGAATCCCAAATCGAGCTTCGCAAATTAAGCCATAGACTCCAGTCCATCAGGGAGGACGAAAAAACCCGGATCGCGAGGGAAGTACACGATGAGTTGGGACAAATGCTGACCGGATTGAAAATGGAACTTTCCTGTTTTGAAAAAGATTTACAAGCCAACCCGGATTGTTTACGCGATAAAGTGCAATCCATGAGTGGATTGGTCGACACCACTATTAATTCCGTTCGCCGGATTGCAACGGAGCTTCGACCGCAAATACTGGATGTTTGCGGCCTGATGGATGCGATCAAATGGCAGGCTCAGGATTACCAGAATCGCACAGGAATCCGTTGCAAACTGGATTTAACCGAATCGGATATCAAGCTGAACAAGAATCTTTCCACCTCCCTGTTCAGGGTTTTTCAGGAAGCATTGACCAACGTGGCGCGTCACGCCAGGGCGACCCATATTGATATCGCTCTTAAAATAGAACCTGGCGATCTGATCATGACCATACAGGATAACGGAATCGGAATTGACCCACAGAAACTGCACAACTCGGATTCACTGGGGTTGCTGGGAATTCGGGAACGCATAAATTTCTGGCATGGAAACTTAACCATTAACGGGGGATCCAAACGGGGAACCACTCTAAAGGTCCGCATACCCCTTACTCATTATGAGCTCACCTAAAAACAAAACCATCAGGGTTTTTATTACAGACGACCACGAAGTGGTGCGGCATGGGCTCAAACATATCATCTCACAGGCTTCCGATATGGAGGTTATCGGGGAGGCGGAAAATGGAGCCCGGCTTTTGGACCAACTAAATGACCTGCAGGCCGATGTGGTACTCATGGATATTGAAATGCCGGAAAAAAACGGTCTGGAAACACTGATTCAGATGAAAACCCTCCGGCCCGAATTGCCGGTCATCATTCTCAGTATATTCCAGGAGGACCAATATGGCTTGCGGCTGATCAATTACGGCGCGGCGGGCTATCTATCCAAAACCTGCCCGCCCGAGCAGTTGATCGATGCCATTAAAAAAGTTGCCGGGGGAGGAAAATACATCACTCCCACCCTCTCGGAAAAACTGGTGATGAATTTTGGAACGCATTCCGGGAAACCCCTACACGAAACGCTCTCCAACAGGGAGTACCAGATTTTCTTTATGATCGCTTCCGGTCAAAAACTGAAAGATATCGCGAGTGAACTCTCCATCAGCATCAATACCGTGAACGCACACCGGACGAATATCCTGAAAAAAATGAATATGAGCAGCAACTCCGAACTCATCCGCTACGCCCTGCAAAACCATCTGGTTAAATAAGCGCGACTTTATTTTTTTATTTAAATGAATTTTCAAACAGGTCGGCGATAGCCTGTTTGCCGGCGTCGTTGAGGAAACGGGTACCGGTTCCGGCAATCTTATGTTTCTGGATTTTGGGATTGCCCTGCTCCCACTTCTCTCCG
>JAOUPX010000106.1 GCA_029879645.1 Nitrospinota bacterium
AACAAACCGTGGTTCGCCGACGAATCGCCGCAGAGACGCCTGCACCTGCCGGACTTCTATATCGACAAGTACGAAGTGACCAACAAGCAGTACTACATCTTCACCCAGGCGACCGATCACCGGACGCCGCGCTCCTGGCGCGGGCCGAAATATCCCGAGGGCTGGGCTGACCTGCCGGTCACCGACGTCACCTTTTACGATGCCAGCGATTACGCCAAGTGGGCGGGCAAGCGCCTTCCCACTGAACAGGAATGGGAAAAGGCCGCGCGCGGCTCGCAGGACTTTCGCTATCCCTGGGGCAACGCGTTCGATTTCGAAAAGGCCAACCTCAGCCCGTCACCGGCCGCCAAGAGAGGGCAGGGTCTGAAGCCCGTCGGCTCGTACCCGCAGGGGGCCAGTCCGTACGGCGTCGAGGACATGATCGGTAATGTGTGGGAATGGGTGTGGGATTACTACGAGCCGTATCCCGAAAACCGCTGGGACGCGAAACAGTATGACGGCAAAAAGGTGGTGGTGCGCGGGATGTCGTACCTCGGCATCGGGCACTTCCCGAAAAAGGCCTACAAAAAAGTGATGTCGCTCAAAGCGCGCGTGTCTTATCGCCAGAAACTGCATCCCGTCCGCCGCGCCATCGACGTCGGCTTCCGCTGCGCCCAGGATAAGCCGAGCGTCTACCAGCGTTTTTTTGAAAACAAGGGCGATTGATGATTGGATAATGGTTTGAGCTGAAAACCCGATTTATGGAACAGGGAGGAGGGAACAGGGAACACGGAAAATCAAAAATTCTTTTGGCGGGTTTGAATGAGTTTGAAAATTTTAGAAGAAATTATTCTGGCCCGCTCGATCAACTTCCGAGAAACTTCTCTATCCAATATTCCTGTTTCCTGCGCAATGTATAGCTGTGTTCTCAGTTCTCCGCACGAGCCTTTGGCGATATAAAGATATTGAATGTATTCTTTATTGGAATTGCGCTCAAATCCTTCCGCGATATTTGAAGGAACCGACACCGAGCATCTTTGTATCTGATCCCGAAACCCATAATTTTTACAGTCCTTGAGAAGTTTATGGATTTCTATGGTAAGCGCGGTTGACTCTTTCCAGATTTCCAAATCCTCAAATGACTTGATTTTATTCTCCATAACATTTGTTTAAGGTTTTCCCTGTCTCTTGTTCCTTGCTTCATGTTCCGTTACTTCTCAGGGGGCAGAGAGCGGATGTTCTCCTCCATCATCTTTACTCCAGGTTCAAGCCCAGATTTTTTGAAAGCTACAAGTGCCTTTTTATAAGACTTCCGCGCCTTGGTGGGGTTACCTTTGGCTCTCCACGCTTCTCCCAGGTTTTTCCAGTTGATTGCTATTCTGATATCTTCTGGACCAAAAGTTTTAATATCACTAGCTATGGCCTTGTCAAAATATTCGATAGCCTTATCATATTGGCCTTTGGCATAATAGGTTGCTCCCAAGATGTTCCAACGCACGGCCACATCCGGATGTTCGGGACCGAAGTTTATGAGATCACTGGCTAGAGCTTTTTCGTGATATTCAATGGCTTTGCCGTATTTGCCCTTTTGTCTCCAAATTTCCCCTAAGTTATTCCAGCCTGTGGCCACCTTGGGATGACCAGGACCAAAGGTTTTGAGATCGCTGGCCAACGCTCTCTCGTAAAATTCAATAGCCTTATCGGTGTCGCCTTTGCCCTGCCAAGCACTCCCTAAATTGTTCCAATCTTTCGCTACACGAGGATGATCTGGATCGAAGGATTTTAAATTACTGGACAAGGCTTTTTCATGATATTCAAGGGCTGTATCATATTCCTCTTTGCCTTGCCATGCACTTCCCAGATTGTTCCAGCCTGTGGCCACATTGGGATGCTCGGGACCGAAGATTTTTATATTACTAGTTAGGGCTTTTTTAAAATACTCGATAGCCTTGTCGTAATTGGCTTTCTTTGCCCACGCACCGCCAAGATTGTTCCAGCGAACGGCTACATTCGGATGCTCGGGACCGAAGGTTTTAAGGTCAATGGCCAAGGCTTTTTCAAAATATTCAATTGATTTGTCAGTTTTACCCTTATCCTGCCAGGCACTCCCCAAATTGTTCCAGTGAATGGCAAGCTGGGGATGTTCCGGGCCGAGGTTTTTAAGATCACTGGCTAGGGCTTTTTCAAAATACTCAATGGCTTTGCCAAATTCACCCTTGTTATACCAAGCTAACCCGAGGTTGTTCCATCGGAGGGCCACATCCGGATGTTCGGGCCCAAAGTTTATGAGATCACTGGCTAAGGCTTTCTTGTAATATCCGATTGCCTTGTCATATTTCCCTTTGGCATCCCAGGCACAGCCCAGGTTGTTCCAGATAGTTGCGACTGGAGGATACTCGGGCCCATGCGCCCTCATAACAAGGTCCAAGGCTTTCTCTAAAAATTTAATGGCTTTATCATAATACCCTAAGGTGCAGGCCATTAACCCGGCATCATTTAAAAATAATGGGTTATCAGGCATCAATTTTGTCGTCCTGACCAATGCCTGCCAGGCTTTTTCATAATCCACTCGGTCTTTTGCCAAGAGACCCAATAAGTGGGAAGCCTCGGCGGATTGTTGCATTCTTGATGCCACTACTTTTTCTAAAAGGGATTCGGCTAGGGCGGGATCGCCATCCGTGATTGCGGTTTTGGCCTGTTCGATGCGGTCCGGGGGAAGTTGAGCGCTTAGTTTTTCCTCCAGCAGTTGAACGGTATCGGCATACAGCTTTTGAGTTGTTTGAAGGGATTCTTGAAGATGGGTTAGCTTTTTTCCCAGAGCGGCCAATTCCTTTTCCCGCAAAGATCGCTGTACTGAACCGGGTGCGCTGGCGGCATACTCTTTGCGAATTTCCTCCTCTTTTCGCTTTAAAGAAGCTTCATGTTGTTCAAGGGTGATACCAATATTAATGTCTCTCCCGGCGGCCATTCCACTATCATGGGCAACCACATTTTGCGAAAAGGAAGAGTTGTTATCTAAAAAATAGACGTTGACGGTCCAAGCGGCACCGAATAAAGCGGCGATTCCTGTGCCCATGAAAGACAGGATTTCCAGATTTTTCTCTTCAGATAAAAATTTCCATAACCGATCAAACATGCGCATTTTTCGTGCAATTTTCTTTACCTCTGTACTGCTTAAACGTAAATCCACATAACGAGTTCCTACCGGGATACTATCTGTTCCTGGCGGTGTTGCCGCATCACGAATCATATCTTCGTTTTTAGCGTTAATATATCGCATCGTGTCAAATACATTTTTAATATGAGTCCAATGTTCCGCAGGAATAGGTAGTAATGGCTCGGTATATTGAGATGGGTGCCTATGTTCGGAATTCGAACGCCCCCACACAGTTATATTTCCATCGCAAGCTGATTGCCTTAAGTCGCTAAAAAATCCTAAAACTTTTTCATCCCCTCTATTTAAACCAGTAACTTTCTCCCACCATTCAAGCGCATCCCGTATATTCCAATCATAATTACGAGTAATCGCTTGCGTTGAGCGAGAACGCTTCTTAGTTGAGAAATGGACATAAATTTTCCAGCAGGAAACGGCAACGGCGGCAACGGCACCGCCGATTAAGTAAAGAATATCTCGGTTGTTTTTATCTGATAAAAACCACCACAATTCTGATTCTTTAACCCATTCCATCGATCAGCATGTCCTTTTTTGGGATTCAGGAAATTGGCCCATTGTATATCCTATTTCGGAATACCTCAAATAGAACGGCCTCTATAGGGAATTTAGGTTTTCCCTGTACCCTGTCCCCTGCTCCCCTCACTATTTTTCCTTAATTTTGTAAACCACGCCGGGGGAGTTCGTCGGGGGCGAATAGAGGGCCTCACCGTCGATGGTTTGGGAAAAATAGTGAGAAATAGAGGATTCTGTTCGGCATATTTTATATAATGGATATCAAGGCAGAGTACGGTATTCCTACCCACCCTTTCTTTACCTATAACCTATTGAATTTAAATGTTAAAATGCTCCCGCTGGCAATTCGGACGCGGGCCTGATTGGAAGCTTAATGAACTTTGAAGACGCGTTAAAAAATCAGATTCTTATCTTGGATGGCGCCATGGGCACCATGGTGCAGTCGCTCGATGTGACCGATGCCACCTTCGGCGGGTCGCTGTTCCGCATGTTGACCGACCTGCTCGTGTTCGCGCGGCCGGAGGATTTGGAGAACATCCATTTCCAGTACCTGCAGGCGGGCGCGAACATCATCGAGACCAACACCTTCGGTGCGTCGCCCCTGCGCCTCAAGGAATTCGACTGGCAACAGATCGACACTTCGGAGATGCCCGGTCTGCCGGAAGGGTTGACCCTGAAGGACGGCCATCTGGAAACCATCGCGCATCACCTGAATGTTGAAGGATGCCGCCTGGCGCGCAAGGCAGTGGTGCATTACCAGAGCCTGCCGGAATACGACGGGCGTCCCTTATTCGTCGCCGGGTCCATCGGTCCGTCCAACAACGTGCTGTCGAGCACCCAGGCCAATCTGCAGAAGACGACCTTCGACGTGGTGGTCGATAACAACCGCGTGCAGGTGGAAGGATTAATTGATGGCGGGGCGGACGTTCTGCTGTTCGAAACCCAGCAGGACATTCTGGAGCTGAAAGCGTCGATCATCGGCGCCAACCGCGCGTTTGAAAAGAAGGGCAAGCGTCTGCCGATCATCGCGCAGGTCACGGTCGACACCTTCTCCAAAATGCAGATTTTCAACACCGACATCCACGCGGCGTATACCGCCGTGGCGGGCATGGGCATCAGCGTGTTCGGCATCAACTGCAACGTCGGCCCGGCGGAAATGGAAACCACGGTCAAGCACCTGTGCCATTTCTCGAAGCACCCGATATCAATTGTTCCCAACGCCGGTCAGCCGGTGTCCGAAGACGGCAAGACCTGTTACAAGCTGGAACCGGAAGCGATGGGCGAGATCATGGAACCGTTTGTGAAGGAGTACGGCGTGTCCATCGTCGGCGGCTGTTGCGGCACGCGGCCGGATCACATCCGCGTCCTGCGCGAACGATTCAAGGACGCCAAGCCGATCACGCGCAAAACCGATCCGCACGTCTACATCTCCGGCCCGCAGGAGGTTGCGGCGCTGGACAGTACGGAAGGGCTGATCCGCATCGGTGAAATGCTGAACGTGCGCGGCAGTAAAAAAGTGCGCGACGCGGTGGAGACCGAGGACGGCGTCAAGCTGGAAGTGCTGGAAGAAGTGGCGCACTCGCAGGTCGACGACCTCGGAATCGAAATCATAGACGTGTGCCTGGACAGCAACATCGTCGAGACGGAAAAGATTCTGCCGGAAGTGATCCACGGCGTGACCAGCGATTTCAAAGGCGCGATGTGTATTGACTCGTTTTCCGTAGAAGCCCTGCAGAAAGGCTTGGAGGTTTATCCCGGACGGCCGATTGTCAACTCGATCAGTCTGGAAGAGTATGCCCCCGGCGTGAGCAAGCTCGACGCCGTGTTGAAGATAAGCCACGAGCATCATCCGGTTTACATTGCCCTGGTGAACGGACCGGAGGGCCCGGCCATTACCGCCGACGAAAAATACAATCTGGCGGCGGAGATCGTCAAGCAGGCCGGAGAGAAATACGGCGTGACGCCCGATCAGATTCTGATCGACATCAACGCTTATCCCATCGGCAGTGAATCGCAGGAGGGCATGAACTTCTGTATGGAATCGCTGGACAGCCTGCCGCGCATCAAGGCGATTCATCCCGATCTGAAGACCAGCATCGGTGTGGGCAACCTGACGGCGGGTCTCGGACAGAAGCCGTATATGAGGAAGGTGCTGACCAGCGTGTTCCTCGACGAGGCGCGGCAGAGGGGGCTCGATGCCGCTATTCTCAATCCCAATCATTACGTACCGGTGGAAAGCCTGCCGCCGGAGGATGTCGACCTGGCCCGCAAGATTATTCTGGATCACGACATGGACGCGTTCGAGCGTCTTGAGGAAGTGGCGGTCAAAAAGAAAACCGGAGCGGTGGCCAAGAAACATAATTACGATGACCTGCCGCTTGAGGAAAGCATCTGTCTCAAGATCATGAGCGGCTTCAAGGAGAAGACGACCGGAACCCTGGAAAAAGACGGCTGGACCTATGAGTATAAAGACAAGATCGTCCTGCAGGCGGCGGAAACATTAGGCAAGCACGAGCCGCTCGATTTCATCAGCAATTATTTGATGAAGACCATGCGGGAGTTGGGCGACGGGTTCGGGCGCGGCGAAGTGAGCCTGCCGCATCTGCTGAAAAGCGCCGACGTCATGCGCAATGTCATGGGTTTCCTGGAGGCGTGGATGCGTCACGCCAGCGGCGTGGAGCCGGGAACGGCCATTGATTACAAGGGCGTGGTGGTCATCGGTACCGTGTATCAGGACGTGCACAGCATCGGCAAGGACCTGGCGAAGACGTTGCTTGAAAATTACGGGTATCGTGTCATCGATCTCGGCGTTCAGGTGCCGCTGGAGAAATTTATCGAAACCGCGCAGGCGGAAAACGCCGATGCCATAGGCCTGAGCGCCCTGCTGGTGCAAACCTCGAACCACATGATCACCGTGGCAAAAATGATGAAGGAGGAGGGCTATGTCGTTCCCGTCCTGATCGGCGGCGCGCCCGTTAATGATCGTCATGCCGGTTACGTGGCGATGTTCGGGCAGGACGACACCGCGAACATTCTGTCCAACGTGTTTTACTGCGAAAGCGGCATGGACGGCGTCAACACCATGAACGCGCTGAAGGATCAAGGGCAATTGGAGCAATTGCTGTCCGCCAATCGCGAAAAGCTGAAACGCAATTACGAGCGTGCCAAGGGGATCGAAGCCCATAAGGAAAATCTGCTGGCGACCCTCGACCGGCGCAAGGTGAGTTTCAAGAAGCACGAGGTGATGCACAACGGTTACGGCGTTCACAAGGTCGAGTTCAAGCTGGAGAAGCTGAAGAATGTGATCGATTCCAAAAGCCTGTTCTCACTCAACTGGAAATTCGGCAAGCAGTCTTCGTGGAAAAAGAAAGGTGTGACTCCGGACCAGGTTAAAACCCTGCGTGAAGAGTGGCTGGAGAAGGCGGACGCCAACCGCTGGATCACTCCGAAAGCCCGGTTCGCGGTATTGCCGGCGCAGTCGGAGGGAGACGAACTGATCATTTTCAATCCGGAAAACCTGGAGCAGGAGCTGGGTCGTATCCGCTGGAACCCGGTGGTGGGCAAAAGCAAGAACGGGAGCAAGGATGTGTTTTCAGTCGCGCAGTATTTTCATCCCAGGAGTTCGGGAATCATGGACGTGGTGGGATTGCAGATCACCACGGCCGGCCGCAAAATGGAGGAAGTGATCGCCGGATTCAAAGAGGAACATGACTCCGAGTCGGCGTTGTACCTGCAGGGTCTGGGTGACCGCGTGGCGGAGGATTTCGCCGAGTATATTCATGGATTGATGGGCCAAAGGACCGGCCGCAAGAAGGATCAACTGGGTCAGCGATACAGTCCGGGCTATCCCGCGCTTGAAGATTTGGCCAATAATAAAGTGATCTACGATATATTGAAAACCGAGGATTTGGGAATCACGTTAACTTCCGCCAACGAGTTTGATCCGCCCAGCACCACGGCGGCGGTGGTGTGTTTTCATCCCGATGCCGGTTACTTTTAAGTCAGGATAAAGTAAATAAAAAAACAGTGGATTTTGAGCGCAAAATTCAATTATCATAGTAATAACAAATAATTCAAACAGTTAGTTAAAACCCGAGGATAAGCGCCCGTTATGACCAATTCATGGCGGGTGAGGGCTTTAGGCATTGTAAAATAAAGAGTTGATGCCGTTCCGGGCCTTTCAAATAAACCCTTGTAATATAGGTCTCGTTTGATAGAATAATTAATTGTAGAACCAGATCAATTTCAAACTTTTGCATCTCCCCGCCTTTCGGGGCATAAAGTTTTTTGAAACAACAGGTTAGTAACCTTCTATGCACCCTCTTACTGGAAGTTTAAATCATGTTTAAGCGATTCACTGAAAGAGCGAGACGAGTCATCATTCTGGCGCGAGAAGAAGCGGAACTCTACCGACATGAGTATCTGGGCACCGAGCATATTCTGCAAGGGGTCATCAAAGATGGAGGGGGTATTGCGATTGCGCTTCTCCAGAAGTCCGGCGCGGATCTGAGTCAGATCAAAGCCGAGCTTGAAAAGAACCTGCCCCGAAGTTCCAACTCCCTGGTGATCGGCGACATTCCATTTACGTCGCGGGCCAAAAAGGTTCTGGAGTTTGCGGTGGAGGAAGCGCGTTCCCTGAATCATAACTACATTGGCACCGAACATCTTCTGCTGGGCCTGCTCAAGGAGAAGGAAGGTGTGGCCTGCCGTGTATTGAATAGTTTTGGAACTTACTTTGACGATGTGAAAGAGAAGCTCGTTGACATGTTCAAAGAGCCGACCGAATCGGCCAAAGAGACTGGTAAAACCCCGACGCTGGACGAGTTCAGCCGCGACCTGACGGCGATGGCGCTGGCGGGCAAGCTGGATCCGATCATTGGCCGGAGCAAGGAAATCGAGCGGGTGATTCAGATTCTGAGCCGCCGCACCAAGAACAATCCGGTGTTGATCGGCGAGCCCGGCGTGGGCAAGACGGCCATCGTTGAAGGTCTGGCCCAGTTGATCATCGAGCGCGAAGTTCCCGACAGTTTGTTCGAGAAGCGGGTGGTTTCTCTCGATCTCGGATCGCTGATCGCCGGCACCAAATACCGCGGTCAGTTTGAAGCGCGGTTGAAGGGCATCATGAAAGAGATCATTCAGAATGAGAGCGTCATTCTGTTCATTGACGAATTGCATACGCTGGTGGGCGCGGGCGCGGCGGAAGGTTCCGTTGACGCTTCGAACATGTTGAAACCGGCGTTGTCGCGTGGTGAAATCCAATGTGTTGGCGCCACCACGCTTGAAGAGTATCGCAAGTACATCGAAAAGAACGGCGCGCTGGAAAGACGCTTTCAGCCGATCATCGTCAATCCGCCCTCAGTCGACGAAACGATTGAGATCATTCGTGGTTTGAAGGTTCCTTACGAAGTGCACCACAAAGCGAAGATCAGCGACGAAGCCATCATCACCGCGGTCCGGTTTGCCGACCGTTACATCAGCGACCGGTTCCTGCCGGATAAAGCAATCGATGTGATCGATGAGGCGGGTTCGCGTGTTCGCTTGCGAAAGTCTTCGCAATCTCCGGAGATGAAGGATATTCAGCGCGAAATCGACCAACTGGTTCGCGAGAAGAAGATCCGCATTGAGAACCAGGAATTTGAAAAAGCGGTGGAGTTGCGCGATAAGGAAGAAGAACTGCGGTCCAAATTGGAAATCCAAAAGGAAAAGTGGGAGCAGGAAAATTCCATCAGCGAGCCGAGTATCACCGAAGAGGATATTGCCGAGGTGGTGTCCAGTATGACGGGTATTCCGCTGAACCGGATCGAAGAGAAGGAATCCGCACGCCTGCTTAATATGGCGGACGAATTGAGCAAAAAGATCATCGGGCAAAGCGAAGCAGTGGAGGCCATTTCCAAAGCCATTCGCCGTTCCCGGTCCGGTCTCAAGGATATGCGTCGTCCCATCGGTACCTTTATGTTCATGGGGCCGACGGGTGTCGGTAAAACGGAGTTGGCCGGTGCGCTGGCAGAATTTCTTTTCGGCCACCGCGATGCATTGATCCGGCTGGACATGTCCGAGTATATGGAAAAATTCAACGTCTCCCGTTTGACGGGTGCGCCTCCCGGCTATGTCGGTTATGAAGAGGGCGGCCAGTTGACGGAAAAAGTGCGGCGCAAACCGTATTCGGTGGTGCTGTTTGACGAGATTGAAAAAGCCAACCCCGATGTCTTCCATCTGCTCCTGCAGATTATGGACGACGGACGCCTGACGGACAGTTATGGACGGAACATCGATTTTAAAAACACGGTGATCATTCTGACTTCCAACATCAGTTCCAAGGCCTTGGATAAAGGATCTCTGGGTTTCCACGACAGCGATGCGGACATGAGCTTCGATAAGATGGAAAAGGATCTCAAACAGGATCTGCGGAAATCTTTCAATCCGGAGTTCCTGAATCGACTTAGCGATATGATCGTGTTCAAACCTCTGACGCTGGAGAACGTCACGCAAATTCTGGACGTCCAGTTGAATCAGTTGAATGAGCAGTTGATCCAGCAGGGCCTGACTCTGGATATGACGGACGAAGCCAAGCATTGGCTGGCCGGAAAGGGATATGACAGGAATTTCGGCGCCCGGCCGTTGAAGCGGGCCATTCAGAAGCATTTGGAAGACGTACTGTCCGACGAAATGCTGAAGGGCCGATTCAAGTCCGGCGGGGTGATCGAGGTCGGCCTGGTCGCGGACGAGCTCGTGTTTACCGAAAAATCGGGCGCTTTGAATACGGTTCCCTAGGCCCGGACAGGGTGATTAAACCCGAATAAGGATTCTACTCAAAAAGTACTGAGTTTTATGGTATTGTTTGCC
>JAOUPX010000026.1 GCA_029879645.1 Nitrospinota bacterium
TGCCTTGCCGTGGTCCTCACCTGCCTTGCCGTGGTCCTCACCTGCCTTGCCATGGCCCTGACCTGCCTTGCCGTGGTCCTCACCTGCCTTGCCTGGATGGTCATCATTCCCACCCGAGTGGCCTCTTGGCAGAAAGACACTTCTACCTACGATCCCATGAGCCTCCGTGCCGTTGGTTACAATGTCTCCGTTGCTAGAAACGGAAACTTTGCCCCTTCTTCCTCTTGAAGAATCCACAACCAGACCATGAGCGTTCTCCCCATTGGTACGAATAGTATTCTGCTGGCCATCATAAACTACAGTCAGGTCGCTTCCGGAAACACTCACTAAAGAAATTCCAACCATCCCAGAGGAAGGTAGTATGTCAGTTGAAAGAGAATTGATATTAAGAGTATTTATCGGGGGAGAGGAATAATCCTGTCCGCTGGCTATACCGGAGGAGTGATCCCCGGTACAGGTGATTTCCTTTGGTCCGGTCTTGATACAGGGTCCAGGGGCTGCATAAGCGTAATTCAATGAACTGATCAACAGGCTGCCTATAATGAAAAAGCCAACTACACCTCTAGACAAAACGGAATTCTTAATCAACCTTGAGGCTAACTCCACATTGTAGATAGCCTTTTTAACGTATTGATTAAATTGGAATTCCAGCATATATTTTTTATCTCAAAATATTAAATAAGCTTTTTACATCCACCACCGGCTATTGCCGAATCGTTGTAATTCTATTGATTAGCCCACCTCAATTAAATACCCCCATTGGGGTAATTTTTTAATTATTAGATATAATAAACCGATTATTAAAATAATTAGAGAAATGAAGAAAATGCTAAAGGGAAGGGTTATTTACCTTAGGATGATTCTGGAGCCAAAGTGGACATGATTCAAGTTGTTCTAAGCTAATGACTTAAAATAGGAAGACGTAAGACACTATTTTACAAACGGTCTCCTAAACCAAACTTGTAACTGAATAGGTTAGCGATCCTGATCGACCCCGATAGCTTTACAACAAGATAAGTTAGAATTTTTGCCCAAAATTGGAGGTTCCGGGCCTGACAGCATAAAGCCTAAAAAAAAATCACATATTAGGAAATCATTTTATCACTTTATTAAAATAAAAAAGGTGAACCCAACTGAAAATGGGATCACCTACAACAATCTATTTCATTGTGAGTAAATGGAGCCACCGAGCGGAATTGAACCGCTGACCTACTGATTACGAATCAGTTGCTCTACCATCTGAGCTACGGTGGCGAATCGGTCGAGAGCCGCGTATTAAACAGGTTTTTGGACCAAAAATCAATAACTGTATTATAACCGATTTGAATAAAAACTCCTCCCCCTATGGCTGAAAAAATTGAAGACAGCCCTGAGGTCAGATCTAATCATATAAATTTGTGTTTTCTACAGGTTTGATCCCGCCCTGCAAACCTGTCATAATGGCGGCATGAAAAAGGTTATTATCATAGGCGGAGGCATTGCCGGGCTCGCGGCGGCATACCGCATTCAGGAAGCAATCAACCAAAACGCCCAGGTCTCCTGCACCGTGCTGGAGGGGTCGGACCGCCTGGGCGGCAAGATTCATACCATCCGGCGGGATGGTTTTATCCTGGAGCGCGGGCCGGACTCGTTCATCTCCCAAAAACCGGCAGTGGTCGAGTTATGCAAGAAACTCGGCATAGACAGCCACCTCATGGGTACCAAAACCGATCACCCCAAGACATTCGTCTACCTTAACAATAAAATGATTACCATTCCAGACGGCTTAAGCCTGATGGTGCCAACCAAGTTCATGCCGTTTATCACGACCCGGCTGTTCAGCTGGCCGGGCAAAATCCGAATGGGAATGGACTTATTTCTCCCCCGGCGGCGCTGCAATTCAGATGAAAGTCTGGCCTCGTTCGTCCGTCGGCGCCTGGGAAATGAGGCGCTGGAACGCATGGCGCAACCGCTGATGTCAGGAATATACGCGAGTGACCCGGAAACCATGAGCCTGGGAGCATCGTTCCCGATGTTTCAGCAGGTTGAAAAAAAATACCGCTCCCTGGTCCTCGGTATGCTGGCCCAGAAGCGAAAACGCCCCACCACACCCAATCCCGGCAAAATTTCCAGCTACAAACCATTTTCCTTTTTTTTAACGATGAAAAACGGATTGAGTGAAATCGTAGAGACACTGGTTGAGCAATGCCCCAATATCCTATTCCGCACCAAAGCCCAGGTGGATATTCTCAGAAAAACCGGCAACAGTTGGCGGATCTGGCTGCAAACAGGTGAGGAACTGGAGGCGGACGCCGTCATCCTGTCCACCCCCGCTAACCTGACTGCCAGGCTTATAGAAGACTGGGCCCCCAGTATCGCCGCCCGGCTGGACCAGATACCGTATGTTTCCACAGCCGCTGTAGCGCTGGGATTTGATCGAAAAACATTTGCCCACCCGTTACGAGGGTTTGGATTCGTGGTGCCACATATCGAAAAACGAAAGATTACAGCCTGCACTTGGGTATCATCCAAATTTTCGGGTCGAGCTCCGGATGACCGGGTTTTACTCCGCGCCTTCGTAGGCGGGGCGGTCAATGAGCATTTGGCGGAGCAGGATGTTGAGACGATCAAATCACAAGTACGTCAGGAATTGCGGGAAATCATGGGAGTTACAGAAGAACCCTTATTTTGTGAGGTGTTTCAATATAAAAAGGGCAATGTCCAGTATCAGGTGCATCATCCCCAGTTGATCTCAGAGATTGAAAAGGAACTAATTGATTTTAAAGGACTTTATTTGGCTGGATCCGCTTACAAGGGAATAGGGATTCCTGACTGTGTTAAGAATGGAACTGAAAATGCCGCGGCCGCACTTGAATTTCTCGGAGTGAAAGCGGAAATAGGTCAATCCAGCACTCATTGATTGCATCTAATCACTTTAATCATTATTTAATTTTTATAGACGGGAGACATGGATGAAGTGGGCCTCGTGCATTTCCACTCGGGAAACGATCGAAGAGTGCGTTGAAGAAGCAGTAGCTAGCGTGGAACAGCAATTGGCCGGTAGAGAGGCCGATTTAACCCTTATTTTCGTATCGCCCCATTTTCGCACCCAATACCGAGCGATTCCTCAATTACTGCGGGACCGAATGCCTGTCGGTTTGTTATTAGGATGTTCGGGGGGAGGAATTATCGGGGGTGGCAGGGAAATCGAACAGAAACCCGCTTTCAGCCTGACGGCGGCACACCTGCCAAAGGTGGAACTACAGGCTATCCAGACGGATACCATGGACCTGCCCGACCCGGATACCGCACCCTCTGTATGGCAAAATTGGCTGGGAGTCGAAGCCGCTAAGAATCCCCACTTCATTATTTTAGCTGATCCCTTTACCTTTCGCGGAGAAGAGTTTCTGGCGGGAATGGATTTCGCCTATCCGCGTTCCGCAAAGGTGGGCGGGCTGGCCAGCGGCGCACAAGCTCAGGGAGGTAATGCGCTGTATCTGGACAAAAAAATTTATAATGGGGGCATGATCGGCGTCGCTCTCTCCGGAAAAATCCAACTCGATACTATCGTAGCCCAGGGTTGCCGGCCCATCGGTGAGCCCATGAGCATCACCCAATGTGACCAAACCCTGTTGTTGGGAGTTGATGGCAGGCCTCCTCTGGAAGTGCTGGAGGAAATGGTGGACTCGTTAAATGAATATGACCGAAAACTTTTGAGAACGTCTCTGTTTCTGGGTATAGAAATGGATCCATTAAAGGATAACCCCGGTCAGGGAGATTTCCTCATCCGCAATTTAATGGGCATAGACAGGGAAACCGGTTCTCTGAGTGTGGGAGCCCTCCTGCGTGAGGGGCAGTTGGTTCAGTTTCATTTGCGTGACAAGGTGATGTCGTCCGAAGACTTGAAAGTTATGCTTTCACGCTACCAAAGTAAGGACGGCTGGCAGGAAGCAAAGGGAGCCCTGTTATTTTCGTGCCTTGGCAGAGGGGAATATTTGTACGGAGAACCTAACCACGATTCTGACATGTTCCAGACGAAAATGGGAGACATCCCCCTCGGCGGTTTTTTCTGTAATGGTGAAATTGGACCCGTGGGACAAACCACTTTTTTACACGGTTATACCAGTTCTTTTGGCATTTTTCGCCCGGCTTAAGGCCAGATCATAATAAAATTACCCGTCCGCAGAGCGGGTTGTAACACTTAGAAGGAGAGTTTCGGATGACCGTTAATGTCCAGATAAGTACCACCCCAAACGAGCACGCGCTCAAGTTTACCCTCGATCGTCAGGTTATCGAATCCGGGCACAAAACCTATGCCAATGCAGAAGCTGCGGAGGAATCAACGGTAGCGAAAACCCTGTTTGGGCTGGAAGGAGTCGCCAGTGTATTCCTGATGGCGGATTTTATTACAGTGACCAAAAGTCCTGAGACAAACTGGGACTCCCTGCAACCTGCCGCTCTAGCCGCCATTCAGTCTTCATTTGAATGAACCAAAACAACATAAATCATGATGGAACAACTTTATAACTGGTTCGAATCCTTCCTTAACGAACTTCCGCCCTTGCTGCAGCTGATCGTCGGCATGTTTATCGCGCTGGGGGTTTTTAAACTGATGAACCTGGTATTTGAAAAATATCAGAAACTCAATAAGAAGGACGAGTAATTCGCGAGAGTTTTCGGTCTGGATTTGCTGAATGGCAGATGGATAATTTTGGGTGGAGCCCCAACCGCCTGGAAGAGCAGGATGGTGCCACATACCTTCCAGACAGCCGGGAAACTAAAGCACTTAACGCTTTAGCTTTTTTCAGAAGATCCCAATTCGTTTTCATTCCCGGAGAAATAATCCATTCCCCAGTAAAAAAAGGAGGGAGGGGGATCGGCTCCCTCCCTCCAAAGTCAACGGAAGCCCACGATACCCCCGTTGTATAACCCAAACCTTATAATTATTCAGCCGGATTTATCCTCTGTATTTCGGCCAGCTTTTTAAGGGCAGGATGATCCAAAGCGTCATCTCCGGTATAAACCTGAACCGGTACCCAACTTGAGCGCAGCGGGGATTTTTGCGGGTCAAATGACAGAAAGTTCAACCCCTTGTTTACCGCCACCAGTGCCAAAAAAATAACGCAAATTACCGCAAATATACCGAGACCTAACCAAAGCACGCTGATATCCATCCTAGTTCTCCTTTACCCCATAAGGGGCATTGTTAGATACTCCCATAGGAAAGCAATTGTCGTTCCTAAACCATTGAAAAATAGGCATTTACAATTGGTGTAAAGGTATCACGAAGCGTAAGTCATTGAAAATAATGAATAGAAATACATAGCCTATTTAGAACTTTCAGCGTAATAAATGAGCACGTAGCTATACGGATATCAAATAACTGGGAGAAGTGACAGAAAATGTCAACCAGGTTACAATTTTTTGCGCATTTCATCGCTTTTAAGCTTTAGGATTAGAATAACAAGAAGGAAAGAGGCGGAAATAACCAATAGCTTTTAAAAAGGAACTTTCCGGGGGATCAATGTACCGTTGAGTCTCAGGAAAGGATAAAAAGGTGTGGAAGGCAACCGGAGCATGCGGCCTGCTGAACGCATACTCCGGTACCCAATCTGGCAAGCTACTTGGAGGAAAACTTGCCAACGAGAAAAGCCCCTCTACACTGTCCTTGGCAAAACAAAATAATGAAGATGGGTCAACTAGATGATTATCTATTACATAAAACCAAGCAAAACACATTCCAAAAAAGACAAATATACCGGCGTTTCGCAATAAAATATGCTTAGCTTTTAGGTCATTGAAATTAATGGAGCTATTTTTATTTATGAAAAGAAATAACTCCTGTCCCCTCCCCTTCTTAATCCCGGATGTGGGAAATGCCTCAATTTTCGAACAAACACTGAAAAAGCATGCCCATATTTTGGACGATTTTCCAGAATAAGAAAACAGAACTACCTGTAAATCAAGTTATTGTAAAAAATTAAACGTCGCTGAAAAAGAGGTGAGCCAGCTATCCAGGGACTTGCGGCGCTCGAATTCCGCATCCCCGAATAGCTGGTTCGGGGGAGATGATACTTTATAACTCTAAATCTATTAAACCCGTTGCTTCTGTACGGCCAATCGACGACTCTCACTCCAATTGGAAAAACCCGCTCCAATTTTCAGCTGCCTAAAAGACTGAGAGGCAGGATCCTGCTCCGCCAATTTTTTACTCAAAAATGATTGTTCTACTTCTTTTCTATAAATCCATTTCATAGAAATGATGGTTACCACCAAAGTCAACATCACGCCCAGGCTAACGACCTGTCCCAATGTGGCATGTTCAGTAAGACATAAGCATTCGGACTCAAGTTGTTTGAGAACCCCGGCTGACGCATGAGTGGGCAAGGTCAACCCCATCAGTATTGTTGCTTGCAGTCCTATTTTTCTTGAATGATTATTCATTTGGTTGCCTATAAATATTTTCATCCTCAGTTAATATAAATCAAAGCAATTGCCGTTCCAAAATCCTATAAAAAGTATTGGGACATAACTTATGGTATCCGCACACCCACTGGAGTGATTGAATTTCAACGTGTTACCCTCTTCAGCAAAAATATAATTTTTTAACCTGAAATTTTTTGAGTGAGGATGAAAAGCGCACAAAAGACAAAATCTGTCAGTAAATGACAATATTGAGAAGCAGGAGAGGGGTTCTTATGGGGCGCTCTACTTACAGGTCTATCACAGTCAAATCTTCAGCAAGAATAAGTTGCCCAGAATAATTTTGACTGCAAGACACCCTGACAGCATCCATGTGGCAAGGGGGATAAAAATGGGACAGGAGCAGTGTTTTACATCCAGCTTCCTGGGCTATTTTTCCACAAAGTTGGGGAGTCAGGTGTTTTTCTACCTTCATGTCATCCGGGGTGGAACACTCCAGAACCAGGAGGTCGGCCCCGCGGGCCAAATTCACAATACCCTCGCAAATATCCGTATCGCCAGAAAAAACTATGCTTTTTCCCTTATACGTAAAACGGAACCCACGGCTCATTTCAATATGCTGGACTCTGCCCGAGGTCACCTCCAGCCCGTCAAACTCAAAAGTCTCCGCATCCATTTCAATAATCTGCACCTGGTAGGATTCCGGAGTTAACCAATGGTTGAACGCCTTCTCCATTCGGCCATAATATTCTGCAAATCCTGTCCCCGCCACAATCTGCAGGTTGCGCGTACGTGGATCAAGCGGGTATTTTGAAGCGAATAAAAAGGGAATCAGATCGCACATGTGATCTGGATGGTGATGAGTAAAAAATATCCGATCGATATCATGATACGTAACTCCAAGACGCAGCAATTGATGGAGATTGCCGTAACCGAAATCTATCAAAAACCGGTTTTCGTTCGCTTCCAGCAGGTAGCCGGCAGAGTTGCGCTGCAGATCAGGAACCGCGGTACCGGAACCCAAAACCGTTAATTTCATAAGCTTTCCTTGTTTTTTGCCCACTTAAAAAGAAATTGGTTTGGTGACTGCCGATTAGTATAATAAGATGAGTATTCAAACCAAAATCTATTTCTTATGAATTTACGATATAAATTCAGGCATTTTGAAATATTCCTCCTGTTCCTTGTGATAACACCTTCGGTGTCGGCCTGGGCGGAGCCTGTTCGATTCACAGCAGAATCGAATGGAACCGTTGTGGATACCCACACCAGTCTGATGTGGCAAAAATCAGATTCCTTCCATGAGGTCAAAAAGGGAATGAACTGGTATCAGGCCCTGGAGTATGTGGATGGGAAAAATGCCGAGAAATTTGGGGGATATGATGATTGGCGCCTGCCGACCCTTGAGGAATTAAAACAATTATGGGATCCAAAACGACCGTTGACCAGTAAAGACGGTGATCCCATAGGACTTCCAGAAGTTTTTGCTTCCGGCGGAAGTTATTATCTTTGGACCGGCACCGAGCAAAACCTCAACAACGCCTGGTATTTTGGTTTGGGTCAACGCGAAGACTATTGGAACCTGAAAGATTTGGGTGACCTGGATCAGGGTGTCAAAATGGTCCGTAACACCCGATAAAGCCGCACGGGTAATTTACCTGGCGAACCCCTCTCTCCCCACATGAGGTGCTCTAATGATTATAAAAGTAAAACTCTCCCTCGGGGGCCTGGTCACAGGATTCATTATAGTGGCGGTCATCGGCTGGTTATGGAGTACTCCCCGCCCCGCTTTCTCCCATGGCGAGGAAAAACATAAACACGATCTCGAAAAACTTCCTGCCAAGCCCGAAGGAATGATTGAATTCGGCAAGGAAGATGCCCCCGGCTCTGAGTACCTGCCCGAAGAACCTGCCGAAAAAATGGATCACGATATGGGGCACATGGATCACGGTATGTCATCCGATCCGTTCCTCAAGCGTGGCGAGCACGATATGAGCAACCTTCAGAAACCTGTCACCAAGGCACAGAGCCTGTTGAACAGAGGTCGCAATATTTATCTGCATATGTGTGTTTACTGCCACGGACGCGATGGGAATGGCGGCGGTAATGCAACCGATTATCTGTACCCCTGGCCCCGCGATTTCCGCAAGGGTATTTTTAAATTCCGCTCCACTCCGACCGGCACGCTTCCAAAGGATGAGGATTTATACCGTACCATCATCAGCGGTGTCCCCGGAACCTCAATGCCCGCCTGGGGCGAGGCTTTATCGCCACAGGACACCTGGGCACTGGTTAACCTGATCAAAAGCTTTTCGGACAGATTCCGCAATGAAGCACCGGGAGAAAGTTTGGCCATCAAACCCCTCCCCTCTTCAGAAGCATTGATCGCCAAAGGCAAGCAATTGTATAGCAAACATAAATGCACGGACTGTCATGGCGCCACGGGACAGGGAGACGGACGCCTGGCCGAATCACTGATGGATGCCTGGAAACATGCCGTATTTGTTCATGACATCACCAACCCCAACTATTTCAAAGCGGGTTTCAAACCGGAGGATATTTTCCGCACACTTTCAACCGGGCTGGATGGCACCCCCATGAACTCTTTTGCCCACTTGCCGGAAGAAGACCGCTGGGCTTTGGCCCATTATATAAGGTCGAACTTCCGCAAGGGATTTCAGAAAGGGGAGTTTGAAACGGATATCATTTCGCATAATGTCCCCTATGAATTGGATACCAATCCCGACAATCCGGTCTGGAAAGACGTTAAATCGACCAACCTTGTCCTCCGTCCCCTGTCTGCGCGAAGAGGAGCTATTGAAATCATCAATGTGGCCTCCGTCAACAACGGAGAGGTTTTAGCCGTTCGCCTTAAATGGAAAGACCCGACCAAAAACGGTTTTGTGGAAGGCCGGGCCGATGTATTCACTGACGGTGTTGCTGTGCAGATGGCGTTGGGGGATGTCACCCTGCATACCCATGGGCACAATGAACCTTTCTTTGGAATGGGCAACCGCGGAAAACCGGTTAATATATGGCATTGGAAGGCAGGGCTGGAAGAAACGCTCGAAGCATCCGAAGATTCAGAATACTCCACCGGTGGTGTCGATATGGACGCCCTCATCTTCGGCGGCGTCATGTCCAGTCCAGTCACCAAAATGCGAACCACGCAGGAACACACGGTTGAAGAGCTCAACTCGGAAGGCTTCGGCTCAATCACCCCTCAACCCGAGGAATACCAGAATGTTGAGGGAGCAGGAGTCTGGAAAGACGGCGAATGGACCGTGGTATTCACCCGAACCTTTGATGTTTCCGGGAGGTGGGACGCAATTATTGACCGCAAGGACCCCCTGCTGGTCGCCTTTGCGGTCTGGGACGGCGAGAAGGAAGACCGTAACGGTCGCAAGGTGGTCAGCGTCTGGCAGAGGCTCAATATTCAGCACGCTCCCTCCCCCACCCGGAAAAACTGATGCGTCAGCCCGGATTGAGGGCTTATTGGGTCCTGATTACTATTTTGTGGATGGGAACACCGGACGAAGGACTGGCTGAACCCGTTATGGGTATCGGGGAATTGGACTCCCTCATTTCCCAGCATCTTCCCCAAAAAGATCCACGCCTCACAGGAAAAACGCTAAAGAATTTCGTGGTGAATCAATCAGTGGGCGGAAGCGAAACCACAGCCTTTCTGATCCCTGGTTTTGAAAACTACGACTGTGGTAAATGTCACCAGCCGGAGCAGTTGATTCAAAAAGCCGCCGGGCGAATGAAGCGTGCGATAGACGCGCTGCAAAAAGCTCTCCCGGAAATCAAACAAGTTCCTCTCCGGCAGTACATCATCCAACCCTACTCCGACGCCCTCCTCCAACCCGGTCAACTGGCGCACGCCACGTTCGACACCATCCGCATTTCACCGGGCAGTATCCTGATCGATACCAAAGCCTATGGGGAGGCAACGCACCTGCATGAAACACTGCACCTGACACAAGCGTTTCTGGGGCATGTGAATGAGCTGGAGGCGTATGGACTGAATATCCGCTCCAATCCCCAGTTCCTGATTTTGAATTATCCGTATTTTGCGAAAGTGCTGGAGGCATTTTTTATACCGGATATGGACCAGATTCTTCAAACCTACTTTGAACGGGGAATCAGGGAACAGTCGAGTGTCCCGCGTGAAGTTCAGTGGTTTCTCGATGAATATGATGGCAAAACCATGGCTCGTCTGTCACAGGCGATCAAAAAGATGGAACCGCTCCTTAAGGAAGTCAGCCGATTAAACCGCGAACAACCTCTCCAGGCCGCCTATTGGAGCGATCGAACCGGCGTGAGTTCCTTACTACTGGAAATATCTGCGGTGAAGCACCTGCCCCTTCCGGAATTGAAGGTGAGCGACGAAACCAAAGCCTGGGCATTTGACGTGTTCAACCTGCAGTTCGACAAAGACGACAACACACGCCTCGGGTACGTCATTGACCGGCGCAAGGAGGCGCTGATGCACCTGGAATACAGCAAGGGACCCAAAGACCCGGCTCAGAGGCTTGCCCTCTACTTTCATTATTTAAAACAGCGTTTTCTTGATGATGAAGGAGAAATCCGTCTTGATGTGAAAAACCAAAATGCACTGACGGATTATGTAAATCAGAAAATGGGAGGCATTAAGAGCATGATGGACCGCCCCGGCTTCACCCCGGTAGAACAACAAGCGGCCCGCAACTGGATTTCGAGCATAAAAAAAGAGCTCTCTGCTCTTGAAAAAGCAGAGAACCCTTGAGAAATTCCTGAAGTTTTTAAATTTTCACGAGACGTTCGGCGGGGGTAACCGGTGACGGACCTTTGACATGGTCGGCCAGAGTTTCCGCCTGCACTTTGTCCTGAAGCTTCATCAGCCCATCGATAACCATTTCCGGGCGCGGGGGGCATCCCGGGATGTAAACATCCACCGGAATCAAGGTGTCAATGCCCATTACCGTGGCGTAATTATCGTAGAATCCGCCGGAAACGGTACATACACCATAAGCCACCACCCATTTTGGCTCGGTCATCTGGTTGTACACTTTAACCAGAATCGGGGCCTGTTTGTGGCTGATCGTCCCCACAACCATCAACAAATCCGCCTGACGGGGGGAAAACCGCGGAAAAGCCGCTCCAAACCGGTCAAGGTCATAACGGGGCCCGGCGGCCGACATGAACTCCATCCCGCAACAGGCTGTAATAAAAGGATAGATAAAAAATGAATATTTTCTAGCCCAGTTGACCGCCTGGGTCATCTGGGTCACAATCACATTGTTGCCGAGACTAACTTCCAGCTCGGACTGAGTTATATCTGACATGAAAAAAACTCCTCAATAAAGAGCCATTCCGGTTAAAAATATGACGTCATCATAGCAGAGAATGCCATGAAAAACCAAGAAATTGGGTTCCTGAAAGGCAATTTTTGTTGAATCTGGCGGCCTGTTCCGGGGTTTTTCTTGAGCTTAGGGTCGGTTGGGAGTATGATCGGTTATCAAAAGAAACAGGATCTGGCGCCCATCTTCAGATTTTCTGAGAAACATGGAGACGGCGTTTGACCCGCGTATGGAGGAAGCGAATTACCTATGGATATATCATTAAATAAAGAGGCCAAAGGCCAAAATCGGGGATTCGAAGAATCGGTTGCCTTGGTTAAGTCGGAACTCAGCAAGGACGGTAAAACTCTCGATTTAACCGCCGCGTATCTCAAAGAATACGGTGCAAAAGACATCGCCAACATGGACTTCCTTGAGGAACTGAATACTCTGGAATTGGGGACCAACCTTATGGGGGCCAAGGGGGCAAAGTATATTGCCAAGTCGAAATACCTGGTCAACCTCAAATCTCTCAACCTTTTTTACAACAACATCGGTAATGAAGGGGCTAAATATATCGCGGTGTCGGATAATCTGCTCAGCCTGGCCAGTTTAAACCTTTCCGACAACAACATCACAGACGAAGGAGCTAAATACCTCGCCAAATTCCTTCCCTTATTCACCAATCTGGCACGTCTCGATATGCGCCTCAACAAAATCAAAGAAGAAGGGAAATCAGCCCTGCAGGAAGCGGCCAAAATGATGGAACTGAAACAGCTTCTGCTCGACAAGGTTGAAGGCTTCCAGGTTAAAACCAGCGGTCACCTTTAGTTACAAAATCGATCATTTCTCAACAAAAAAACCTGCGGAACGGTCCGCAGGTTTTTCATACCACCTTACTCTTCGGATATAACAGGTGTGCCTAATAGGCTTTAGGAAGTTGTCTCTCCAGCTTCTCAAGCGCCTTCCGTAAATCAGAATCCGTTACTTTAACGGCATCCTTTTCTAATTCTGCGGGCATATCCTGATTCAGTAATTTATATAAGGTTGATTCCGGAATATCGTTATCGAGCATTTGCCCCACAGCGCTATTTTGCAAATCCCCGCAAGTGAAAGGTTTCAATCCGAACCGGACTTGCGCTCGCCGCAAATCTTCCTCCAGGCTCTTGACTTCAATAGGGGTGACGCGCCCAGGGGATGGAAACAACACGCCGGCCATTCCCGACTGTTCTTTGATCTTTCTCAGTAGATCCAGGGCCAGGTTGGTTAGAGGGACTTTATGCTTTTTACCGTTCAGGGTGAACTCTCCCGGAATGGTCCACCATTTGGATACCAGATCAACATCAGACCATCGCGCCTGAATCACTTCCTCGGTTCTCTGTGCTGTAATAATCAATAATTTTACGGCCAACTGATTAGCCGGAGGCATGTCTGAATTTCCGAGAGCGGACCATAAAGTCTTAAGCTCACCCTTATTCAAAACTCTTCCAAACTTATCCTTCAAGCTGGCAGGCTTTTGTTCTTCTACTGCTACTTCCGGCTCTTTAGGAGGGGCCAGAGGAGGTGGTGGTGGTGGAGTCGAGGGAACGGCTTTATCCACATCTGGTTGTATTTTTTTCTCAAGCGGAATAACATTATTTGCTACAGGAGGAGTTTTCGGCTGTGCCTGTTTAACCTTTTTCTCAACTCTCTGCTTGATTTGCTCCAGTTTCTGGGAAGCCATCCCCTTAAATCTACCCAGAGTTTCTGAGGATTTAATGTGGTCCAGAGTCTCCGATGCCTTTCCCTTAACCTGGCCCAGCGTTTCCGAAGCCTTTTCCTTAAACTGGCCCAGGGTTTGTTTCGTTATTTCTGGATTTGCGGGCACTGCCCCTCCCTGCGGGGCGGGGAGTCCCTTTTCCTCTGGATCAGCACCCTTCATGATCATTTTGAAGGCTTCGACGGCCTGTCTTCTTCCGGTCTCCAGATCCATCGCCGGGTAGGTTCCCAGGACGATTAGTTTCGTCATTTCATTAAAACGATACTCAAAAATAAAACTCTTTACTCCATCCGGAGCAATTTGGACACCAAAGCCACCATTGTCCCAGACAATCTGACGACTCTTGCCGGCTTCCAAATATTTAATTTTGCGTTCCGTCAAACTCATTAATATCCTTTCATGCCAAATGAAATCCGCCGTAGCTTCTTTCTCAATCTTATTTTAGGTGCTTCCTGGATAGAGGAGTGCGTTCTTTAATTCTTCAAAATGATATTGGTCACTCTCATGGTAACTTTACCGGCCCAGGTTGGCGGGGAAAACTCTTTAACAAGGTATCCGATTTTCTTTGAATTCCCGGGTTCCAATGGATCGTTATCACGACCGGGACGGTATTTGGAAACCGATACGGGATATAATTTTTTCTCACTGACAATAACGCCCTTGCTGTTGTAAAAATAAATGGTGATTTCCACCTCTTTCAGAGTCTGGTCCCCATTATTCTTCAATGTAGCGAAGACACCAGGGTTGGGGCTATTAAAGATATACTTCTTTCCTTTCCCAACGGTCAGGCCTGTCAATTCCAGGTTCGCCATATAGGCTTTATTCGATTCAACCCGTTTGGCGACTTTAGCCTGCCCTTTACTTTCTTCCTTTGGCTTCTTTTTTGAATTAGACACCCGTGCTTTACCCCTGGCATCCTTGAGGGCGGATTGGACAATACTATCCAGAGACGAGCGAACACTTCCTGAGGGTAGAGTGATTCCTCCAAGCTTCCAGTCAATCCCATCGCGCTGGTACAGGAATTGAATCGTCTCTCCCTTGTCCGTTTTAATAGCCGCAACAAAAGTATTCACATCCTGATAACTAAGATCCGCTTGAGCCAAAACATTGTTGACGCTATCCAAAAACCGGTTCACGGATTCGATATCCATTCCCAGGTCGGACCACGGATCACTGATGGTTCCCGCTACTGGGGCCTTTTTCCCAGGAACCTTTTCGTCAGCCCAGGAACCGATGAATTCTGTTTTACCCTTCGAGAAATCCATCACTGCCTCAGGGGTGACCATGGCATTGGTCATTTTGTCCACCTGACGCCGGCCCGCTGTCTCTGCCGATTTGTCATACGGTGTCTTTCCCGTTTTTCCGGAAACAAGCTCCTGCCACTGACCATCCAGCTGACTCTTGATATTCCGATGCAAATCGGAATAATTCACCCATTGAGACAACTTGCCAACATTGCCGCTGTCCGCAGATATCTGAACATTATAAAATGCTATATAAGGATGAAAGTACAGGCCCACGATCAGCAGAAAAATAAGAAAAAAACCTAACACTAGTCCACTCTTGGAAGAAGCTTTAGGCTTAGGCGCTTCTTCAAATACCTTGGCCAATTGAGGATGACTGTCCAGTCGGCGCCAAAGAACGCCATCCATACTGAATTCGTGGGATGGTTTTAATTGTCCACTCTTGATATCTGCAAAAACAGTTTGAACTTCAACACCCTCGGTGACTTTTTTCCCACGGCGAATCATTAGTTTGGGACGCTGGGGTGACTTTACGGGGGCTTCCGGCATGGTCGAGTTGACTCCAAGCTATTGTTAAAAAAGGATTAGTGTAAGTTCAGGATAACAAATATTTTAAATTTTTCCATTAATTTTGTGGACTCGATCCACCAAAGTACAGGTGTCAATCAAGTCAGGAGGCATGGGGCAATTGGAATGGCCATTCTTTAACCAGAACTGAGGGCTGGTCAGGTTTCAGGAAACCCTCGACAATTATCATACCCCTGCTATCATCGGCCTTTACAATGATCTGCAGTGCCGCATCCATCCGTCTGGTTGAAAATATGCCGACATCTCTGGGGATAACAGGCATACCGATGGACCGCATTCCCCTACGCTCCGTTTCGTCCAGTTCCCACTCCGAGGGAGGCCATTCTGCCGCTCCCAATTCAGAAAACATCCAACTGACAAAGTCTGATGGCTTCCCCTGTGGATAGACTGCCATGAAAGATGACCGCTGTAACTGTCGTGGAGCCGACATGTAGCGGACCACTCGTCCGGCTTTCTCCAATTCGGGGTATTCCTCTCCTCCACTCCAGTTCATAAAAAAAAGAGGAAGTGTCAGGAGAACCCCAAACCCAGCCGCAACTGGTAGAATTTTAGATCGGTCCACCACAGCGCATACTTTAATTTAGGTGCTTTCTTTAAGAGCTCTTTTTTAGTATCGCAGAGGGATGGAGGTTCGTCTACCAGAACCATCGGTTATTTTGGTTAAAATTTTGTAACCTCAGGGAAGGTCTGGTTCAACTTTCCGAACAATGGCATTCGAAAGTATCTTCGGAAATCCATTGTAGTTGGATATACGAGGGGAAACGCGTGTCGTCTTTACCAAAAAATGTGGATTCAATTTGAGAACAGGTGAGATGACGGGCTTCTGAAAAGTCGGCCTGATTGATTACACATTCACTCAAGTCCGCTCCGGAAAGGTTGGCCTGATTCAATTGAGCGCCGGTGAGATCGGCTCCGGTGAGATCGGCCCCTTCCAGCTTGGCGCCACTAAGATTGGCGCCCTGTAATTTTGAATAACGCAGGTCAGCCGCAGTGAGGTCCGCCCCCGACAAATCTGAATGGCGGAGATCGCTCGCTTTCAAATCGACTTCGACCAAACACGCTTCACGCAATGTCGCCTCGCTCATATACACTCCGGTCATATTGGCGTGACGGAGATCGGCCCGGGTAAGATTGGAACTTCGCAGATCCGCTCCTTCCAAATCGACAGATGTAAAATCGGCACCTTCAAAAACGGCATGACTGAGGTTGGCTTCCTGCAGATCAGCTTCACGAAAAGAGGTTTTGGATGCCTGAGCTTCCAGCAGGCGAGCCCGGTAAAATACAGCGCG
Organism: Nitrospinota bacterium; assembly: GCA_029879645.1. GTDB lineage: Bacteria > Nitrospinota > Nitrospinia > Nitrospinales > Nitrospinaceae > SZUA-226. The sequence continues at coordinate 16,604 of JAOUPX010000026.1, forward strand.
AGTGCAATCGGCTCCATCCAAAGTGGCTTCGGTAAGGTCGGCTTCGCTGAAATCGTTTTCCGTCAGATTGTGGCCGGTGAAATCTTTTCCAATGAGTTCTTTACCACTCCAGTCATTAGTCGATGAGTCCATAGATAGGTCCGTGTCCCGGTGAAAGGATCTTTGCGTGGCCGATTATTTACCTTGATTCGGAGTTTTAAAATCAATCAGCCCTTGCTGTCCTTTAGGTTTCAATCCTCGGCGGCTGGAAGATTTCAAAATCGCATCCAGATCTTTCTTGCCGGTTTTCTGGTTTTGAGATTGAACCGGTTTACCCGATGAAGGTTTGGAGGGTAAATCTGTTTGGGTATTCTTTGAGTTTGCCATTTGAGGTTGGGTAAAGGTTTTCATCATCCGCATCATTGCCATGGCGCGGGAAGATGATGTCAAAACGACCGATGGGTTCCGGCAATTCGGGCAGATCTGCTGTTTGCGTACCCGCCGCCAAATCGAATAGATAACTCCCGGCAAAATATAGAGCAACCACATAAAAATTTCAATCACCAGTAATCCTCGTTTGGCATCGATGGGATCCCGCTGGCAACCGCATTCCATGCAAACATATTTTTTGGTGAAATCAATGCCCCCTACCCGAAGTTTTTTCATAAACCCCTCTATTCATTCCTGTTTATACATTTTAAGACAACCCAGCGAGAAAATCCTCCATTAGGTGACTTAAACACGAATTTAAGAGAAAAATCCCCTGCAAAAACCAAATTCAGGCAAAATCCTATCCCGACCTAAGGTAAAATAGGCCATATATGATCGGGGAAGGTTTTACTTGCCCAATGATTTGATGGCGCCTCCCAAGGTTCTCAATGAATATTCTCATGGTAACCAACACATTCACTCCGCATGTCGGGGGCGTCGCCAAGTCGGTGGCATCTTTTACGGAAACCTATCGGCAGTTGGGTCACAGGGTAATTGTGATCGCGCCGGAGTTTGAGAATATGCCGGAAAATGAGACGGATGTCATCCGGGTTCCTGCCATCCAGAATTTTAATGGCAGTGATTTTTCCGTACGCCTGCCGATACCAGGCTATGTTTTCGCATCGCTGAATGAGTTTCGCCCCGATGTGGTTCACTCCCACCATCCCTTCCTGCTGGGCGATACCGCCCTGCTGGTGGCCGCGTCGTTCGATGTCCCGCTGGTATTCACTCACCACACCATGCACGAACAATACACCCATTACGTACCGCTGGATTCCCCTCAGCTCAAGCGATTCGTCATTCAGTTGGCAACGGGTTACGCTAACCTCAGCGATCGGGTGATTGCCCCAAGTCGGAGTATCGCCGAAATCCTCCAGAAGCGCGGGGTGGAAACTGCCATCGAAGTGGTGCCCACGGGAATGGATATAATAACCTTGCAAAAGGGCAATGGCTCTACCCTTCGCGAAAGCATGAACATTCCCCGGGAAGCTCTGGTGATTGGTCACACGGGAAGGCTTGCGCCGGAAAAAAACTTAAAGTTTCTTGCCCAGGCAGTGGCTGAATTCATTGACTGCCACCCAAAAACACATTTTCTTGTGGTGGGTGAAGGACCTTCAAAGACAGAAATACAGGAGATATTTAATAACTCCGGTCTGGATTCCAATCTCCACTTTACCGGGAGCTTGAAGGGACAGGACCTGGTGAACAGTTATCATGCTATGAACGTATTTGCGTTTTCATCCAAAAGTGAAACCCAGGGAATGGTTCTGGTGGAAGCCATGGCCGCCGGGGTTCCGGTAGTTGCTCTGGATGCACCGGGAGCGCGGGATGTAATTCATCATCAAAAAAACGGATGGTTGATTGCCGATGATGACTCCGCCGCATTTATCTCCGCCCTCAAACAGGCATTATCGATTACCGGGGAACACCGGGAAAAGCTGCAACAGGCCCTGGAGCAAACTGCGGAAGATTATTCCATGGCCCATTCCGCTGAACGGTCTCTTGCTTTATATACCGCCCTGAGTACCGAGCACCCTTGCCCTAAAGAAACAGAAGACAGCCTGTGGGATTCGGCTCTGAGGATAATCGAAAAGGAATGGAAAATATGGGAGAACATCGCCCAATCCACTGAAGCCGCATTTACCGACGACGGCCGCGACGATTAAATGATTGGACATCTGGAACGCGTATTTTCAAAAATTCTACACCGGCTCAGCCGGAGTGAATGGGGCATTCGATTACTGGGGTTGCCCCGATCCTCGGGTACTGAATCGGATCCCGGACTGGTTGTGCTTCAAATAGACGGTTTATCGCGAACACAATTGGAAGTCGCCCTGCGAAACGGCAAAATGCCCTTTCTTGAAAAACTGATCGGGCGGGAAGGCTATCAACTCCACACTCATTTCCCGGGAATTCCCACCAGCACCCCGGCTATCCAGGGCGAGCTGTTTTATGGTGTGAAACGGATTGTCCCCGCCTTCAGTTTTCTCGACCGCAAACACCAAAAAATTATGCGCATGTTTGAATCCGATGCCTGCGCTCATGTGGAGAAAACCCTCGCGCAGAACGATCCCGGGCTTCTGGAGGGCGGTAGCTCCTATTCTAATATTTTTACCGGAGGAGCGGCGGAATCGCATTTCTGTCCCGGCACGATCGGTTGGAGCGGGCTTCTCAAACTCAGCAATCCTCTGTTCCTGTTGCATCTGATCGTATTCCACGGGTGGAGTTTGGTACGAATATCAGGCCTTCTGATTTTAGAATTCTTACTGGCGATATTAGACAGTATCCAGGGAGCCATTGAAAAATACGACCTGTGGAAAGAAATCAAGTTTATCCCCGCGCGGGTGGCGATCTGTATTCTTCTGCGTGAGTTGATCGTCATCGGCATCAAAATGGACGTTGCCCGCGGCCTGCCCATCATCCACGCGAACTTCGTGGGATACGACGAACAGGCTCACCGACGCGGCCCCACTTCCAAATTCGCGCATTGGACACTGAAGGGGATCGATGATGCTGTTAAGCGTATCGCCCATGCCGCGCAGGGATCATCCCAACGGGAATACGATGTCTGGATTTATTCGGACCATGGCCAGGAAGACTGCATCCCCTACCCCAGGGAAAACGGCAGGCCTCTTGAAGAAGCCGTATTGAGTGTCTTTCGACAATTCGGCGAATTCACCGGTTCTCTGCAAAATCCGGAAAAAGGCATCCAACTGCACCGTTCCAAATGGCTGGGTGGATCGTTTCTGGAACGCCTATCCGGCAACCTGGTGGAGTTCAAAGACCCGGTCGAACCTTCAGAAATATCGGTTACCGCCATGGGACCGTTGGGGCATATCTATGGGCCGCAGGAAATCCTCTTGACGAACCGGGACGCACTGGCCCGCAAATTGGCGGAAGAAGCCAACATCCCGATGGTGATGGTCCCCTATGGAGACAAACGCATTCGTATCTGGACGCCTGGAGGAGAATTCCACATCCCGGGCGATGAGGAAATACTTTTAGGCTCCCACCATCCGTTTTTAAAAGAAACTGCCGAGGAATGGGTGGCCATGTGCCATCATCCTGATTCCGGAGATTTTATCATTTCAGGCTGGCGTCTGGATGGTCGTCCCATCACGTTCCCGGTAGAACATGGGACCCATGGCGGAATGGGATCGGAAGAGACTCGCGGGTTCGCTCTACTCCCGCAGGCGGCCCCGGTTCCCCACAGTGAGGAGAATTTCATCCGCCCAATCGACTTGCGAGAAGGTATGATGGCCGCTCTGGAGAGAAGGTCCCGCATCAGGATCCAGCGTCCGCCGAAACCCGCTCCCGCCGGCATTCCTTTAAGGGTGATGACTTATAACGTTCACAGTTGTATCGGCATGGACGGTAACATTTCCACACGCCGCATTGCCAGAATCATCGCGCAATACGATCCCGACATCGTGGCCCTGCAGGAATTAGATGTGGGGCGGAGCCGGACACAGGAGGTGGACCAGGCACATGCTATTGCCCGCGAACTCGAAATGGAGTTCCACTTTCATCCAGCCCTGCAGATTGAGGAGGAATTGTACGGAGACGCTCTGTTAAGCCGTTATCCCATGAAGCTGATTCAATCAGGAGATCTTCCCGGTCCCCCCAACCGTCCCCGCCTGGAAACACGAGGGGTCCTGTGGGTGGAAATCGAGGTCAACGGCCAAAAGGTACAAATTCTAAACACGCACCTCGGTGTACGCCCCATCGAACAGCGGTATCAGCTTGAAGGTCTGCTGGGTTCCAAATGGTTATCCCATCCCGATTGTCGCGAACCCGTTATTTTATGCGGCGACTTCAATGCCAGCCCCAGCCATAAAACCTGCCGACGCATCACCCAGTTGCTCAATGACGCTCAGGACATTTTAGATAATCATGTTCCGCAACGAACCTGGTTCGGCCGGTTTCCCGTCGGACGCATTGATCATATTTTTGTCGGAAAAAAAATCCAGGTGGAGTCGTGCCTTGTTCCACGCACGACCCTCACCCGGATTGCATCGGATCATCTTCCTCTAATTGTGGATGTGATTATTCCCTCAGACACCTTATCAATTTCGCCCTGAGGTATTCGTTCAATCTCTGAATACTCGTCATTACCATTTTTCACAATGGATAGCATTGTCAAATTTTTTGAAGCCGTAAACCAATAGGCCATGCCCACAAATAAGGCGCCGCCGACGATATTACCCAGCGTCACCCAGGTAAGATTGTGAGCAAAACCGGTGAGGGAAATCTCCGCACTGTGGGGAATCAACAATCCCAGGCTCAGTAATGTCATATTAGCCACGCAATGCTCGAACCCGCTACTGACAAATGCAAACAGGCACCAGAAGATCATGATAAGTTTTGCGGCCTCACTTCTCATTTTAACGGCCAACCACACGGCCAAACACACCAGCCAGTTGCATAAAATTCCACGGATGAACAACTCACCGACTTCGAGATTCATTTTCGATGATGTAATTTTCAATATCAGAAGCTTTGAGGATTCCACCAGGCTCCCCCCTTGTACCATCAACCAGGCCAGCAACACGGAACCCAGCAAATTCCCGAGATAACACAAAAGCCAGGATTTCATAACTAGGCCCATAGACACTTTCTCTTGCAACTTTCCAATAACCAGAATCATATTACTGCCGGTAAACAATTCTGATCCGGCAAAAATGACCAGACTCAAGGCAATCCCAAAGCTTGCCCCCATCATCAATTTCAGAAAGGGTCCGGCCCCTGCATGAATGGGTCCGCCAATGGAAAAAATGAGGATAATTCCAAACCCGACATAAATACCGGCAAGGGCGGACAACACCAGATAACCTGCAGGGAAAGACTGCATATACCGTATTTTGTTTTCCGCATTTTCGGCAATCTTATTTATTTCTTCTCCAAACATAAGTGGTCTTAATGCCTCCTCAAAAACTTCAGATCAAATACAAGTCAGAAAAGGTTTAGGCGGTAATGCCTTTCCAGGGACCGTGGCGGTTCCAACAGTTTTTAATTTTTTTTTCGAACCCATCTTCATCTTTATGGGATGCATTTTCGTTCTCGTATGGTAAGGAATGATGTTTACCAAAACCTGCGGGAGCTTTTCGCAAGGCACATTTTCGAGAAGTTTGACCGCATGTTTGGGATACGGCCCAGCACGGCCCCCAACAAAAATATCCACCGCATCCACAACTTCCCCATTTATCTTGGCCTTTTTACCCAAGAGGCCAATATCCGCCACCAAATGATTCCCACATCCGGCAGGGCAACCCGACCAGTGCATCGAAATCGGCCCCACCTTTTCCAGGTCAAGTTTTTCTTCCACCCGGCGGGCAACGTCCACCGCCTGGCCTTTGGTTTCAATAGTTGCCAAATGGCAATAGTCTTTCCCAACACAGCTGACCAGGTTTTTTTGAACCGCCGAAGGGGCATAAAGCAAGTTTTTCAATGCTGGTTCTTCTAAAAAGTCTCCCAGCCCTTTGTCCGTCACATTAGGAATAATTAAAGCCTGATTAGGGGAAATCCGGATTTCGCCATTACCATATTGATGGGCGAGTTCCGCTACCTGAAACAACTCTTCGGCCAGAATCCTTCCAACAATCACTTTCAATCCAACAAAGTTCATTTTCGACTTTTTTTGTCTATAAATTCCCATGTGGTCCTTAATTTCGCTGAGTCGTTTATCCTGCCCGGCAGTTTCCAGTGGGCGCTTTAGACGCAGGACCAACTCCTCCCGAAACCGTTCTTCTCCCCACTCATCCAAAAGAAAGGCCAGGCGATTTTGAGTACGAGAGTCCCGGTAACCGTTATCCCGAAACAACAGGATGATTTCAGCGCACACTTCCACCACTTCCTCTGGGTGGACAAATATATTTAACGAGCTGGCAATGCGGTAGCCCCCTGAGCCGAGTTTTCCGCCAGCCAGAATGTTAAACCCAATATGCTCCACTCCGCCAATCGTTTTGATTGCCGGAACCAACGCCAAGTCCTGAGTTTCCGTATGAATGCAGTTATCGGGACATCCGGTGATGGCAATATTGAATTTTCTTGGAAGGTTTACAAACTCAGAATTATTCAGGATATGCTGATTCAATGCTTTGACCCAAGGGGAGGCATCTATGATTTCCTTTGGATGCAACCCTGCCACCGGGCAACCCATAATATTTCGCACATTATCGATTCCAGTTTGCAGAGAAGTTAAACCCACCGACTCCAGTGCTTCAAAAACCATCTCTATGTTTTCAATACGCAAATGCCGGATCTGAAACTGCTGGCGGGTTGTGATATCGATGAGTCCATTTCCATATTCAGTCGCTATCAACGACAAAACACGCAACTGATCAGCGTTCGAGAACCCGTTAGGAATACGCACCCGAAGCATGAAAAATCCGGGAGTGGGTTTTCTTAAAAACAACCCATACCACTTGAGTCTTTGCACATCGCTTTCAGAAATTGACTCCCATCCCTCCCGGGCAAAACGCGCCAGGCTGTTCTTCACATCCAAAACATTTTTTTCTGCTTTAAGTCTTTCCACATCATTCATAGGACATCCCTGATCAGTTTTTAGTTTAAGCAGACGGGGCCTTTCGGCTGGTCTTATACCCTCAAACATTACAAGTTCCATGCCATTTTAAATTTCTGTTTTTAAGGAATGGAAAACTGAATTCTTGAAAGGACTTAGAGCGATTCCAATAAAAATTTGAAATGGATTAAGGAGGGAAGAGAATGCTTAATAAACTGGTAAGGGGTTTCCCATCTGCCCGAATATTAAGCAAATGGTTTGGACTCAATTCGATGCAAGGGAAAGAGTAGGGATCGATGGGTAGTATCGACCCTATTTTTGTCGAAAAAAAATCCAGGTGGAGTCGTGCCTTGTTCCACGCACGACCCTCACCCGGATTGCATCGGATCATCTTCCCCTGATTGTAGACTTACTGGTCCCTCTGTCCTGAAACAGTTGGCAAAAGCTTCTGCCGCTTAATTCGAGGGCCGGCTGGCAAAACCCTTTCGCTGACTGGGCCGACGAGGTTTCCCTGAGAATTTTTTGCGAAACGAGCGAGAATTCTTCTCGATCTTTTTCGCAGGTCTTCCCTTGTCATTCATAAAGGCAACCGAAGGAGCTCCGGTTTTTCCCAGAAAATTTGAAATCGCCCGCCATAGGGCTTTATCTTCCGGCGTGACGAATGAAACAGCCTGGCCTTCCGCCCCTGCACGTGCGGTTCGGCCGATACGATGCACATAGTCTTCCGGTACATGCGGCAGATCATAATTGATGACATTCGCGATGTGACTGATATCAATTCCGCGGGCGGCTATATCTGTGGCCACCAGAATCCGGAATCGTCCGTCACGAAAACCCGCCACGGCAGAGTTTCGCTGGCCCTGGGTCCGGTCTCCATGCAGGCGGGTTACCGAGTGTCCATATTTCTGCAGGTGCTGGGCTACACGGTCTGTGCGTGCCTTGGTGCGGGCAAAGATCAAAACAGAACCCTTCCGGGCAAGCAATTCATCGACCAGGGTCTCGTTTTTCCCAGCGGCGGTCGTTTCTACAATGGACTGCTGAATTTTCTCCACCGGCCGCGACACGGAACCCACAGTTACCCGTACAGGGTCGGTCAGGTAGCGTGCGGAGAGCTGTTCAATATTAGCCGGCAGAGTCGCAGAAAATAAAAGCGTCTGGCGGCCTTTCGGCAAATAGGGAAGAATTTTATTCAACTGCGGGGCAAACCCCATGTCGAGCATCCGGTCAGCCTCGTCCAAAACCAGAATATCAAGTGCTTTGAAATCCAGTGTGCGACGTTCAAGATGATCCAGCAAACGTCCGGGAGTGGCCACCACCAGGCGGACGCCACGCTTCAGTTTATCCATTTGAGGACGCATGGACATGCCTCCAATCAAAAGAGCCCCCTTGATACCAGGTGTAAACCGGGTAAGGTCCTTAAGCACCTCGGTTACCTGGGCAGCCAGTTCGCGGGTGGGCACCAGAATCAGCGCCATTTTTTGCGGATGCGCCAACAACCGGTCCACAATCGGGAGACAGAAAGCCGCGGTTTTCCCGGTCCCGGTTTGGGCACAGGCGATAATATCCTTGCCTTCGAGGGCCAAAGGGATGGCCTGGGCCTGGATCGGGGTTGGCTTTTCAAACTGCATGGATTGAAGGGCTTTGAAGATGGGTTGCTGAAGTTTTAATTCATTAAATTGTTGCATTTATAATCCTTTAAAAAATATAAATTACGGCACAGGTAAAACAATTTACCCCGATATGACGCGCTCGATTAAGCGCAAATAAAGTGATCCCGATAACCAGGCGGACCCACCGATCTGTAGTAAACCGGAAGAGACGCAATGGCTTCGCAACATGCGAAATCATCGAAATATTTAAAGTTGGTTGCAGAAAAAGGCAGGTGCCTACGCAGCGTTTTTCACCCCTGAACTAACCTGAAGGCTGGGGCCGCTTGAAAGGAGGAGAGTACCAAGTACGCAGGCTCAAAAAAAGCGGAAGAACAACTAACAAGCGAAGTATATCACACAAACCGGCAATACCCCCAAAATATCAATAAATTATTTTGAATCAAAAGCCTCTAAGTTTATTTTCAGACAATTCAAAAAGCAGAAATTTGCAAAAGGAACCCCATCAAATACACTTCTCAACAGAAACAAAAACCCCGAAACAAGCAAATGATCCTGGCAGATTCAGAAATGAAAAGATCCTTTAAAAATGGTAATTTTTAGAGATATGAGTGATTCAAGTTCGTATGAAATTTACTAGAATTGCAATAGCTTTTCCGTTACTCTTAATAAAACAGAGTAGCTTTCAGGGTCGTTACCTACCGGTGCCCTTTCTATTTCAAATATCAACGGGAGCGGATTACCTTATTGAACAATAAGGCATTAGGGTCATTAAAAAGCATATGGCCAGTCCTTTAACCATCCAGCAATACCGGAAACCTAAAGAAATTTAAATATGCCGAAAATCAGAGTACTCATAGTTGATGACGCTGTCGTCGTTCGGAAAATGCTTTCGGACACCATGAACCAGGATCCTGATATCGAAGTGGTTGGAGTGGCGGCCAATGGTAGTATCTGTCTCCAGAAAATTCCCCAGGTCAACCCTGATATCATTTCTCTGGATATCGAAATGCCGGAGATGAACGGTTTGGAGGCATTGGATAGAATCCGTGAAACTTGGCCCCGACTGCCAGTCATCATGTTCAGCACACTGACTCAAAAGGGAGCCACGGCAACTTTGGACGCCCTTTCCAAAGGCGCTACCGACTACGTAGCCAAACCGTCAAAGGCCACCAGCCTGGATGAGGGAATTGAACTCATCAAAAATGGACTGATCCCAAAGATTAAGGCCCTCTGTAGCGAACGGGCGGGATTAGATATTCCAAGCAGTCTCCCCAAACCCAAACCGATCGCCTCCCCTCCCGAAGCCTCAAAAGTCAATAAAGCAATCAAACAACATCACCGCGTGGATGTGGTTACTATAGGCGTTTCTACCGGGGGACCCAATGCGCTGGCGGAGTTATTGCCTTCATTTCCTAAAAATTTCCCTGTCCCCATTGTAATTGTTCAACATATGCCACCGAATTTCACAAAACTTCTGGCTGATCGGTTGGATAGCAAAGCCAATCTAACCGTTAAGGAAGCTCGAAACGGGGATATTCTGTATCCTGGCCACGTCTATGTTGCTCCGGGTGATTATCATATGTACGTTGAACAGAGTAAAGACGATGTGGTAACCCGGCTCAATCAGGATCCCCATGAAAACTCCTGCCGGCCGGCGGCCGATGTCCTGTTCCGCTCGGTAGCGAAAGTTTTTGGCCGAAACTCTCTAGCCGTGGTTTTAACGGGAATGGGACAAGACGGAATGCATGGTTGCGAGCACATACAGGCCCGCGGCGGCCAGGTAATTGCTCAGGATGAAGAATCCAGTGTGGTTTGGGGAATGCCCGGTTTTGTCGTGAAAGCCAATCTGGCCGACAAAATTCTCCCACTGAAATCCATTGCAGATGACGTTATCCTTAAATGTCAAACAGGGCGGCTGGCTTCAATGGTTGGGGATAAAGGGAAATAAATCCCCCTCTCCTTAGAGATCATTCTTTCGATTTTACAATAGATAACTATCAGGAAGGACCAGCGCAACTCATGTTGCGCACGATGGTCAAGAATCAAACGGATTGGATGTTGGGGAATCAAACGTCGGGCTTATGCCCACAGGATATCCCCGCACCATAAAATCTGGGAAAATTAAGGTGCGGATCAGTACTGGGAACAAAGCCCAAGCATGAAGCAGTTTTCAGGATGCTGATCAGGTACCGGGCGTCTGGCCGTAAGACATTCCGGGTTTCGAACCCACGATCTTAATCATAACAATTCCCTCGGGGACGGTAAACACCAGCTTTTTGGAAGGGAATCCGCGGGGAAGCAAGGGTTCGACATTTGAGCCTTTAATGATGGTCGGAAGAGACATGGTCACCTTGATACTACCTTCTCGAAGACGAGCCACCACGTCACCCGCCAGAACATTCGCCATCTCACCCACCACGTCGCCCATGTCCGGGCTATCATAGTCGAGCTCAAATCCCGTGAACTTGGTCACCAGGCCCGTAGCGCAATCTTTTGGAAACCCTAACATCATCAGCCAGGTGATATCTCCGACATAAGAAATAATCCCGACAACCCCATCTCCTACTTTCTGGGTCTCTTCATCATCATCCTGAAAGGATGGGAAATACCCAAAGGTCTTGTGGAATACAGAGGAAACAGAGACCTTAACACAAGACGCCAATTCTTCCGGAATCGCGGTATCATTCGTAAACTGAAATGTCGACATATTTTTCCTCGTTTGAAGATTTAGCAAGGCAACAACTTAAAGTCCACCTCCCACCAAATGGGGAGGTTACCGCCTATCTTATTTCTATTCCCGCAGGGCTTGTTTTAAACCCCGTAAAGCCATAAAACAGAACCAGCTTTCAAAAAAATACGGTGAAGAAATTATTCCTACATAATTATAATAGAAAGGCAAAGCGGTTGCTTGTCAAGCCAAATATTTTGTTTTAAACAGGTTGCAATGGTTACTGGAAGCACTGTCAGACCTCAGGGTTCCAGGTGCTTTCCCTCTATTGCAAATTTTGGAGAGCACGAAAAACACGAATATCTAATTGGGGAATATCTCCCGGATCTTTTCTTCTAATTGAGTGGCATTAAAAGGTTTAACAATGTACTGATTTACTCCCGCCTGGACAGCCTCCATGATTTTCTCCTTGTCGGCTTCGGAGGTCACCATCAAAAAAGGAAGCTCCTTTAAAGACCCGTCGGCCCGCACGGCTTTCAAGAAATCAATCCCGGTCATCTTAGGCATGTTCCAGTCTGAAATAACCAGATCCACTTCGTCTTCATTGATTCTCTTTAGAGCCTGCTCTCCGTCTTCCGCATCCAGCAAATTGGTCTGATCAAACCCTAACTGTTTCAAGTTATTCTTGATGATTTGCCGCATGACAGAGGAGTCATCTACCACCATTACTTTTTTGGTTTCGTAACCCATAATTTACTTTCCTTTTTCACTGGGAAATAAAGTTGTTAATCAAAACAAAAAAAAACAAAAATTCAATTTGGTACTGCGTTTTACCCTGCCCTCCGGATGGATTTCAGCCAGCACCGCAATTCCTCCCGACTCCTTTATGGTGCAGAAGATTTACAAGAAATTCAAGCCGATATCTTCATGTGGGATCAATCAAACGCTATATAAATTTAATAAACTGTTTATGTAAAAGAGTCAAGCGAAAACGAAATTTTCTTTGCCATCATTTCCAGTGATTTCATTATAAGGGAATTTCCGGGTAAATGCGATAAAAATAACCCGAATCATACAGGCTGAGGAACCTCGTACAGCGTATCCCGCTCCATGGGCCGGCATCCCGCTTCACGGATCATATCGATGATGGTTTGCCGATGAAAAATCTGGTCCGTACAGGCCCCGGCGGCATGGATGATTTTCTCCTCCACCACAGTACCATCCATGTCATCTGCCCCCATTCGAAGGGACATCTGGGCAATCTTTGGGGTGATCATAATCCAGAAGGCTTTGACGTGCGGAAAATTATCCAGCATCAAACGCGAAACCGCCAACGCACGCAGGTCCAACTGCCCGGAAGTGGATGGCAAAAACTGGAGCGGAGTGTTTTCGGGATGGAACGCCAGAGGAATAAAAGTGACGAACCCGCCCGTCCGGTCCTGCAGTTCTCTGAGGCGAACCAGATGATCGACGCGCTCTTCGACCGTTTCAAGATGACCGTACAACATAGTAGCATTGCTTTTCAGGCCCACCTCATGCGCAATTTCGTGAACCTCCAGCCACTCCTCCCCGGTAATCTTATCGTTACAGATTTTTTTCCGGCATCGGCTGGCGAAGATTTCCGCACCGCCACCAGGAATCGATCCCAACCCGGCTTCTCTCAACTCCATCAAAGTTTCGCGCAAAGGCTTGCCCGCCAGTTCGGCCAGGTAATGCAGTTCCACCGCCGTGAATGCCTGAATATGAACTTCCGGGAAACGGTCTTTTAAACCCCTCACCATATCGAGATAAAACTGATACGGCCAATCGGGATGCAGGCCGCCAACGATATGAAACTCGCTGACCTCCCCTCCCCTGTACGCCCCGGCATCCGCAAAAATCTCATCCAGTGATTTTTCATATGCGTTCGGCGCATCGGCTTTCACCCCAAACGCGCAGAACTGGCAACTGTGGATACAGACATTGGTGGGATTGATATGGCGGTTGTGAATGAAATAAGCGTTATCGCCATTGAGCCGCTCACGAACGAGGTTGGCCAGATGCCCGACCCCCAGAAGGTCAGGAGTTTCGAACAGAGTCACCCCTTCCTCAAAGGACAGGCGCTCTCCCGCTAATACTTTATTTTCTAAAGGCTTGAGCCTTTTATCCAGGTAATCAAACATGTGGTTTCCAATCTTTCGTGGCAAATTACCGCCCAGCGTGACGCAGGACCCAAACTCTAAATTGCGCTCAAATTAGATTCTCTCTAACCGATACAAGCCAGCCAGTTCCCTCCCCCGGTAGGGGGTCCGCTAAGCAGAGAACGATCCCATCAACCCACCGGAGAAAACCGATGACCTCATGGGACCGTTCCCGTTTTTCAGCATGACACGCATATTGCGCTTCTGATCCGTCCTGCGGTAAACCTTCTTGGAAACCTTCACCTTCATCCGGTACTGAGAGCCGTTCAAAGCCTTCGCCACCGGATTTTCCTTAATAATTTCAATTTTCTTACCATCACTTTTCTTCATAAATACTCCTTTTCGTTAAATCCATACACAATCGGCAATTACTACGAACATCAGGCCGACACTGATAATGCCGTTCACATTAAAAAAGGCAAAATTGACCTTCGACAGGTCGTGGCTTTTCACCAGAGAATGCTCGTAGACCAACAGTCCCGCCACCATAGTTACACCTATAACGTACAATGCACCCAGAGCATGGTGCCACAACATTCCAAAAAGGAATAATATCATGATCCCATGGGACGCGTAAGCGATTTTCAAAGCACGGTCTACTCCAAACCGCTTGGGCACGGAATAGACCTCGTTTTGGTGGTCCGCTTCCACGTCAAGACAGGAATAAATGATGTCGAACCCGGTCAGCCAGAACACAACCGCCGCACCCAGAATCAACGACACCAGCGAAATTTCCTCCCGCACCGCCACCCAAGCACCGACCGGCGCACAGGCCAACGCGAATCCCAGGTACGCGTGCGACCACGGTGTGAACCGCTTGGTGATCGAATAAAAAAACACAATGGCCAACGCCAGCGGCGACAAATAAAACGCCAGCGAATTCAGCATGTAACTGGCCCAGACCAACAGAGCCGATGAAGCCACCAGGAAAACGGCATACTGAGCAACCGTCACCTCCCCCGCCGGCAGGGCGCGGTTTTGAGTGCGCGGATTGCGGGCGTCCAG
>JAOUPX010000107.1 GCA_029879645.1 Nitrospinota bacterium
TTACTTCGAATATCCGGATCAATTTGCCGAGGCTTTTGACAAGCTCTTGAACGGATTAAGGGACGTAAAGAGCAATCCCGAATGGAATTATGTAAAGGAGGGTCCCATTTTCTGGGGCCAGCGGGTACGATCTTTAGACCAATTGTTTTAAGGAATTGAATATTTTCAGGCCTCATGGAAAGCCGGACCTGCGCCATTTATTCAAGACAGGTTCGAGATAATCTTTGAAGCAAAGGCCGGGCCTCCTAATTGCTGGAAACAACTGCCAGTCGGTGGTTGTATCTTTCCACCACCGACCGGCACCAACCGGCCAGAAGGGGGCATTAGTGATTGGATCGTCAACCACCCTAAAGAATCGACATCGGACAAAAGCGGACATTTTCTCAGCCGCATCGTTTCATAAGCTGGGATCATGTGCCAACACGATCATTGAAAAATTTGAAGTTATTTAACCTGCTATTTTGCTTAAAATCCTCCTCAGAATTAGCAATTTGACAACAACCCGCCCCTGAACTAGGATCAGGTAAGTCAAAATTTTATTGAATTGTGTGTTTGTTAGTTGTGAATAAATTGCTCGGAACAAATATATGGAATTAATTTTTCATGAAGCCATATCAAATTGGCGTGACCTGCAAAATAAGGCATGTCAAATTCTTTTCGAGTGCGGGATGGATGCTAAAACAGAAGTCCTAATCGATTTGGTTCGAGGAAAAGCTAACATTGATGTGGTCGCAAATGATAATAGACAAGCACCCCCAACAAGAATTTTTATTGAATGTAAGCATTGGACAACAAGTGTTAGTCAAGAAAAAGCACATGCATTTAGAACAATTGTTCAAGACGCAGGGGCAAATATTGGTTTTATTATTTCTTCTTCCAGTTTTCAGAGTGGTGCTTATAAAGCAGTGGAGGCTACCAATATCAAACTTATGACGTGGTCTGAATTTCAGAATCATTTTTATGCTAGATGGTTTAAAGAAATGAAAGTAAAGGTTGGTAAATTAGTAGATCCCGTAAATAAATATTCTGATTATTTAGGGCCGATCACAAAAGGTTTAAACGGAACTGCGGAACGATCAAGAAGGGCTTATAAGTTATGGAGTAAATATCATTTTTTTATGTCTGCATCACCATATTTAAATATGGAGGTAAACGGGAAGACATTTTCACAAATAGAATTTCCCATGACATGCGTCGATCCGAGAGGGGATGTGGATCAACAAAATAAAATTACTATTGAAACTGCAAGGGAATATTTTGATCTTATAATTGCGGAATATAATAATGCATTAAAAACATATGAAAACTTTATCGCAGAGCTAGACCCACCAAAAGAATAGAGATCATGTGTCGGAGGAATTTATTCGGCAGAGAAAGGCAGCATTCGGCCAAAAGCGGACATTTTAAAAAGGGTGTTGTCCCGGTCCGGTGAGATGAGATGTTAGGCATGACCATTTTGTATCTCTGATCTAATTCGCATTGCTAGTTGCAGCACTCGTTCTAAGCCACAATTCGGGTGCTCAACACACACCTTATCAAAATAGGTGGCAAGCCAAATGTACTTCTTGAAAGTTCGTTCGCAACAGCTGGGATCTTTGGCCTTGCGAAGAATCAAGTCACGGATTGGTGTCAAATGGCTTTGCCATAACTGTTGATCCGTAAAGAAAGGGTTTCCCATAAATGGAGGTAAGAAATTGAAAAAAAGATGATCATCATCGCTGCTAGGTATCCAGGGGATAGCGCCGCTAGACTCTCTTCCTCCCCACTCAGCTGAAAGCTCATTGGAGAGAATCACGCGGGGAGTGACGGCCACTTTGTCCTCAAGTTTGTATGCTTCTATCAGTGCAGGGCCAAACACAAGGCCACTATCATGGAATAACTCACCTCGCGTAACACCCCCACGAAGCAGAAATCCAAAGTTAATCAAATTTGATGTCAGTGCTAAGATGGCATTTTGGAGAGCTTCTCTTCCATGTATGTTGTCATCAACGCTGATGACCAGTGAATCCGAAAATTGGGTCATTACTGGATTCCCTGGCCACATATTTTCTTCCGGTAATAAATTTCTCAACGAGTTGAAGTGACTTACAACCCCCTGTAGCCCGGCTAATGTTTTCCCTAATACTTTTATAACATCTCCGTTTTCATGCTCTTTCGATAGGACGGCTGATTTCCATCCCAAAATGTCGAGGAATGCAACAATACAATTCTTGTACTGAAGCGAATTCTCAAATCTCTGAGCCTTATCAGCTTGTCGCTTAGCTTCTGCCTCTCGTGCTGGTGCCCCTGCTTCCCATTCTGCCTTCTGAAGATTCGCTTGAGCTTCTTCCTCATCTGTGAACTCGATGTAATAAGTTTCACGGGTCTGTACGTTGGTTGTAAGGCTGTATCGCCGGTCTGAGTTCATAGACGGCAACCGAACCAGATTCTCGCCATCACGTTTGTAGGCAGGGTACTCCCCTGCAAGATTAACGGTGATACTTTGAGATCTCTTCATAGCCGTATAGTATTCATAAGTTGGTGCATAATAAAAGAGGGCAGTACCCTTTTTTCAATGTCCCCTTCAGGTCGTTTGCGGTCGAAAGGTATATGTGTCCACCTGCCTGGAGCCGTGATTTGGGACCTTCGGCTCTCCTGAATTTAGCACTATTCGGGCGAAGGGGTCAATGGCAGAACGTTTTCAAATATTGGAAGGTAGGAGGTCGTTCGCAGGCTTACGCGGAGCCGATCAAAGGGACAGTAACCGGCCAAAAGCCGACATTCGACTGAGGAGAGTTCAACAGAAATTATCTCTTTATGTCTTCTGGTCTACTTTTAGCAGACGGGGGACAGCCCCCGGCTTGGTGGTTTATCTTGCATGGAATGTTATTCAACCTTAATGGCAACACCGTTACGAGCAGCAACAGAGGTAATTTTGACTATGTCGGGCTCACCAGATGGAATTTCTTTAGCAAGCGCCGTAAAGAGGTTTGAGGCATTGCTTTTTTGTCCTGTAATGGACAGCATTTTCCCCCCGCCTGCCGCGAACCGAAACCAGTGTATATTCCCAGCGGGCAGATGAACCAGGGTTCCTTGCCTGGCAATCAGTTTCTCATCATTGTATCCAAATTCTATACTGCCCTCTAATACATAAAAAGACTCATCCCAGTCGTGTGAATGAGGAGGAGGACCGCTGCCTTCAGGACCATCTTGGATAAAGAGCTCGTAATCCGAGGTTTCAGAATTGGAGGAAAGAATAGTAATCTCTTCGCCCACAATTTTTAATGGTGACGGCATATTTTCAGGAAATTTAACTAAAGGTTTCATTGAGGCTCCTATAGGTCTTTAGATGAATATGGACCACAGTTGGAAAATAATTAAAGAACCATTGGTAGAATAGGCCAGCTTCACAACTTCTCAGCAAGCCCAATTTACTCTTCACACGAACGTCCGCCTTGGGCGGTTGCGGGTATTAAAAAAGAGGGGAAATCCATCTACCTCCCCACCTGTTCCGTTTCCCGCTTGGTGTTAAATACGGTTGGTATGAGTGATTTAAAAACAACCGGGCGAATCATCAAGCGGTGGCGTCAATGGGTGGACCCGGCTGGGCATCTTTTGTTGGTAACTTAACGCCCTTCCCATTTCTTGCTTGTCAAACTACTTTCTGTCACTGTGCAAGTCCATTTGTTATTTTCGACTATCGTGAGCATTATGTAATCTGGGAACTCGGTATCTTTATCTAAACTTTTCACCGAATTGATTTGATTACAGCTAAGGTTTAGGACTCCTTGCAGGTTAGCGCCTTGCAGGTTGGCGCTATTGAGTTTGGCCCCTCGGAGGTTGGCACCCTTGAGATCGGCCCCTTGGAGGTCGGCCCATTGGAGGTCAGTCTTTTCGAGGTTGGCGCTTTTGAGGTTGATCTCTTTAAGGTCCGCCCCTTTAAGGTTAGCCTTTTCGAGGTCTGCTCTTTCCAAGTTGCTCCCTAAGAGTTTTGTTCTTCTGAGTATGGCGCTTTTGAGATTGACCTCCCGGAGATCGGCTCCTTGGAGATCGGCCCCCCGGAGGTCGGCTTCCTGGAGATCGGCTCCTTGGAGGTTGGCCCCTTGGAATTGGATTACTCTGAGATTAGCCTTTTGCAGGTTAGCCTTAATAAGATTGACTCCTCGGAAGTCAGGAATTACCTCGGGATTCTGCACTCTCCACTGGTTCCATTCCTCGACAGATTTTTTAAGAAGAGAGACAGGTTCCTGCGCATGGGTATGTGTTGTTAAGGATAAAAGTATTAGGAAAGAAAATACTTGAACTGGATTTCTCATGATTCCTCATCAGTATAGTTTATTGAAGCACCCGCTCCGTCTCCCGCTTAAGTTTTAAATATTGTTCGGCTTAATGATTAAAGCACAACCGTGCGATTAGTCAATAGGTGGCGGTAATCGGTAAGCTGGCGGAGACTCTGCCAGTATCAGGGGTTTACTGGTTGAAAGTGAGGGTGAAAACGAAATGGGAGAAATTACTGCAGACCCTATAAACGTCCTCGAACGGCCAAAAGCGGACATTTGGTTATAGAAGGCTTAACAGAAAGTATCTCTTAGCCTGCTACCTCAAATGCTCCGCTTTCGCCTGATAGGGAGCATATCAGGTTTTGCCTAGTTTCTTTTTCCTGTATAAATCAAAAGCAAAACCAGCTCCACCATAAATGATCGCCCAAACAATTCCGTTTATTATTTCAATCATTACTCTCCCACCTGACTCCACTATGGTTCTAGGTTCAATCAAACCTAAAAATATTGAAATGTCATAACCAGGAGCGCTATGAAATAAATGAAGCACTAAGCCCATTATTCCTAGAATCATTGGGACATATATCAGGGGGTTAAATATGTTTAATTTCCCCATGGCAGGAATAGCAAGAAAGGGGCCTAAATAATAGATACCATATAACCCAAAACTAAACGGGGAGATTATTAATCCCAAAAACATTCCTAAAATTGCAAATTTATCTTCTGGAAGGGCCTTCCTTGCCCATCGATATGCAAAAATAGGAATTAAAATTAAAAATATTGAGAGAAATTTTTTAGAATTATTAGACTCCCTATTTATTTTGTCAATATACGATGATGGGGTGAATGACAAAATTTAGATAAAAGTATCTCTTAGATTTTTAACTCAAATGGTACATTCTTATCTGACAATAAACACTCCCTGTTTACTTTGGGTCGTTTGCGGGCCAACGCAGAGCCGAGTAAAGGTGTAGCAACCGGCCAGAAGTAGTCTCTGGTCAATTCATCCATCTACTTCAATTATGAAGAGGTCCACCAATCTGAAAACATCCATGCAATAGCACCGATCCAGATAAATGCCGCAATTCCGTAGGTGGCTACTCCAATTCCAAACCAAGCCAGCTTGCTTTCGATTTCCTTTCTGGCCTTCAGTACGATCCATATTGCAGGAAGGAAGGGAACGCCCAGGACAAATAGCCTCCAAAGAATCACATTCAGAAGATCATATGTAGACTGATCCATTCCACAATCCCTTTATCATGCTGAACCTCTCAGTATCCCTGCTTTAAGAATGTCCACCGTGGGTCGTTTGCGGGCTTACGCGGAGCCGATCCAAGAGCCAGCAATCGGCCAGAAGGGGGCATATACGCTACTAATTACAGGTTGCCATTTGCATCGAACCATTTTTAGACAAAAGAATACTTCCACCCCCGCTTGTATTAATTAAAATCTCTCCAGTTTCCACAAACCGGGATGATATAGGTGAACCTGGTAGTTTTAACCACTCTTTTTCTTGCCAATAACCATCTTTACCCTGAAACAACTCATAAACCATCCCGTTGTTCGAGGACAAATGTGCTAAACCTGTAGTAGTAATATATTTATCACCGAACTTATAAATATCCTCAATATTTTTGTTTAGAACACTTATTGTTTTTCCTTTGTCTGGAATGTAGACTAGTTCACCTCCCCATTCGCCACGATTACTACCAGCCAGCCAACCGCCCTCTACACGTAAAGCGACATGTGGAACTTGTTTAATCTCTTGTCGGTGTTCAACGATATTACTTTCGTTAACCTCAATAACTCCATCAGGATCTTCCGCTATTTGTTGTTCCTCATCTTTCGCACCATAACCAATTATCACTGATTGATATGCAAGGCTTTCAAGCTTCTCTTTAGCATATGATTTGTAGAGTTTTTGATCCTTGGGTTCTGGTTTAGCTTCTAAGGATATATTTTTACAGGACTTCATTCCAAAGTTCTGATAGTTAAAATATTCAAATGAGAAGTTATTTTTGTGAAATTTACTCTTATAAACCTTACCGGATTTAATATGCTCAATAGCATTTTTAGCGGCTTCTTTAACAGGTGGATACCAATGACTTAAAGCAGCATTATGTAATGCCGGTATTGCTATTTCAGATTTCATTCTACCAAGTGATTCAGCAGCAACCCAGTTAAGCTGAACATCTGAAGGCTCATTTAAGAGTTGAATTAATTTAGATGTTGCTGGTGTATATTTTATGAATCCCAATGTTCGAGCAGCCATTAGTCTTTTCTCCATATCATCACTATCAAGCAAATCAATAATAGCCACCCCAGCTTCATTTCCACTTGTGCCTAGTTCAGCAATATCCCGCAACACTAATTTATCGCCTCCATTAGCTAACACGTCAGCATAGATTTTTCCTGAGTGTTTTGATTTGATTCCGATTAGCGCGTGATTAGCTGCGTTTTTTAATGACGTTTCATTTTCCCTGATTCTTAAAAGGTTGTCTTCTATAGCTAAGCCAGGCTTATCTAGAAAGCTAATCATATATAAAGCGCCTTTCCTAACCTCTGCGGAAAGCGAAGAGTCTTCAGCGACTTTTATAAGTAATTGTGCGGCATCTTCACGATTCTGTTCCATTTCGCCTAGCGCATATCCCAGCAAGTAATGGGTTTTATCATTACAACCAAATTCGCATTTTGCGGCTTTTATAATTGCTGGTAAGGCTCTTTTGCCGAAGAGTATTAGTGCGTAATTTTCCTGATTATGAGGGGCACTTTTTGATACCAAGAATTTTTTAACGGCTACTTCAGCTGCCTCAGGAGTACCAATTTTTGCCAATGCAGGGGCTAACCAAGAAACGTCCTTATTTAGGCCTTTAACGATTTGAGGAAGATATTTTTTGTCAATACTTGTAGCTTCTCGAAGTGCAACAGCGCCAATACTGGCAATAAGTTCGTCATCTTCTTCTAGTAGCTGTACAATGAATGGCATAGCATCTTCGCCAAGCTCTAACAGCTTTTTGATTATTGCCTGCTCCTTCAGTGAAGGATATTGCCCAGGTGATCTACTCCTATCCAGAACTTTATATAGTTTTGCAATACAATCCTTTGGAGATTGGCAAGTATCAAGGTTCACATCCTTTTCAATGGCAAACGCAGGTGATGAAAAAAGTAAAATTAAAATAATTAGCTTTTTCAAAAGTTGATTCCTATTTAGATTTTTGAGCTGATATCTAAGTATTTAAAGTCTTTAAAACTCCCAACCCCACCTTTGCAATAGGCATGTCCGCTTTGGGTCGTGTGCGGTCGAAAGGTATATGTGTCAGCCTGCCTGGAGCCGTGATTTGGAAACTTCGGCTCTCCTGAATTTATCACTATTCGGGCGAAGGGGTCAATGGCAGAACGTTTTCAGATTTTGGAAGGCAGGGACGAGTAGGCGGGCACATGAAAGGGCCGGTCGTTTAGCGTCCGGCCCCCATGTTTTATCAGGATTTTGAAAGGTATCAGAATTCACTGATGACCTGTTTTTCTGCGTGTTCATCGCGGATCGTTATGTCTTCGATATGATCTTTGCGGGCGTTTTCAAGAAACTGTTTGAGAGCCGGTATTTCATTCTCTCCCTGGAAATCCTTGAATTTTCCTTCGCCTTCCAGATTCATCCGAAGGCCAAACCGTTCGCCGCTTCGCAGGCGGTCCGCAAGAACCTGAAACCATTTGTCATATTTATCCATGATTAGCCTCCTTCCCAGGACCCGTGCGGCAACGCCGGGTTAATCAGGTTTCCCCTCCAGCGCACACCCCTTCGCGGGAGTTAAAAATACCTCTCTAAAACTAAAATGGGTTCCTGTGCGTGTTCTGTCAATATGCGCCGCGCCGATTTCCACCGGGCATCGGCAGAATAAGGGCCTGGCCTGCCACCGGTTGGACCGTCCACCGGGGTGTCATCTGTGTTAATCTGTGTCTGTCTGCGATGAATTGATCCCGAGGAGAAACGATGAAACGTGAGATGAAATTGAAGCAACGGATTTATCGGTGGAGCGCGCCGGTTGTGCTGATCGCCTGGGCGATGGTCCTGGGGGTTCCCTCCACCCTGCTGGCCGCCGGGGAATGTCCGCAGAAACGGAAAACCCCGACCGCTCCGCAAAAGTTTTTATCCATGCAGAATCCCATCGCCCCCGATGAGGCAAATTTCAAGGCCGGTGAAAAAATATTTCAGATACAGGGCAAACCCATCACCTGCCAAACCTGCCACGGCAAAAACGGCGACGGCCAAAGCGATGCCGGGTTTGAAAGCACCCCCACCGCGCGCAATTTTTCCTGCGCCGATACCATGAGCGCCCTGCCGGACGGCCAACTGTTCTGGATCATCCGCAACGGTTCGCCGAAGACTTCCATGTTCGCATTTCCCAGCCTGTCGGATAACCAGGTCTGGCAATTGATACATTACATCCGGCAGTTTGCAAAGAAGTAGATCGCCATCAAGAGCCTTCACGGCTCAGTGAGGTTTCAATGGAAAACTATGCCTTTTATGTATTGGTGACATCCATGATTATGAATTTTGTCGTCCTGGGGATTTCCCTGAACCGGCCGGATTCCTTTTTCCCCGTCAGTCTTTCAGCCATGTCCATTGGATTGCAGAGCTACGCCCTGCGCCTGATCGCCCTTAACTCGGTTTCCTGAAACCGGCGCTCAGAGGAAAAGTTATCAACCACCCCCAGCCCCTCCTTTGGCAGGAGGGGAGCCGGGCAAGGCCTGCGGCAAATAGGCTAATCCTTGATAGGGCGAACGTTGATCCGCCTGCGCTTTTCAAATACAACCCGTACCCTTCAGGCGTAGCCCGGTCCCTTCTCCCCGGGTGAAGGACTCTTATGGAATGAATCATCAGTCACCCTCACCCCAACCCTCTCCCATCAAGGGAGAGGGAGTATTAAGGTCCCTTCTCCCCGGGTGGGAGAAGGTTAGGATGAGGGGGATTTAATGACCTTTCCTCTAAGGATTAAAAGCAAGAGGAAGAACCCCCCCTAACCCCCCTTACAGGGGGGAGCTGAAACACAGATTCTTCGCTCCACTTCGTTTCACTCAGAATGACAGAGAAACGTTAATTGTCATCCTGAGGAGCTATCGGCAGAGCCTGTCCTGAGCCCGTCGAAGGAAAGGATCTGTGTTTAGAATTTAAATGAGGAAAAGTTATCAACCACCCCCCGCCGCTTCCTTCGACAAGTTCAGGGCAGGCTTTCAACATTCCTCCCCTTGCTGAGGGGAGGATACAGGTGGGGTGCGGTTTTGGTAACCAGGCCAAACCTGTAAAGGCATGGAAAGGGGCATCATAACCTCCCCTGTATCCCCTCCTTTGGAAGGAGGGGAACTATTGTTGTGGCCTGTTCACTGTATTTAAAGGTCTCCTTATAGAGGAGACATTTGCCTGACGCCTTTTTAAAATACTCCTCCCCTTGCTGAGGGGAGGATACAGGTGGGGTGCGGGTTTCGTAAATAGGCCCAACCTGTAAAGGCATGGAAAGGGGCATCATAACCTCCCCTCTTTCCCCTCCTTGGTAAGGAGGGGAGCCGGGCAAGGTCCGGAGCTAATATTTTCCTCTCCCTGTGAGGGGAGTCACCTCGTGCGGAGCGGTAATGGTAATTGTATCGGCAAACCGCTTGAAAAACCCCGCCCAGGCTACACCGGGGAAATCCCGAAAGCTTCGGGTTTAAAAACCTGAAATTCGTGATATATTGACAGCCGCAAATCCAATGAGCACCCGTGGGTCGCAGTCGACGGTGAAAACCACCGCCCGGCATCTCGCGGGTGTTGGATTTTGGCGTCTATTTGGGGCTCATCGCGCAAGATGGAGGGATGGCCGAGTGGTTTAAGGCGGCGGTCTTGAAAACCGTTGTACGAAAGTACCGTGGGTTCGAATCCTACTCCCTCCGCCACCCCTTTGCAGGGGGGCAACTGGCTGGTCGTTGACGGCAAAAGAACATTGTTGGACGCAGTTTAATTCAAATAAAAATGGAGAGGTGGCCGAGTTGGCTTAAGGCGCACGCCTGCTAAGTGTGTGTAGGCTAATCCCCTACCGAGGGTTCGAATCCCTCCCTCTCCGCCACCCTCTTCCGAGGGGGGAATGGGTTGACC
>JAOUPX010000199.1 GCA_029879645.1 Nitrospinota bacterium
GAAAAAGGATTCCCAGGGCGACACCGAAAAAATGAAACTGGCCGACCACATTGTCTCCGGCGTCAAGAACATGGACCGCATCATCTCCAGTCTCCTGTTGTTCGCCAAATCGCCGGAGCCGTCGCGCCAGCAATGCAACATCAACGACCTGTTGCGCGGCATACTGGATTCCAGCACCGACCTGCAATCGCCCGACAACATTCACATCCATTGCGATTATTCTAATACCGAACCGCTGGCGCAGGGCGACAAGGAGCTTCTGAAACAGGTGTTCCTCAATTTCATTCGCAACGCCCTGCAGGCCATGCCGGAGGGCGGCGATCTGAAACTGCGCGTTGAAAAAAACAAATCGCCGGACAACAACACGTATTACCGGCATTTTATCACCACGACCATATCCGACACCGGTATTGGCATCTCGTCCGCCGACCGCGAAAATATTTTCAATCCGTTCTTCAGCACCAAGGACAAGGGCACCGGACTGGGACTCGCCATCGCGCACAACATCGTGAAAGCGCACCAGGGTACCATCGATGTCGAGAGCCAGAAGGGCAAAGGCACCACGTTCATCGTCAACCTGCCGGGATGGGAATAAACGACCTATGACCGATCACGCCAACAAAAAAATCCTGATCGTCGACGACGAGCCGGAAATGCGCATCGCCATTACCGAAGCGCTGAAGCGCGAAGGCTACCAGACCGACTCGGCGGAAAACGGCCCCGATGCCCTGCACCGTCTCGAAGGGGAGGCGTTCGATCTCGTCATCTCCGACGTCAAAATGCCGAAGATGAGCGGGCAGGAACTGCTCCGCGAAATCAGGGAACAGTGGCCCAACACGCTGGTGATCATGATGACCGCCTACGGCACCATCGACAACGCCGTGGAATCCATGAAGGAAGGCGCATTCGATTACCTGCTCAAGCCGTTTTCGATTGAGATACTGGCAGGCACCGTCAACCGGGCGTTCTTGAGCGATCCGGCACCCTCTCCTGCACCCGCGGCCAGGGATTCCGCACCGAAACAAAAAGTCTCCGACGCCCGGGAAATCGTCACGCAAAACAAAACCATGCTGGAGATGGTGAAGTTCGTCGAGAATATCGCCTACAGCAAATCGACCGTATTGATCTCCGGCGAAACGGGAACGGGCAAAGAAATGGTGGCGCGCTACATTCACCAGTGCAGTCCGCGCGCCGAAAAACCGTTTATGGCGGTCAACTGCGCCGCCCTGCCGGAAGGCCTGCTGGAGTCGGAACTGTTCGGCCACGAGAAAGGCGCGTTCACCGGCGCCATCGCCAAAAAGGACGGCAAGTTCGAACTGGCGCACAAGGGCACACTGCTCCTGGACGAAGTCACCGAAATGACGCCGCCGCTCCAGGCCAAACTCCTGCGCGTCCTGCAGGAACACGAAATCGATAAAGTCGGCGGACGCGAGCCGATTCCCATCGACGTGCGCGTCATCGCCACCACCAACCGCGATCCCAGACAACTGATCGACGAGGGCAAGTTCCGCGAGGATTTGTATTACCGGCTCAACGTCATTCCCATCAAACTGCCGCCACTGCGCGAACGCATGGAAGACCTGCCGGTGCTGGCCGAACACTTCATGAAAAAACACGGACGCGAGAACGGCAAAAATATTTCATCCATCGCGCCGGAGACGCTGAGGCTTCTCAACAAGTATCAATGGCGCGGCAACGTGCGGGAACTGGAGAACATCATCGAACGCTCTGTATTGGTGTGTCAGGGCGAGACCATCGAGCCCGCCCATCTGTTTATGGAAGACAGCCATGCGGCTGAGGCAACAGGCAAAGAAAATCCTCTTGGAAGTTTTCGCGGCACGATTTACGAAATGGAGCGCGAGCTGATTTTTAAAACTCTGGAAGAAACCGGCAACAACAAAACCAAGGCCGCCGAAATCCTCGGCATCAGCATCCGCACCCTCCGCAACAAACTGAACGAATATAAAGAAAAAAGCGACTAATACTCCCCCTTTGTGAAGGGGGCCGGGGGGATTTTTGACCACAGATGAACACAGATAGTTTCAGGGGGGGCTTAAAACATAGATTCTTTCCTTCGGCAGGCTCAGGACAGGCTCTGCTACGCTCCTCAGAATGACAATTCGTATTTCTCTGTCATTCTGAGCGGAACAAAGTGGAGCGAAGAATCTGTGTTTTGATTTTACAGAGACGATGCCAATTAGCCGATTTTTCACTTATAAATTTGTACTGCCTACCCTACTCCTCATGGCCATTCAGGGATGTGCGTCGCATGCCAATTATCCGGTGACGCGGATGGCGGGGTGGGCGCCGGAACAGCATGTTCAGTGGGAAACGCTGGAGCTGTCCGCGGAGTTTGCGGGCCAGGATTTCAGTTTCTACAACAGCACCACCGACCTGCTGATTAAAGCCCGGGTGAGAGTTGAGGGCCATCTAACCGCAACCCACACGATCAAAAAACTTCATATAAGCCAGCGCACCATTCAGGAAGACCTGCAAACAATCATCCCGATAACAATCACCGCACCCGGCTTTCCGCCCAAGGCCAACACCCTGTTCATCGAGCAATACCGGCAGAAACACCAGACCGACACCATCCCGTTCACCCTGATCGAAATCACCCCGGTGTTTGAAGCCGACCAGCACCACGTGCAGGCCGGGCCGGCCGAGTTCGATCTGGAGATCGCCGAACCCATCCAGAACCGTAACTGGGGACGCAACTACTACCGCATCCAGCTCGGCAACCGCTCCCTCGACCTT
>JAOUPX010000027.1 GCA_029879645.1 Nitrospinota bacterium
TTGTGTCGATCGCTCTGATAAATGTCAAACTCTGCGGGCCGGGTCTGCACAATCTTTAGTGGCCTCCGCTTTCCCTTCAGGCTTTCCAGTAGTACGAAATTTTGTTTATTGAAAATCTGAAATTCGATCAAGCCTTCGATGAACTCATCCCGGCTTTTCTCTTTCGACAAGGAAAATAAATCCATTTCCTTTTTCAATTGAGCACAAATAATATAGTTTCCAGCAAGGTGCGACAAAGAGCGAGAGTTGGTTTTTGTCTTCAACCATTCCTTTCTCCCAATCGTGCTTTCAAAATAATCCCTGATTTCAGCTTGTATTTGTCGAACTGAGCAATGGGATTCAAGCAGGCGATTGTACAGATTGAACGGTTTTTTACTGTCTGCCAGCCGATCTAAGAACCGCTCGAATTTTCGATGCTCCGTCAGGGCTAACCCGCTTTCCCTGCCGAACCGGCGAAATTGAGCATGGATCATATCTCTGAAGGTGGGGCCAAACAGAGTTTCCTTGAGAATGGACTTGAATCGATTTTTCTGATCGGATGTGCAGTAGACGGTGATTTTTTCGTGGGCCGGGCGCGCAAAAAGAAAGGTGTAAACAATAAATTCAAAATCAAAGTTATTCCTGCCTTGAACGAAAGTTCTGACAGGCAAAACATACCTGGATGGCAACGGAAGGGAGCGCCTGCCAAAGTCTTTAACAATTCCCGGGGGACATCCAAAGCAAATGGGTTCAAATCCATCCACCTCCAATACCCGAAAATTATACCCCTTATATAAACTGTATCCTTTACGGTTGGCCATACATTAACTATCGGGTCGGCGGGGAGAAAACTTCAATCGAAGAGGGGTTCCCGTAAACCCAAATGTTTTTCTCAGGCTGTTGATCAAATACCTGCGGTATGAAAAATGAATCCCTTCCGGGTAATTAACAAAACACTGAATCGTTGGAGGGGAGTTTTTCACCTGTGTGGCGTAAAACAATTTGATAAATTTCCCCCTGAAACTGGTGAATGGATTTTTTGCAATCGCCTGGGCAAAGCAATCGTTCAACTTCCCGGTGGGCACCCTCCGGGTAAATTCTTTATAAACCTGTTCCACTGTTGGGAAAAATTGCTTTAACCCGAATCCTGTTTTGGCGGAAATAAAAAGAACAGGAGCAAAATCAAGAAATTTCAGTTTTTCCTTAACCATCACTTCAACGGCTTCATGCACCTTCTGTTTATGCTCCAGAAGATCGCACTTGTTAACAGCCAAAATACATCCTCTTCCCTGCTCGTACGCATACCCCGCGATGGTGGCGTCCTGCTCACTCACACCTGTTTTCCCATCCAACACCAGAACGGCAATATCGCACCTCTCCAGAGCTTTCAGGGCCATAATCACACTATATTTTTCAAGCAATCCGGTGGTCTTTCCCTTGCGCCGGATACCCGCAGTATCCATCAATATAAACTCCGTGTCATCGATGACAATAGAGGTGTCCAACGTATCGCGCGTGGTTCCAGGAATTTCCGAAACGATACAACGATCGGTCCTCAATAACTTGTTCACCAGGGATGATTTGCCCGCGTTAGGTTTCCCGATTATGGCCAGACGTATGCCTTTTCGTTTTTCCTCAGGCTCCTTATCCGGCAGTGGGAAATCCCTGACCAGTTCTTCCAGCATGCCCTCAATCCCCAGGCTGTGCTCGGCTGAAATGGCAAATGTTTTGGCCACCCCCATCTTAAAAAATTCGCCGGTCATTATTTCATGTTTTGGATCATCGGCCTTATTGACCAGGACAAACAAAGTTTTACCTGAAGCGCGCACTTTGGAAATCACTTCCTGATCCTGGGGAGTCAAACCCTGCTGTCCGTCACCCACGAACAGGATAGCATCAGCCTGGGCAATGGCGATATCCGCCTGATCCTTGACCTGGAGTTCGATATCGTTATCGGCGGAAAGATCAATCCCGCCCGTATCTATAACGATAAAGGTCTTCCCGAACCATTCCGCCCGACCGAACATGCGGTCCCGCGTTACACCGGGAGTATCATTAACAATGGCCGCACGCTTTTTGATGATTTTATTAAACAGGGTGGATTTGCCGACGTTGGCTCTTCCGATGATGGCGACTTGAGGGATTGGCATAGCATCATCTCGGCTTCCGGAATTAAATGGAGGGAGCTTTTTCTTTCAAAAAATCGTGAATTCCCTGGGCGATGGATTCGGCCAGCCATTTTTGGTATTTGCTACTCTTCAACTGTCCGCCCTCTTTATGATTAGTCACAAAACCAACCTCCACCAGAATGCTCGGCATATTGGTATCATGCAACACGAAAAAGGGGCCTTCCTTCACACCCAGGTCATTAATATTGGAAAACTTTTTTGACATGGTTTTATGCAGACTCTTTTGGACAAAGCCCGCCAAGCGCGCAGAGTCATTCATTTTTGTAGCGGTGATCATGCTGGCAAGAATTCCCTGAACCACATCATCCGGCACCGAATGCACCAGTTCGCCATTCTCACGTTCTGCCGTTTCCCGTGCCTGCTCGGTGGAACCCGCTCCTAAGTAATAGGTTTCGATCCCCTTGGCCGACTTTCGTCTGGCGGCGTTGGCATGAATGGAGACAAATAAATCCGCGTCATGCTGGTTGGCAATTTTTCCCCGATCCTTGAGCTCGATAAACGTGTCGTCATTACGGGTCATAAGAACTTTGTAGTTATAGCGGTTTTGCAGAATCTCCCGGACCATCTTGGATATTTTCAAATTGAGATCTTTTTCCAGCAAGCCGTGAGTTCCCTTGGCACCATAATCTTTCCCACCGTGCCCCGCATCCAGAACCACAACGGGAGTTGCCTGTGCGGTCTGGGGTTTCGATGAAGTCGTTTGTTCCGC
Source organism: Nitrospinota bacterium (assembly GCA_029879645.1). Lineage (GTDB taxonomy): Bacteria > Nitrospinota > Nitrospinia > Nitrospinales > Nitrospinaceae > SZUA-226. Next base: position 2,878 of record JAOUPX010000027.1, read on the forward strand.
CACCTGAACAGCCGCGGCCGATTTTGCGGCTTTAGTCTTTACAGCAACAAATTTTTTATTTTGATCAGGAACCACAATGATCAATTGATTTTGAACAACCCGTACCGCTACTTTCTGCTTCGTTTCCTCATCCAGATCCAGTACCAGACGGCTGGGAGCTCCCTTGGTGTCAGTCATGCGCAACTGTTGGACCCGGCCATCGTCTACAGATATATTGTCGGGAATATGTTCGTCCCACCGGGCGTTCTGAAAATCAAAATAAACCCGGTCGGGGTTGCCCAGCCGTTTCTTGGAATACTGGACAGGCCCATCAACTTCCAAAACCACACGGGTTTCCTTCGCGCCGCTGATAAAAGTCAGGTCCTTTAAAATGACGGTGGCCTGCTGGTCATTTACCTTTCGCCTGTCTTGAAGGACGCTCTCACTCAGCTGTTGCCTGGCCTTCGGAACGAAATCTCCCTTGGGATATTGATCCAGGATTTTTTGAAATGAGGAACGGGCTTCCTCATAGGCATGACGCTCCAAATATAATTCACCTGCAAAGTACAGAGCATCATCGGTTAGCCAATCTGCGGGAAATTCCTTTGCCAGCCGGTGATAATAAGACAAAGCTTCGTCAATATCGGCTGACCGCCCACTCCGTTTGCCAAGCTGGTGATACAGACGGCCCAAAGTGAAAACCGACTTATAACTCTCCTGGGTTTTCGGATACTTCTCCAATACCGATTGGAAACGATGAATGGCCTGAACCCAGTATTTTCTATATTTTATTTTTTTCTTGGAGTGTAAGAGATCCTGATATTCTTTTTTCGCCACGGAGTACAACTTCTGCGAATACACCGTTGTATCCAGTTTCGCCCACGCAGTTCCCCCTGCAAGCGCTGTCACCAGGCCAAAGAAGAAAACAGACCATAGCCACTTCTGCCTTAACAGGATACTTACTGCAAATGGCATTTGATTTCCAAAACCCATCAAAAAAACCCTTTAATAACGGATTGGCATTTTTAAATTCGGGGGAAATCCCTGTCGATCTTACTTAACTTACTAATTTCATTAAGGTTTTGACTATACCACTTTTGAGGAAGGCCGTCAAGACATTGAAAAAACGGGTGTTAAAATCCAGCCGCCAGACGCTCGGCCAGAAATGAGGGAAGTTTATTGGAGTGTATCTTTTCCTGAGTCTTCACAATATCGTAGTCAAATCTTCGGAACTCTACCGAAGGCCCTTTGCTATCGAACACTACGAAACACGGAGAGGGAATTCCGTCGCGAGGCTGCCCCAGACTGCCTACATTAATGATATAACGGCATTCTTCCGCCAGCTTATGTTCCCAATGATGCACAGCCCCTCCATACACCGCTTCCACAAGTCCGTCCGGTTTTTTCTCCAAAATAACCGGCTTGTGGGAATGCCCCAAAAAACACCATTCGGTCTCGAAATAAGGAAAATTTTCCTCTCCATCGTACTGATTGTTTACATAATGCCACTGATCAGGCTCAAAGGGAGACGAGTGGACCCATAAAATGCCATTTTGCTCTTTTCTTATAGGAAGAGATCCCAGGTACTCGATATTTTCCTCAGTCAAATTCTCCCGCGTCCAAAGACAAGCCTCCATAGCGTAAGGATTGAAATAGGATGTATCCGTTTTACCCGCCACGGCGTAATCGTGATTGCCCGCCAGAACGATATCCACATGGTCACGCACCCAGTCCACGCATTCATTGGGATTGGTGTTGTAACCGACGATATCCCCAAGGCACACCTTCTGGTCATGAGGAATATGTTTGCTGACCTCAATAAATTTTTCCAGAGATTCGAGATTACTGTGTAGATCTGAAAAAATGAGATAGACCATGGGAAATACTTGAAGCTTATTGGTTCAAGCTAGGCTGGGGAGTTTCGGTATTCAGTTCTTTCAATATTCGATCGAGAACTCCGTTGATAAAATTAGGAGAGTCTTCACTGCCGAATTTCTTGGCAATTTCCACCGCCTCATCGATAGCCACCTTTGGCGGCACGGTTTTGCTGTACATGAGTTCGGAGGCCGCCATACGAAGCAGATTGCGATCGATCACAGTCATCCGGGAAAGCGTCCAGTGCTCACTGTACTTTTCCAGCTTCGCATCGATTTCCTTTTTATTATCAAAAATATCCTTCAGAATATCTTCGGCAAACGTTTGAACGTCCGGCGAACAGGGATTATCTTCCAGAAACTGCTGTAATTGATTGGAAATATTTCCTTCGTTCATCTCGCTGAGGTACAGAAATTGGATCACCAATTCCCTGGAAAATCTTCTGTTGCCCATTAAAATACCTATTATTAAATCTGTTTATACAAATTGATCATTTCGATCGCCGCCAACGCCGTTTCCCAGCCCTTGTTTCCAGATTTGGCCCCGGCCCTCTCAGTCGCCTGCTCCAGGTTATCGGTGGTCAGTACACCAAACAGAACGGGAATGGACGCTTCCAGAGCCACGGTGCCGACTCCCCGCGACGCTTCTCCCGAGACATACTCAAAGTGAGGAGTCCCGCCCCGGATCACCGCCCCCAGACAAAGGATTGCATCGTATTTATTTTTGGCTGCCATCCGTCTGGCCACTGAAGGAATTTCAAAAGCGCCCGGAACATGCGCTACCTCAATATCCTCATCCTTCACGCCATGCTGCATGAGGCATTCCATCGCCCCGTCCAAAAGGCGGCCGGTGATGAACTCGTTGAATCGGCTCACCACAATTCCGATGGTGTGGCCTTCTCCGTTTAAATCTCCCTGAAACGACTTTGGCAAAATTATCTTCCGTCTAAAAAACGTTCTTGATCAGGTGTCCAAGCTTGTCCTGCTTGGTTTTCAGATATTTAATGTTGTGCTTCTGGGGTTTCACCTCGATGGGCACGCGCTCCACCATCTCCAGACCGTACGCCTCGAGCCCGACTATTTTTCGGGGATTATTGCTCATGAGCTTGATTTTACCCAAACCGAGGGCACGCAGAATCTGCGCTCCGATGCCATAGTCGCGAAGATCCGGTTTGAAACCCAGATCCGCATTGGCCTGAACCGTATCCCGTCCTTCGTCCTGAAGGGCATAGGCTTTCAGCTTATTGAGGATGCCAATACCGCGTCCCTCCTGATACAAATAAAGCAGAACACCGTGCCCTTCCTTCTCGATCATGTTCAAGGCCTGCGCCAGCTGTTCTCCGCAATCGCAACGGTGGGAACCGAACACGTCGCCGGTCAGACATTGCGAATGCACCCGGACCAGCGTCGGCTCCTCCGGTTTCAATTCGCCCTTGACCAGTGCGATATGCACCTGGTCGATCAATTTATTACGAAACGCGACAGCTTTGAATTCTCCGAAATCGGTGGGCATGTGCGTCGCCGCCACTTCTTCTACAAGCGCCTCACTGTTGAGGCGGTATTCCATCAGATCCTTGATGGTGATCATTTTTAATTGATGTTCCTGAATGAATTTGGAAAGCTCCGGAACCCGCGCCATAGTGCCATCGTCGTTCATGATTTCGCAGATCACCCCTGCCGGCTTGAGACCTGCCAGACGCGCAATATCAACCGACCCCTCGGTTTGCCCCGCTCGCACCAGTACCCCACCATCCCGCGCACGCAAGGGGAAGATATGCCCCGGCATTACCAGATCGTATTGCGTCGCTTCGGGGTCCATAGCCACCTCGATGGTCTTGGCCCGGTCGGCGGCGGAAATTCCCGTGGTGATGTCGTGCTTTGCGTCAATCGATACGGTAAAGGGAGTTCCGAACTGCGCCTGATTTTCCTGCACCATCATCGGCAAACCCAATTGCGCGGTGCGTTGTTCGGTCAACGTCAGGCAAATCAGACCGCGTCCGTACTTGGCCATAAAGTTAACCGCTTCAGGGGTACATTTTTCAGCGGCGATCATCAGATCGCCCTCGTTTTCGCGGTCCTCGTCGTCCACAATAACGATCATTCTGCCCTGTTTGACGTCTTCGATCGCCTCTTCAATCGAATTGAACGGCCTTGTTGAATTGGTTGTCATAAAAAACCTTTTTCCTTTAAAAATTCCGGAGAAATTTCGGTGTTCTTTGCAGGCCCGCCGAATACCGTTTCACACGCTCGAATCACATATTTACCAATCATATCACATTCAATGTTAACGGTATCTCCGGTTTGCCGGTCCTTTAAGTTAGTGTGCTCCAGGGTGAAAGGAATAATCGATACGGTGAAACAGTTATCCCGGCAATCAAATACCGTTAGGCTGATACCGTCCACAGCCGCCGACCCTTTTTCTATCAGATACGGAGTCAGCTCGGGAGGATGCTCAAAGCGAAATAACACTTCACCCGGTTTTTCCTCGATACTGACCACCTTGGACACATCGTCAATGTGGCCAGTCACGAAATGGCCACTCATTTTCTTGGAAGGCGTCAGAGCCCGCTCCAGATTGACTCGCGACCCTTCTTTCACTTGCTTGAAACTGGTGCGGTTCAGCGTTTCAGTGGTCATGTCGACCTCGAACCAATGTTCGCCCATGCCTACCGCCGTCAGGCAGACGCCATTGACCGCGATGCTCTCCCCCATTTCAAACCCGGTAAATTGTGGATTCGTATCCACCCGCATCCGGGCTTTGTCATCCTTGAAAACGATCTGACCGACCGTTCCCACCGCTTCTATGATTCCGGTAAACATGATTTACAGATACCCCTCCACCATCAAATCGGACCCCATGGTTGAAACCGTCAGATTTTTAACTGAGAGAGCCTCCTTGAGGTTTTTGATGCCCGATCCACCGACCATTCCGGGGGCTGATTCCCCTCCAATAATCATGGGCGCCAGAAACAAAACCACTTTATCCACAATGCCCTCCCGGAGAGCGCTGGCGTTGATACCGCTTCCACCTTCAAGTAACACTGAAACTACTTCCATCTTCCCAATAATTTCGATCAAATATTTTAATGAGATACGCCCTTTTCTCTCTGAAAGCACCTGAATCTCTACTCCGCGGCCTGTCAGTCGATTTATACGGACCGCCGAGGCTTTGTTTGTAGTGACATAGACCACCCGGTCACGATCGGCGTGATGGAATACCCTGGCATTTAACGGAATCTCTGCCTTGGTATCCAGAATAACACGGGCCGGGTTATGCCCCTTGCCCTTTTTTAGACGCGTGGTCAGACGAGGATTATCCTTGATCACCGTCCCCGCTCCCACCAGTATGGCGTCCACCTGGTCTCGCATCCGATGGACTCGTTCCCGCGCTTCCGGTCCGGTAATCCATTGCGACTGTCCGGTAGAGGTGGCGATTTTGCCATCCAGAGACGAAGCTGATTTTAAAGTAACGAATGGTGTCCCTGTTTGAATATATTTAACAAATGCCTCATTGAGACGTTCGCATTCCTTCTGTAACAGACCACTATGAACGTCCACCCCGGCCTTTTTCAGCTGACGGATACCCTTCCCCGCCACCAAAGGATTGGGATCCCGCATACCCACAAAGACTTCCTTGATTCCGCTCTTGATAAGAGCATCCGTGCAGGGAGGTGTGCGCCCCTGATGACAACAGGGCTCCAGATTCAAGAACATCTGTGCCCCGCGGGCCCGCTTTCCGGCTTTCTTCAGCGCCTCGATTTCGGCATGCGGCCCACCCGCTTTTTTATGGTAACCCTCGGCAATGAATCTTCCGTTTTTAATGATAACGGCCCCAACCATAGGATTGGGGGAGGTTCGACCGGCCGCTTTAGCCGCCAGATCAAGAGCCCGCTTCATCCATTTTTCCTGAGGATTTGGTTTCATTGGCCTGCTATCTTTCGAGGATTATCCCTATTTCAAAAAAACCTGCCAAAATTACTTAAGGAATGGCTTTAAATTAGCAGAGACAAAGAGGGTTGTCAAAACGCAAATAATTGAATTCAATAAGCTTTCAAGAATAATTATTCAGGAGAGATCATTTTCTGTTCAAGATTTTTACCATACGTTTACGGATGCTTCCACGCTGGTAGACCACCTCGATCCGGCGGTTGCGGGCCCTGTTCTCCACACTGGTATTGGGCACGATTGGCCGGAACTCCGCAAACCCTTCAACCGAAAGCCGCTCCGGCGGGAATCCGTCGTCAATCAACATATGCGCCACTTCGGAAGCGCGGGAAGCCGACAGCTCCCAATTGGAAGGAAATCTCAACGTATGAATGGGGGTATTGTCGGTATGGCCTTCGACTTTTACGTTATAGTTGAACTGCTTCAGCAGATCAAACACCTGTTGCAGGGTGGTGCGGCCTTTCGCGGTCATATCCGCCGATCCCGGAGGAAACAGCACCACGTCCGAAATGGTGATCACGGCCCCGCGTTCGTCTGACGAAACACGGACTTCACCCGAAAGCTTGTTTTTGAACACAAATTCTTCGACTTCGGAGATGATGTCTTCCATCTCCCGGTTGACCATGGCGCCCACCTCATCCACCGCGTGAACGGTCTGTTCGTCCACCTTGGTTGAGAGCACATCCAACCCCTGGCGGGTCCCCAACTCATCGATGGAGTCGGCTCCCAGCGCCTGTCGCAAGGATTCCTTGATCTGCCGCCACTTTTCCTGCTCTACCGTGCCAATGGCAAACAGCAGAATGAAAAAAACCATGAGCAGGGTAACCATGTCGGCAAAGGTAATGACCCAGGGGGCTATTCCCCGCGATTCTTCGCCGACAGGATCATCCAGGTAGTCATGTATTTCGTCGGGTTCGGGCATGAGCGTCTTCCGGGCTTGGAGTTTTTACCGTCGGTTTGGGTGCGGGTTTCGTAACAGGGGCCGGCGACAGAGCTTCTTCTCTTCTCAGTTTTTTGCCGATAGCATTTTCCAGACTGTTTTCCAGGGTTTCTTTCATGAACCTTGGATTCACCCCCTTGCGGATGAAAGTGATGCCTTCCAGCACCAGATTCATTTCCAGAGTTTCCGCCGCGCTCCGCCGTTTCAACTTGACGGTCATGGGAATGAACACCAGGTTGGCTAAAAGTGCTCCGTAAAAGGTGGTGATCAGAGCCACCGCCATTTTCGGACCAACGGTTTTAACGTCATCGAGAGCGGATAACATCTGGATGAGACCGATAAGAGTCCCAACCATTCCGAAGGCCGGAGCAAACTTTCCCATTTCGCTCATGATTTCCCATCCGTCACGGTGCTTTTGCTGGATTTGCCGAATTTCCTTTTTGAGAAGGGTTACCACGGTTTGTTCGTCTTTACCGTCCACGGTGTACTGCAGTCCTCTTTTAAGAAACCCGTTATCTATATCGTCCAGACGGGATTCAATGGCCAGAATCCCCCCTTTGCGCGCCACACTGCAGGTTCTCACCATGGTGTCGATCAAATCATAGAGGTCACGCTTTTTGGTCATGAACACTTTAAGGAATAATCCGATCACGCCAAACAGCTCATTGATGGGATACGCCACGAGAGTGGCGGCAATGGTGCCGCCCAGCACGATCATTGCCGAAGGCGGACTGACAAACAACTCCAGCCCGCTGTTCTGCATGATGGAGGCCAGCAATAAGGCCATCCCTGAAAAAATACCCAGTAAGGTTGCTATATCCATAATGGAATTAAGGGTTCACCTGAACCTGCCCCGCTACAGGGTCGACGTTGTTGAATTTAAGAATCTTGTTCACCATATCCCGGTCCAGCACCGTCCCCTTGCGGAGCAGGTTGATGCCAGACTCGGAATAAATGTCCGAGGCCAATCGCATCCCCTCCTTCAGGGCAAACACAGAACAACTGATGGTTTTTTCATCTTTACTCGGGCTTTGAGACAAAATGTAATCGGAAAGAAAGGAAACCACGTTCTCATCGAACCAGGCGCCGTTTCTGCTCTCCACTTTTTTTAAAATTTCCAATACCGGGCTATCCGGATGTTCCACCATGGAGTGATCATAAAAACTGGCCACGGACAAAATCCGTGATCCCGGAGGAATCTGCTCTCCTACCAGACCGTCGGGCATACCGGAGCCATCGACATTTTCATGCATGTGACGGATGAGCTCGGCAACAGATTCAAACCCGGCGAATCCTTTCAGTAACATTTCGGCAACCAGCGGATGGCTGGTGTGGTGCCGGCTTTTCCCTTCATTCAGCGCTTCCTCCACTGTCTCGTGGCGCGGCAGGCTGACGATTCCCAGTTCGTGTAACCGGGCGGCAATTCTCAGGTTTTCGATTTCTTCTTCCTGCAACCCCATTTTTTGAGCGATGAATACGGATATTTCCGCAACGCGCTCCGAGTGCCCCCGGTGCCGGGATTGATTGAGTTCTATGATATTGGTCAAAAGACCCACGGTGGAATCAAATCGCTCAATCAATTCCCTGTTCATCGATGAAATTTGATTATTCTGAGATTCCAGTTGGGTGTTCATCCGAAGAATATCTTTCAGGTTGTCGTTCAACCGACGCTGATCTTCCTGCAGTTCATCGTTCATACCCGTCATTTTTTTATTGGCCTGTTGCAGGCGGCAAAGCGACTCTTCCAGTTGCTGATTTTTATCCATCACGGTTTGATTGAGAGTGTCTATTCGCAGGATAAAATTAACGACAAACAGCAGTTCACCCTTTTTGATGGGTTTGGTCAAAAAGGCGTCAGCTCCTACCTCTTTGGCCTGAATCGCGTAATCTTCATTCTCGTCGTAAGCGGACATCAGGATGATGGTGGTGCGAAAATCGAATTTGCGTAACTTACGGCAAAGCTCAAATCCTTTTATTCCGGGAAGATTGATATCGCAAATCACAATATCCGGAAGCAATTCCTGAAATTTTTGTAGACCGTTTTCCCCGGATGCGGCTTCATGAAACTCGATCAATTCAGGGCCCAGGGAACTTTCCAGGAACTTCCCAACCATTTTGACCATGGCGGGATCGTCATCCACAAATAATAGTTTTTTTTTCGCTTTGCTGGGAGTCATTGATTAGCACCGCATCGGTAGCGGAGATTCTGGAACAGGTTTCGGCGCAACTTGAGTCTCCTCGGAAGTCCGTGCGGAAACCGCGCAGGGATCATCCCCAAAAGGTGTAAAAGCCCAAATTTCGCCTTGTCTAATCAGGATAGGAAGTGACCTAAAGCATTGTCAAGTAAAAGTTTAGCGGGCTTAAAGGGCCACAGGCTCCCGTCATAGGTGGTGGTTCAGTTAACTCTAGAGAAACAAAGGCAGGGTTCTTAGAAGTCGTCATCCATATCTTCTTTTTCGACTTCCGCAAGGGGCAGGGTCGCGCATCTCAGGCTCACTCCGGGGTGTCTTTCGGCGGGATCGAAGGAGTTACGAAAATGGCATTTGGCATGAACCATATAATTCAACCAGGATCCTCCCCGGACTATTTTCTGGGTGGTAAATTGGGAAGAATATAATTGGACGCACCACTCCCATGCGTTCCCGGCCATATCGAAGCAACCGTAAGGAGAAATCCCTTCCTCAAAATCCGTCACCGGACTGGTATGGCCCCTCACAAAGTCCGCAGTATTACAAAATCCGGTTTGATACCCCATCGCCTCCCCCCAGGGATAATCCCGTCCATCGACACCTCTTGAAGCCTTCTCCCATTCCGTTTCGGTCGGGAGCCGCAATCCCAACCACATGGCGAAGACGGTGGCTTCATAATAGTTGATCCCGACCACGGGTTGCTCCTTGTCCCATGAGTATTTGGGATAACGCAATTGGAACCGCGGATCGAATTGCTGGTAGAGTGCGTTGGTGACCAGATATTTCATGATCGAGTATTCATTCATTTCGATCTGATCTTCCTCGTCTTTTTCATCCTGATAAATAAATTTTCCCGCAGGAACCGTAACCATTTCCGTCCATTTTTTGATAACGGCAAGGTCGACCATTTCATCGCTACTCGATTCACTCAAGAAACCCTGAAGCTCCGGCAAATGCAGAACCCGCTCAAAATCCTGACTGTCGATGATTTCTTTCAGATCGATTTTGTGGAGCGCCAGCAATAACTCAATCACTCCGTAAAGAATTCTGGAGTCTCGTTTATCCCGCGTAAGAAGGCGGCAGGTCACATCTTCTAGTAATCGCCGGTCATTCTGTTCGAGCACCGCTGTCAGTCGAACCAGCCGGTTTTTGGAAAACTGGGGTTGCATTTCCGGGCACTGGTATTTCAACAACTGACCAATGAGTAAACGGCGATTTTCAGAAACCGCATCCACTTCCGCCAGAATGTTACCGGCCAGAAACACCGCTCCCTCTTCCAGTAACAGATCGATCAGGGCATCGGGAGAAATGGAAGTTGTTCCGGCAAAAAATTGAAACAGATTTTGCCAGGCATCGTCCCGGCCATGCTCCCTGAGCGTTTGTTCCCATTTCGTATCTCTCGCTAACGCCCGACCGGCAAAATATTCCTGAAGCAGAGGATGACGGAATTCCCATCGCGTGGGTGTCGATTGAATCCATCGGTCAAAGGGAGCGCGTATTTTACCTTCAGCATACAGTGGCTTAAATAATTGTCCCCGCTCCTCGAGCAGTTTCAATTCAAAGCCCGTTTCTACATCCTGAGAGCATTGCCTTTTCCCCTCCCGGAACAATTGCAGGCAGATATCTTCCAGTGCATTCAGGCATTCCGGAACCGCCGCGCCGGGCTTTCCTTCATCTTTGCCCGTCAGACTTTCCCCAGTCCACGAGTGGAACAGTTGCGTCCGCGAGGTAATCCCTTCAAGCTTTTCGCGGTCGGCCAGGGTCCGGATCATTTTTAACAGGAAGCAATTGCTGAACAACTCCGGATAAAACAACTGAAACTTTTCCGTCTGGGCCTTGATCGAAGACGCGGGCAAATAGTGCCTCCGCTGTATATCGCTGACAGGTTGAATGGCGGCGCGAAAGGTCGAGTCCTGCCCCCGCCTGACGATCGAAGTGGTGGCAAAGGCTCCGAAACCTACCGGACGGCTGACGATCAATACGAAGTTGTCGCGCAGGGCGTCGCCGTCAACCACCACGTCAAAATAAATCTGGAAGCGGTCCTCCGGCAGAAGCTGATCAAACCCGTCGAGCAGGAATTGAATCTGCCCGGTCAATACGAGGCGGTTAATGGTCCGTTCCAACAGCGGCTCTTCGATTTCCAAATCCGGTTGTTCCTCTCTTTCCAAGAGGACCACGGCCATCACCTGCCGGTAGAGCTCCGGATAAAATTCCCGGAACCCGGTGCCTTCCGGCAACTGGGATAAATCGAAGAAAACCGGCATGGGGTATTCCCGGGTCTCCTCCGCCTGCAACAGGCGCTCCTGATAAATTTTAAGAAAGGTAGTTTTGCCCATGCCGGATGCCGCCTCCAGCATGACTTTAGAGGTTTTGACCTCAAGAAGGTTTTCGGTGATCTCGCGGGGATTATGATACACCTGCTCCTGCAGGCTCTGACGGTGCTCGGCGGGGTTCATATCCAGCAGGACGGGCTCGATATACACGTCCTCCCCCCGCCCTTCCCCGATTTCGGCATTCAATTCGGCTGTGACCTGCACCAGCCGATGCTTGCGGTAGGTGGCGATAACCCATTCCGGCGACTCCTCCGGCCGTACCCGGACTTCGGGAACTTTCCCCTCCGGTTTTACAATGGGTAGATCCTGCCTTTCACTCATAAGGTTTTTCTCATATAATCAAAATTAAAAGTATTCCTGAGTCTATCATATTCACCCTTACAACCCGATAAAAACACGTGTTCTTCCCTTTTCACGACGAAAATCCGACCCGGCATTTTCCCCTGCTCACCATTGCGCTGATTGGATCGAATATCTTTGTGTTTTTCTGGGAGTTTTCCTATCCCGGCCATATTGCCTCGCTGTTCACCAATTACGGCCTGGTTCCCAGCCAGTTTGTCCAGGCGCCGATTCAAACCTATCCCAACGTATTCTCTGCCATGTTTCTGCATGCCGGGTTCATGCATCTGGCCGGCAATATGCTCTTTCTCTGGATATTCGGGAACAACATTGAGGACGTGCTGGGAAAAGTCAGGTTTATCACGTTCTATCTGATTTGCGGAATTATCGCGGCCATGTGCCATGTTTTCATGGATACCGGGTCGGAGATTCCCATGGTTGGAGCCAGCGGGGCTATCTCCGGCGTGCTGGGCGCCTACCTGATGCTGTTTCCCGGCGCCCGGGTGAAGACACTGGTGTTTCTCGGAATTCTGGTCACGATCGTCCGCATTCCGGCGGCTGTTCTGCTTATTTTTTGGCTGGGGATTCAGATCTTCAGCAATATGGCTTCAGGTGGGGAAGGTGGGGGCGTGGCATGGATGGCACACATCGGGGGGTTCGCAGGGGGAATGATTTTGATTTTACCCTTCAAAGCCTCACTCAAGCCCCGCCGGCCAAGGGCGTTTTAAACAGAAAACATGGAAACCAGAAGCACGATAATCAGGATCACAAAAAAGATCCACATGGCAATGAAAACCCCACCACCGGCGAAACGCGGATAATTGGGAATCGGAACCGGGGTACCGCAATGCGAACACTGTTCCAAATGATGGTCAAATTCCCTTTCGCACTGAGTACACCGTATCTTTTCCATATTACAAGGTTAACACGATTCCTTAACGACCGACAGAAACTTTCCCCTCAGGATTCATCAAGAAGATACAATCGGAGAAGATTCAACGCCGCCTGGGCAGCGCGTTCCTTATTACGCACACGGTCCTGATGAAACCTGAATTTCTCGCAATAGGTGCCATGCGGTCCGGTCACGGCAATGTAAGTGAGCCCGACCGGCTTATGGGGGGTACCACCGGTGGGACCGGCTATTCCCGTCACCGCCAACCCGAAGTCACTGCCGGCCCATTCGCGAATGCCTTCGGCCATTGCGGTAGCAACCTCCTCGCTGACCGCGCCATGAGTTTCGATCCAGGCCGGGTCCACTCCGAGACGAGTATGCTTCGCGGAATTACTGTAGGTCACCGCCCCTTCCAGAAAATACTCCGAACTGCCCGAAACGTTGGTGATTCTGTGACCGATCAAGCCTCCGGTGCAGGATTCCGCCACGGCGAGAGTCCGCTGATTACTCCTGAACCACTCGCCGAGATTTCCCTCCATAGTTTCATCATCGACCGCGAAGATATGGTGATCGATTTTTTCCCGTAATAATTTTTCAGCGGCGTCGAGTTGGGCGGTGGCTTCCGCCAGGTCTTTGCCCGTCGCTGTAAAGCGGATGCGGACCCCAAGGAGTGACGGCAATGACGCCACCTTCACGAAATCCTCAAACTGAGAAACCGGACCGATTTCCTGCCACAACAGGGATTCGGGGACACCGGTGGTTTTTAATATGCGGTGCCAGACTTTACCGGTGCCCAGGTTTTCCAGATGCGGGACAAGATGCGTTTCCAGCAGGTGTTCGGCTTCCAGTGGAACACCGGGAAGGGCATATACCCGTTTGCCATCCTGTTCGAACAGCAGTCCGGGAGCGGTCCCCTTGGCGTTGTCCAACACGGTGGCCTTCTCCGGAACTTCCGCCTGGGTATGAGCATTTTGAGGAGCGCTCATCCCCCGTGATTTGAAAATGCTTTCAATCCGGCGCTTGACCGAATCATCTGGCACCAGCTTCGAATCGAAGAAACGGGCCAGGACATGCTTGGTGATGTCATCATGCGTGGGCCCCAACCCTCCCGTGAGGATTACGCAATCGACCCTTTCCAGAGCCTGCTTCAGGGCATTGGTAATTTCTTCGGCGTCGTCGCCCACCGAAACGTGGCGCATCACCGGAATGCCCAGGGTTTCCAACCTCCGGGTGATGACACTGGAGTTTGTGTCCGCCACCAGACCGGTGATGATTTCGTTACCAACAGTCAAAATTTCTGCAGAGTAAGGAGTCGGCTTCATATGGAATTTATTTAAAATTATTATTTACTGCCTGCGAGCACCTGATTTTCATAGACGCCTATTGTGCATTGTTATAACCTTGATTGAATAGTAAAACAACATGCATCGACTGACCCGGCGGGTTCACTGTACAGATTGCCCCTTTCGCCTGCGTCGTCTCTTGTTTTAACTGATTATTTGCTGATGATGGAACCCCATAGCTCCACCCCTGAAATTATTGCCCAAAAAACATTTCGATGGGACCTCGCCCGAGGATTCTTCCGGGGTGTGATCACGTCCGGCACGCAAACGTTCGGGTTGTTCATTGCCATCCGCTATTTCGACGCCGGCCTGCTTTCCAAATCCCTGATTGGCTCAGCCCCTTTTATGGGAATGATTTTTTCATTATTCCTGTTCCATTACGCGGCACTTACGGATTTAAAAAAATCCATCTGCGGCAGTCTGCCCATGGTTCTAAGCGGAGTCCTGTTGATCCTGTCCGCCTACGCGGGATCCCTTTGGTTTTACACAACGTGCATCGTCCTGGGGTTCATGATGCTGACCGCTATCATCCCTTTCCTCACATCCATTTATCATGATAACTATCCAGGAAACCGGCGAGGGTCATTTTATTCGAAGGCAGTGCTTGTCACCGTACTGGTATCGATTGTCTCGGGATTTACCGGCTCCTCCCTGATGGATTGGAATCAGGACACTTACCGGTGGATTCTGATCGCCTTGGGAGTGGCGGGTCTGGGAAAAGCGTATGCCATCTGGAACATGCCTTCAGGCAAAATCGAGGACCACAACCACACCAATCCATTCAACCACATGAAACTGGTACTGGAAGACCGCTCCTTCGGTTATGTTCTATTGACGTGGTTCATTATGGGATTCGCCAACCTGTGGGTGCTGCCCCTGCGCGTCGATTACCTCACATCGAGCGCCTACGGCATTGAAGGTTCCGCGTTATTTGTCGCTACCCTTATCACTATCGTTCCCGATCTCATGAGGGCCTTTTCCGCTCCGTTATTGGCGAAGCTGTTTGATCGAATCAATTTCATCGTTCTGCGCATGACCATTAACATCATTTTTGCCTGCGGAGTCGGGTTGTTCTTTTTGACCAAGGACCCTTGGGTGATCGGGCTGGCCTCGGCATTGATCGGTATTGCCTTCGGCGGCGGCACGGTGGCGTGGGGCTTATGGGTCACTAAGTACGCACCCCCGGAAAAGGTGGGCTCTTATATGTCGGTTCACGTTTTCCTGACCGGAATACGTGGAACTCTGGGACCATTAATCGGATTCTGGACAGTCAAGCAAATTGGACCCTCGGCTATCGGCCTGGTATCTTTTTCCCTGATGATACTGGCAACCCTTATGCTGATCCCTGAAATCAAGCACGGCCGGGGAAAACATATTCCGGCAACACAGGTAACAACACCTTAAGAGCGCCGCCGTATCAGACTTTTCTTGATTGAAACGGATAAAATTGATATAAAATCGGAACTTTCAAGCCATACAGACATTAAAAATAAGGAGAGTGTTTTGGCTACTTCAAAAAAGAAAACCACAAAACCCCTGGTCGGCATTGTGATGGGAAGCGATTCGGATTATGCCATCATGAGCGAGGCGTCCAAAGTTCTGGACCAGTTCGGAGTCGCCAACGAAGTTCTGGTGACCTCGGCACACCGCACGCCGGCCCGGACTAAAAAATATGTCGACTCATGCCGCAAGCGCGGAGTCAAGGTGTTGATCGCCGGTGCCGGCGCGGCCGCCCACCTGGCGGGCGTGGTCGCTGCGGAAACGATTCTGCCGGTCATCGGCGTTCCCATCGGTTCCAGCCCCCTGCAGGGATTCGACTCCCTGTTATCCACCGCCCAAATGCCGGGCGGCGTGTCCGTGGCCACCATGGCTATTGGCAAAGCCGGAGCGAAGAATGCGGGAATCCTGGCCGTCCAAATGCTGGCCTTGAGCGATGCCGGCCTGACCAGAAAACTGGACCAGTACAAAAAGGATATGGCCAAGGAGGTGGAAGCGAAAAGCCGGAAGCTCGAAGCCGAACATGGCTGAAATTCTACCCATCGATTTTGAAAATCCGGAGGCTTCCGCCCGATCCATCGAGAACATCCAGTCCGTTCTGAATTCCGGCGGAGTGATTGCGTTTCCCACGGATACGTTTTACGGATTGGGAGCGGATCCCTTCAATCCCGAATCAATCGCTAAAATTTTCCGGATCAAGCAACGCCCGGCGGACAAACCGCTGTTGGTATTGATCCACTCGCTAGACCAATTAAATTCCTTAACGGACAAGACAACGCCTCCGCAAAAGCTTTTGATGAATCAGTTTTGGCCGGGACCCTTGACTCTCATTTTTAAAGCCGCGCCGGATATATCAAAGGCATTGACCGGCGGAACTGGAAACCTGGGAGTCCGTCTACCCGCCCATCTGTTCACCCTTCAATTGCTGCGGGCTTTGAACTGCCCGTTAACCGCACCCAGTGCCAATCTGAGCGGAACCGGAGAACTCAGGACGGCGGAGGAAGTGGCCAGTGCCCTGGGAGATCAACTGGACTTGATC
This sequence comes from Nitrospinota bacterium, assembly GCA_029879645.1. GTDB lineage: Bacteria > Nitrospinota > Nitrospinia > Nitrospinales > Nitrospinaceae > SZUA-226. The sequence goes on from JAOUPX010000027.1 coordinate 19,248, forward strand.
GTCGACGGTGGACCGACAGCGGGAGGCAAATCCTCGACCGTACTCGACACCACCACGAACCCGCCGACCCTCCTCCGCGAGGGAGCCTTGTCGCGCGGCGATTTGGAATTGGTGACTCCTGTTCAATAACGGGAAAAAGTCTTACTAAGCCCAAATTGAGACTTACGAATTCCTTCCTCATGTCCTATAATAATTTCAATCGGTATGAAACCGCGCAACCAGAGGATACCAGCATGATTCACGGAACGGGAGTGGACCTCATCGAAATTTCCCGGATTAAGAACTCCATCCAAAAATATTCAGGAAAATTTGAAGAACGGGTGTTCACCTCCAAAGAAATCGATTATTGCCGATCCAAGGCCGATCCGTTCAAGCACTTTGCCGCCCGGTTCGCCGCCAAGGAAGCGGTTTTGAAATCGCTTGGAACCGGAATGGCGGAGGGTATTTCCTGGAAAGATATGGAAATTCTGAATCAGGAATCGGGACGGCCGGTACTGCATTTGAGCGGCAAGGGCCGGGATATTTTTGACTCACTGAACCTGAGGAATATTCATATTTCCATGACCCATGATAAACAATACGCCGTCGCACAGGCTGTTGCCGAATTGAATTGACCGGACGGAGTTCCGCCAATCGTTCTGATTTTTTAAACCAAACCCTCCCTTACTTCGAGAGTTCATTGGACCACCGCCAGACAACTCCCAAAAAGATCCGTTATCTTCTGGAATACATTATTTTCCGACTGATCCTGCTGCCCATTCAAGTTCTTCCGATGAAGATCGTTTGCATTCTGGGACGATTCCTGGGGAATGCTCTTTATCACACTTCCCCAAAGCGCAGAAAAATTGCACGCATCAATCAGGACATCGCGTTTGGCGATACAAAAACCCCTGAAGAAAAAAACCGCATCACCAGGCAATCCATGGTGCATATGGTCATGATCGCCCTGCAATGCCTCTGGGTTACACGCAATACGGAGGAAAGAATCTATCAGCTTTTTCCGTGCATCCCTCAAGGATTAGAACACCTGGAGCAAGCCTTAAAGAGAGGCAAAGGCGCTTTTTATCTGATGGCTCATTATGGAAACTGGGAAGCCCTGGGAATGTACTGGGGATATAGAAATTTTTCGCAGGTGTATTCAATTGCACGGAAGCTGGACAATCCCTATCTCGAGAAATTTATAACGGATTTAAGAACCACTTCCGGAGGGGGTGTTTTTCACAAGGAAGGTTCCCCGCTAAAAGTGGTTCGCGCTTTGAAGAATAATTACTGCGTGGCAGTCATGATGGATCAGAATGGAGGAATCGGCGGGCTGTTTGTCGATTTTTTCGGAAAGAAAGCCGCTACACCCCGTTCCCTGGCATTGTTGAGTTATTCCACGGGCGCACCCGTGCTTCCACTCATCCCCTACCCCACCGACAATGGAACTTATCAAGCCGTTCTCTTACCCGAAATCAAAATGGAAAAAACCGACGACAAGGATGCGGACATTTTTCGCTGGACCCAGGAATATCAAAAAGTCCTGGAGAAAATTATCCGTGAGCGACCGGAACCGTGGATGTGGTTTCACCGCAGATGGAAATCCCGCCCGGAGAATGAACGGCATATTTCCATTTATTGAAGAAACATTAGCCGGATAATAAAATCCGCCTCACTCAAGACTCTTCGGCGATTAGAGATTTCAATTTGGTGCGAAGACGGTATACCGCTTTGGAATGGATTTGAGAGATACGAGATTCGGTGATTCCCAACACCTCCCCTATTTCCTTCATGGTCAATTCTTCATAATAATAAAGAGAAACCATCAATCGCTCCTTTTCAGGCAGGGTGTCGATAGCACTGGCTATGAGAGCCTTTAATTCACTCAGCCGCAATTGAGTTTGCGGGTCCACATCGCTTTTTCCCGCCAGGGTATCGAGCAGGCTCTGTTTATCTCCCGAATCACTGGCGATGCCCAGATCTTCCAGACTTAACAAAGGCATGTTCCGGGTTTCATTGATGGTCGTGAACAATTCTTCCAGTGAAATTCCCATTTCCTCAGCAATCTCCTCATCTTCGGGCGGTCGGCCCAGTTTGGACTGAAGCCTGCCAGTCACGGAGTCCAAATTTGACGCTTTCTGACGAACCGACCGCGGAACCCAATCCATGGATCGCAATTCGTCCAAAATAGAACCTCTGACACGAAACTCGGCATAGGTTTTGAATTTTGCGCCCCGGTTAGGATCGTATTTTTCAATGGCATCCATCAATCCGATGGCGCCGACGCTGATCAGGTCATCCACTTCAATATGGGGTGGAAGGCGCAAAGCGATGCGGTTCGCCACATATTTGATCATGGGAGCATATTCTTCGACAATCTGGTCCGTATTCTCCGGACAGATTTCGAGTTCTTCATTTGCTTGGGGCTTTCCAGCCATTCAGGTCGTCTCCATCAGGCGGTTTGGTCCAGGTTAATACCCTTGTCCTTATCATTATCTCCCCCCAGGCGCTCTTCCGAAGTCATGACGGCCCATCCTTTCAAAACCAGCCACGTCACAAAACCGAAAACACAAAACCCTTCCAATCCCCTGATAAAAGCGGAAACGATTCGGGCTTCATTAATCCAGCTTCCAAAAAACAGCAACGTGAATGCAAACAGGCCCGCCAAAACGGAAAACTTTTTAATCGATGTTCTGCTCATCTCATCTCAAAGACATTTTTCCAGTAAAAGGGACGGTCCCCTTCTTCCGGAATCTGGTTACGGGTTTCTATCACCTTGTCACATATGCGATGAATGCACTGACTCATCTGAGAATGTGGATACAATTCCACGATCGGCTTTTGCTGCCTTACGGAGCGGGTGACATTTTCGTCATACAGGATATAACCGAAGTATTCGAGTGAAACGTGCGACAGAAAACGGTCCACCACATCGGTCAAGTGCCGGTAAATTTCAAGCGCCTCTCTTTCCGATTTTACGGAATTGATGATGAGCTGAAATTTCTTTTGATGATGCTTCTGGAACAATACCTTGATCAACGCATAAACATCGGTGTGTGAAGTGGGCTCCGGTGTTGCCACCAGCAGGATTTCGTGGGCGGCACTGCAGAAGTAGGTCACGTTGGAAGAAATCCCTGCGCCGGTATCAAAGATAAGATAATCGTAATCGTCCATCAACCGGTCCAACTCTTCCAGCAGGATCATCTTTTTCTCATTGTCGAGTGTGGTCAGCTCCTGCCATCCATTGCTGGCCGGCAGGACTTTAAGACCGCGCGGACCCTCTACCAAAACCTCTTCTAAAGTCTTTTCTCCATTAAAAACATGTCCAATATGATATCGCGGAGCCAGTCCCAAAATAATATCGATATTATTCAATCCTATGTCGGCATCGAAAATGAGCACCCGGTTGCCTTTCCGGGTTAACGCCAGCGCAAGATTGGCCACCACGTTGGTTTTACCCACCCCACCTTTGCCGCTACTGACCGCGAGAACTTTCGACGGCATTTTATTCTGCCCCTGTCTCATCACTCTCCTCAAGGTGTCGGCCTGATGGCCTGCGTTACCAATTACTCCATTAAAAACCATAACTTAGCCCTTTTACTGTAAGCTCAAATCAATTAAAAATCAAACGAATTACCTTTTCCCGTGCCGCCACTTCAATATCCTCGGGAACTCTCTGCCCGGTGGTAAAATACGAAAACGGAATGCGATGACGAACCGAACAATTGAACAGCAAACCGAAATGCACCGCTTCATCTAGTTTGGTGAACAGGACGCGGTCGATTCCCAGAGGAGCAAACTGCTTGAAACATTCAGCCGCCACCGATTCATGAGCTGTGGCGCTTTGCACTAAATGGGTTTCAACGTGCGGCACAACACTTAGAACGCTGGCCAACTGCTTGCAGTAACCCAGATCACGGTGGGACTTTCCCATGGTATCCACAAGCACGACATCCTTATCCCGGTGCTCCTTCATGATCCGCGCAAATTCATTGCGGTCCACCGCCATGGATACCGGAACCCGCATCAGTTCACCATAGGACTCCAACTGCTCCCAGGCCCCCATGCGATAGGTATCCAGCGTAACCATCGCCACTTTTTTATTCTGCTGAAGAGCAAACCGCGCCGCCAGTTTAGCGATGGTGGTGGTCTTGCCGGCACCGGTGGGGCCCACCAGGGCCACCACCTTGGGTCCGCCAGAGTCCAACCGTATCGGCCCCTCGCATTGGATCGCCCCTTTCATAAATTCGGCAAGATGGCTCTCACCGATGCCAGGGGACCCCTCCTTCCTTTGTTCCCGCGAATGTATCGATTCAAACATCCGGGCGACCACCCGGTCGTCCACTCCCCGCCCGACCAGCTTTTCGTAGACGGGCAGTAGAGCTTCACTCAAACCCAGGGACTTGGCCTTATCCGTCTGGGTCAGTAAGGATGCAATCATGGAGCGGATTTCGCGGATATCCCCGCCTTGATTGTCAGGCATCCATTTCGTTGTATCCGAAACCTTAGTCTCATTGACAGGCGATTCCACGTGTGGATCGTTATCCAACGCGGCAGTGATCTCCACCAGAGAAGAACACTCACCTGCCCCCTGATCCCTGTTGAACTTAATGGACCGAGTTGAAAGCACCATGGCATTTTCCCCCAACTCACTTTTCACCCGACCCAGGGCTTCGCTGTAGCTGTTGGCAATCACCTTTTTAATTCGCATTCAACGTCACCACGCGCAAGGTTCGAATTTGAACGGTTGGAACAATTTCACTATGGGATAACACCACCAGGTCCGGAAGAAATCGTTCGGTCAGCTTTCTTAAATACATCCGTATCAAGGGAGACGCCAGCAGGACGGGAGTGGTTTCCAACATGGGAGTAACCGACTCCGAGGCTTCGCGAATTTTAGCCAGAATTTTTTCCGCCACCGTCGGCTCCAATGCCAGATAAGAGGTCAGTTCTGTCCTTTGAATCGACTTCTGAATAATTTCCTCAACCTTCTGATCCAGCGTCATCACCGAAAGCGTCCCGTCTTTCGCCATATACTGCTTGGTAATCGGTCGTGCCAGGGACTGCCGCACATATTCTGTCAACACATCCGGGTCCTCCAACTTCGCGGCATAATCCGCCAGGGTTTCCAGAATGGTTCTCAAATCACGGATGGATATCTGCTCTCTCAATAGATTCTGAAGCACCTTCTGAACCTTGCCGAGGGTCATCAGGTTGGGTACCAGTTCCTCCACCACCTTCGGATTGGTTTCCTTGAACTTGTCGAGGAGCGTCTGCACTTCCTGGCGGCCCAGAAGTTCCTGCGCATTCCGCTTGATGGTTTCCTTGATGTGGGTGGTGATCACCGTCGCCGGGTCAACCACGGTATAACCTGCCATTTGGGCTTCCTGTTTGGCGGAGGCGTTGATCCAGATGGAGGGCAGACCGAACGTGGGCTCCTGTGTTTTGACACCGGGAATTTCCTTTTCAGTTTTACCGGGACTCATCGCCAGTAAACGCCCTGTCATGACCGATCCACGGGCCACCTCGACGCCTTTGATCAAAATGGCATAGTCACTGGATTTCAACTGAAGGTTATCCCGAATATGCAATGGCGGCACAATGAAACCCAACTCCAGCGCAAACTGCCTGCGCACCGACTTGATGCGTTCCAGCAATTCGCCGTTGCGGTCGGCATCCACCAGAGGAATCAATTCGTAACCCACTTCCAGTTCCATAATATCCAACGGTAAAATGGATTCCACCTTTTCCGGAATGGGAATCTTTTTTTCCTCATCGATTTTTTTCTGTTGAATGCGTTCCTTTTTCTGCCTGGTCTGATACAGGCTATAGCTGATCCATCCGGCCAGCGCGGATAACACAAAAAATGGAATATGGGGCAGACCGGGAATGGTTCCGAAAAAGAACAACGCCGCCGCGGCAATGGAGAATGCCGCCGGATTGTTGATCATCTGCCCAATCAACTCGTTCGGAAGATTTTTGTCTGTAGTCGCTCGGGTCACGATAATACCGGCGGCGGTAGAAACAATCAGGGCCGGAAGCTGTGTGACCAGCCCGTCGCCGATGGTCAGCAAGGTATAAACTTTTGCCGCTTCAGCCACCGCCATATCCTGCTGAAACACCCCGATGGCGAAACCCCCGATGACGTTGATCAGAGTGATGAGGATACCGGCAATGGCATCACCCCGGACAAACCGTATGGAACCGTCCATCGCCCCGTAAAAGTCCGCTTCGCGTTCCAACATGCGCCGACGCGCACGAGCTTCCTCTTCGGTAATGATGCCGGCGTTCAGATCGGCGTCGATACTCATCTGCTTGCCGGGAATGGCGTCCAACGTAAACCGCGCCGCAACTTCGGATGTTCGGACCGAACCTTTAGTAATAACGATGAAGTTGATCAATACGAGAATGATGAAAATCACCGCGCCGACGACATAATTGCCGCCGACTACAAACGAGCCAAACGATTTAATCACCTGCCCCGCTGCCGCGGGTCCCTCACCGCCGTGAAGAAGAATGATCCGGGTGGAGGCAACATTCAGGGACAAACGAATCAGTGTCACTACCAGAAGCATGGACGGAAAAACCGAGAACTCCAGCGGAGCCAGCATGAATATGGAAACGAGCAGGATAATCAGTGACAGGGTGATGCTGAACGACAGCAGAAGATCCAGCATGAAGGTGGGAATCGGGATGACCATCACCACCAGAATGGCGATAATACCAACAGCGACTGCCAGTTCCTGCGGGCGGGCGGACATGTAATGTTCTATACGGCTGGTCATACGACCTTCTTTCCACCCAAAATTTTGACACATCCCCGGCCCGCGGGACATATCTCCAAACTATTATATTTAAATGACTTCAGCAAACCGACCTCTATTTCGAGCCGCTCTTAAGCGCCAATAATTCAATCAAAACTCACATCTTACGTATCAAGTGCAATCTTTATACCAAGGTCTTGCCTTTCAACCGGTAAACGTAGGCCAGAATTTCGGCCACGGCTTTATAAAGATGTGCAGGAATCATTTGACCGATTTCCACCATTTTGAAAAGCAGGCGCGCCAGTGGTTTGTCTTCCACCACGGGTATGTCATGCTTTTTGGCAATTTCACGTATTTTTTCCGCAATGACTCCTTTTCCCTTCGCCACAACTATCGGTGCGTCGGAATTCCCGTGATCGTATTGAATGGCCACGGAAATATGCGTCGGGTTGGTGATCACCACATCGGCCTCCGGGACGGCGGACATCATTCGCCGCCTCATCATTTCCATCTGTACGCTTCGCACCCGCTGTTTGATCTGTGGATTCCCTTCCGTATCCTTGCGCTCATCCTTGATTTCCTGCTTGGTCATGCGCAGGTTTTTAAGATAGGTGAACCGTTGAAACATATAATCAAGAAAGGCCAGAAAAATCATCGCGACCAGCACCTTGATCATAATCTCCAGCGCCACCTCCCCCATGAAGATCAAAATCTGACCGACACTCTTTCCCATCATGGGCGGAATTTCATCGAATCGGCCCTGGATAGTGAAATATGCAATCAATGAGATAAGCGTCACCTTGAACAGTGACTTGAACAATTCCATCAACGCACTTCTGCTGAACATGCGTTTGAATCCGGCCAGCGGATTCAGCTTGTGGAATCGCGGCTGCAGGGGATGCATGGAAAACCGAACTCCTCCCGTCTGGATCAGATTGGCGACCACTCCACCAAACATGATCGCCAGCAAAATAGGGCTGAGAATTGTAAAGGAGTTATCCATCACCCATGCCAGCAATAATCTCATCTCTTCCAGGTCAGGTTGAATGACATGGGCCTGGGTGAACAGATTATGCCAGGTGGCCATCAGATGCCGTGTGCTGAACGATCCGGCGATGGCAAACGCTAAAATTGCAAACAGAAGTACAAAGGCGGAAGTCAGTTCCCGGCTGTGGGCGAAATTCCCCTTGCCCTCGGCATCCTGGATTCGCTTCGCAGTGGCTTCTTCTGTTTTCTGATCGATATTCGATTCTTCTGCCATAACCGAAATTCCCTAATCCGTCATCCGCCCATAGTATGCATCAGGCTCATCAGCCAGTTGGGCAGTTGCGCCATGTGCTGGGTCATCACCATGCCAAAAAAACTCATGGTCAGTCCTACCATTAACAGTCCCACACCGATCTGCAGGGGAAACCCGACGATAAAAACATTCATCTGGGGAACCGTGCGCGCCACCAGCCCCAACCCGACGCTGATAAAAAATAGTATCGCCATGATGGGTGCGGCGATTTTAATAGCCACCACAAAGGTGGTCGCAAACAGTTTAAGAATCAAAGCCATGGTTCCTGCGGAGAACCCGAAATGATGCGGATTGATCAGTTGGAAGCTTTCCACCAGAGAGTGGATAGTTAAATGATGTGCATTCAGCGCAAGATAAAGAAGGATGGTGAATATATTATGGAACTGGGCGGTGATGGATACCTGCGATTGGGTCTGCGGATCGATCACGTTGACCACGCCGAATCCCATCTGAAAATCAACCACCGTACCTGCAATCTGAACAGCGGCAAATATCAACCTTGTCGCATACGCCAGCGCCAGGCCAACAGTAGCTTCAGAAAAAAGGTAAACAGTAAAGTCGAGCAATCCTCTGGATTCCGGCATGGGCATGTGCCGAACAAGAGGAAAAACACTGAGACTCAAAAGAAAAATAAAACCGATTTTAACCCGTGCGGGAAATTGCTGGCTCCCCAATATGGGAACAAACACAATGAAAGCCGCTACCCGGACCAGGACGAAAATAAAATGTTCGAAATCTACATAGGATAAATTAAAGAGTTCCATTACCCGATATAACTTGGAAAGTTCAACAGAATTTCCTCGGTGAAACTCAGCATGATCCGCATGATCCAGGGAAAGAACAGAAACAGAGCCAGAAACACCGCCAGGATTTTTGGAATGAACGTCAGCGTCAATTCCTGAATGGAGGTGACCGCCTGAAAAATGGAAATGATCAGGCCGGTGACCAGGCCGAACCCCAGCATGGGGGCAGAAACCAGAAGCGTGGTTTTAATTGCGCTCAGGGCAAAATCGACGATGAATTGTTCGGTCATAGCTTTGTCCTAGGTAAAACTTCTTACGAGTGAACCGACAGTCAAATGCCAACCGTCAACCATCACAAACAACATCAACTTAAACGGCAAAGAAATCAGGACGGGCGGAAGCATCATCATCCCCATGGAGAGGAGAATACTGGCCACCACCATATCAAGTATCAGAAACGGGATATAAATCAGAAAGCCGATCTGAAAAGCGGTTTTCAACTCACTGATTACAAATGCTGGAATTACCGACTGCATTTGGACATCGTCCACCGTTTCCGGTTTTTCTCCATCCGTCATATTGACGAACAAAGACAGGTCTTTTTCCCGGGTCTGCTTCAACATAAATGATTTGATTGGAGTCTGTGCAATTTCCAATGCCTTTCCCTGGGTGATCTCTTCATTCAGATAAGGTTGCAGGGCCTTTTCATTGATTTCTGTGAGCACCGGACTCATCACAAAAAAAGTTAAAAACAGGGCGAGGCCTATTAATACCTGGGTAGGGGGTGTCTGTTGAGTTCCCATTGCCTGCCTCAAAAAGGAAAGGACAATGACAAAGCGGGAAAACGAAGTCATGAGAATCAAAATCGACGGGGCCAGGGTCAATACCGTCAAAAGGAACATAATCTGCAAAGCAGTGGACAAGGCTTCCGGCTCCTCGGCATTGTCCACACCCAGTTGAATGGTGGGGATCGGAATGGCCGAGGCCTCATGCGGGACCAGGGTATTCATGGCTGACCACAAAACAGATACTGAAAATAGAAGCAACGCTAATCGTTTCATTCGAATACCGGAACCTCCTCCAGTTTTTTTCTGACACGGGAAGCCGCGCCTATCGAGGAATCAGGCTTGGTGCCCGAATTTTCCGTAAACTGCTTCACGTATTCGCCGAATGGATTAGTGGACCCGGGCTTAATCAAACGCTTATTGTAAACGTCGACTCCCTCTTTTTTGATAGGGGGTTTAGGAGCCTCGCTTGATTGCTTAGCAATCTCCGGCTTTTGTAATGGTTTGCTTTCAGAAGGAACGAACCCGCGTTTACTGTTTCCTCTGTTTTTAGACAAAGTTCCCTTGATTTGCTCAATCTTCTCAGGATCCTGAACATTGCCCAGCAGGGAAATCTGGTCGTTGGCTATCCCGAGCACCAGAACATCCCCCGCTACTTCCACCAGAGCAATGCTTTTCCTGGGAGCCAGAAATCCTGTAGACAACACTTTAATGGGCCTGCCTTCACCGCCAAAAACGCTATTTTTCAATCCAAACTTTTTAAACAGATGGAATACGATGAACATCAGGCCCAATACCAGGACCAGGGTGTAAACCATCTTAAGACTGGCCGAGAATAAATCGATCTTTCCCGTATTCATGTCATCCTCGAAATCCAGAAAGCCGGCTTTTTTGGTTTTCAGAACCAGCGGTTTCGATTGAGAGGTGTCTTTCGTGTCATCGTTCTTCCAAGCCTGTCCGAGAGTTTGGGATAATGAGGGGGATTTTTTCTTGAGTTCATGGACGCTGGAAGCTGAAGAAGAAGTCAATTCATCTGCAGGCGGAGGAACCTGCTCCGGTTCTTTTGGAGCCGAAGCTTGAATCTGTTGCCCCGAACTGGTTTTTGTATGCAGAGTTTTAGCCGCCTGGATGTGGTTGGCTCGAACCAGTAAACTTTCCAATAAATCAGGAGCTTCAGGGCTGGCCGGAGCCATTTTCGAATTTGAGGCCAAAATTTGTTCCGGGTGGTTTACCGGAGTTGCATCCGCGCCTCCTATATTGAGTCGAATGCGAAGCACACTACCCACTTGTTCAACCACTGTTTTATCTTGTAGGCTTATGGTGCCGGGGGCTAAGATCAAACGCAAACGCATTCGATTACGGTCAAATTGAGAAATATAAACCTGTTGGACCCTCGAGTCACCCGTTTCAAAATAACGCTTGGATGGATTCACGTAAGCGAAAGGAAAATCCATTTGAATCGATTTTTTGAAAAACTGCGGTTGCTGAAAGTTTGTGGGCGGATTTTTGAAATTTAATTGAATCCACAGTTCCCCCTGCTTCCGCTCCACGGACACATCTCGCAAAAGGTTATAGCTCGATAGCGGTTGAGCCCCCACTGCCAGATGAACCCAAAGCAAAATAAAACCAAGGGTTCCTGCCATGATTTGGCCAAAATTTTTCATAACCTGACCTCTTGATTAAACAGACGAATAGCGTCAAAAATACCGACACCTTTGATTACAACAGGTAAATTGCAAAGGCCGTACCGAAATCAACTGACAATGGGGATTTTAAAAAGATGACGGTAGATCAGAAAAGGATAATTTAGCGGTGCAATGTGGGGGGAAAAACGCGCGGCTGGGTTATCCGTCACGGATGAAAGAGAAAATGGGTGCTTCAGGTGAGGGATTGAACCCGTTCCATGGGAGAGACAATATCGGTCAGGCGGACCCCGAATTTATCATTCACGACAACCACTTCTCCCCT
>JAOUPX010000028.1 GCA_029879645.1 Nitrospinota bacterium
AATCTTGAAGGTTTTCGGATCGGCGGGCACCCGCTTCATTTGTTTGGCCACGCCAGCGGGTTATTCACCGGAGGCGGCCTTTAACAGGGCCTTTAAAAGGAGTTTTCGATTGAGCCCCGGTTCCTTTAGAAAACAAAGCATGACCTGACCTTCCACCACTTCCGGAAAATTTACTTCTTCAGAATCAGTTTTGGATTCCAATTAACAATCGATTCCATTAATCTATAAATTGTTGATTTAATACAGAATGGAGAACTCAAATCATGAAAGATAAAATACAGGGAATCGTTATGCTGGGCGCAGGAGGGGCCTTGTTGTTCTGGGGCTACAATATCACCCAATCGGTTTCCTCCAAACTCAATCAGGCGATCAACGGCGCTCCCCCGGACAAGGCGATGATTTTTATGGTTCTGGGAGGACTCTGTGCGGCCTTTGGTTTTTTCAAACTGTTTAAATTCCGGTAAACATTTTCCCAGCGTTTCGCCCCCCGAATATCCTATCCCTGCGAATTTGCAGGGAGTTTCGACTCCGCCCGAATCTTTCCGGTTAATTTTCTTATTCGTTCCTCATATTTTCCTAATAATTCCCGTTTAATCTGTTCTTGAATAATGGATAAAAAGAATATCGATTAAGGAGAATTACCGATGTTTAAAGGAAGCTCCATCGTATTGGCGGGAATATTGACACTGCTTATCTCCGGAACCGGATTTGCCGGTTCAAAGGAGCTCAAGGGAACCGTAAAGGTTGACGGCTCCAGCACCGTTTTCCCCATCACGGAAGCGGTGGCGGAGGAATTTGGAATGTTGAAAGAGCACCGGCGCGTCCGGGTCACCGTGGGTGTGTCCGGAACCGGCGGCGGGTTCAAAAAATTTCTGGCCGGTGAAACGGATATCAACGACGCCTCCCGTCCGATCAAACAGCAAGAAATCAATAAAGCCCAAAAGAACGGCATCCAATACCTGGAACTGCCGGTGGCATATGACGGGCTATCGGTGGTAGTTAATAAAGCAAATACCTGGGTCGATTACCTGACGGTGGCGGAGCTTCATAAAATATGGAAACCGGGTAGCACGGTTAAAACCTGGAAAGACATCCGCCCCAACTGGCCCGACCAGAAAATCCAGTTATATGGACCGGGCACCGATTCGGGTACGTTCGATTATTTTACCGAAACGATCAATGGCAAATCACAGGCCAGCCGCTCGGACTTCACCAAGAGTGAAGACGATAACGTTCTCGTAAACGGCGTGGCCGGCGACAAGGGATCCCTGGGATACTTCGGATTCGCCTATTACGTGGAAAACAAGGACAAGATCAAAGTGGTGCCTGTCAAACAGGGGGATAATAAGCCCGTCGCTCCGACCCTGACCACCATCAACAACGGGTCGTACGCCCCGCTGTCCCGGCCGATATTCATTTATGTGAATCTGCATTCGGCGAAAAAACCCGAAGTTCGCGAATTTATCCGCTTCTACCTGAAACACGCCAAGGAACTGGCCAAGGAAGTGGGTTATGTTCCTCTGACAGATCAGGAATACCAGAAATATCTCGACCAATTTGAACACGATTTTTTAAAACTTGCAGAAAGTTAAATAAGGCTGAAATGCTCTCTCGCTGGATCGACCACGCCGTCCACCTGGTTCTGCTGGTCTGTGTGGTTATTACTTTATTAACCACCGTTGTGGTGGTTGCCCTTTTAGGGAAGGAATCGTTTCTGTTCTTCCAGCAGGTGCCTCTGTGGGAATTTCTTTTCGGCACACGTTGGGAACCGCTTCTGGAACCTAAATCGTTCGGGGTGCTTCCGCTGGTGGTGGGTACCCTTAAAATTGTGATCGGATCGATTGCCATCGCCCTGCCGTTGGGTTTGCTGATCGCCACCTATCTCAGCGAGTTCGCTTCAGGCCGAATGAGGTCGGCTATCAAGCCGGTCCTGGAAATCCTGGCCGGCATCCCGACGGTGGTGTACGGTTATTTCGCCCTGACCTTTGTTACGCCATTGATACGTACCCTTTTTCCCGATACCCAGATCTTCAATGCCGCCAGCGCGGCAATTGTGGTAGGCATCATGATCCTGCCGATGATATCTTCGCTGTGCGACGATGCGTTTCAGGCCTTGCCCAATTCCCTGCGCGAAGGCGCGTATGCCCTGGGTGCAACTCAATATGAAGTGGCGGTACAGGTGATACTTCCCTCTGCCGCAGCTCGCGTCGGCGCCGCCGTTATCCTGGCATTGTCCCGCGCCATCGGTGAAACCATGGCGGTGACCCTGGCCGCCGGGGCCACACCGCAAATGTCCCTCGGTTTTCTGGAAAGTATCCAGACCATGACCGCCTATATCGTGCAGGTCAGTCTCGGAGATATTCCCGCAGACGGTATCGAATATCTGACCTGTTACGCGGTCGGTTTACTTCTGTTTGTCATGACATTGATCATGAATATAATCGGCAATCATTTCATTACCAAAACACATAAGCTTCATTCATGAAACGAACGCAAAGAAAACGTAAAGAGCGACTGTTCCTTTGGTTATGCAGGGGAGCCACTTTTTTGGCCGTGGGAATTTTGTTTATTCTGCTGTTCCATGTGGTGCGGGAAGGAATCCAGTGGCTGGATCTTCAATTTCTTGATAATTTTCCCTCACGCAAACCGGAGCGGGCGGGAATCAAATCCGCCCTGGTGGGGAGTGTCTGGCTGATCGGGCTGACGGCTTTGATATCCATTCCACTCAGCATTGCCAGCGCCATTTACCTGGAGGAATACGCGCCCAGAAATAAGTGGATGCGCATTCTGGAAATCAACCTGGCCAACCTGGCGGCGATGCCTTCCATTTTATACGGACTGCTGGGCCTGGCGATTTTCGTTCGCTACTTCGATCTGGACCGCAGTTTGTGGTCGGGGGCCCTGACCCTCAGCCTGCTGGTCCTGCCGGTGATTGTGATTGCCGCCAAAGGGGCGATCCGGTCCGTTCCGAACTCCATCCGCGAAGGGGCATACGCCCTGGGTGCCCGGCGGTGGCAGGTGGTGTTTTTTCAGGTTCTGCCGGGCGCGCTTCCCGGAATCATGACCGGAGTTATCCTGGCCCTGTCCCGCGCCATGGGAGAAACCGCTCCCTTAATTATGGTCGGCGCTTTGAGTTATATTGCCTTTCTGCCTGAGGGGCCGTCCGATCCCTTTACTGCTCTGCCGGTTCAAATTTTCAACTGGGCCGCACGGCCGCAGGAAGATTTTCACGGGTTGGCCGCAGGGGGAATCATTGTTTTATTAATCCTGCTCCTGACATTAAACGCAGGGGCTGTGTTTATTCGGCACAAATTGCAACGGTATAAATAGTGAGCGAACCTTTAAAAGATAATAATTTTTCCCTGGAAACCCGCAACCTTTCCATCTGCTATGGTGAGAAGCAGGTGGTTCGGCAGGTGAATCTGAGTATCTCCAGCCACCAGGTGACGGCGGTTATCGGGCCCTCCGGGTGCGGCAAAAGTACGTTATTGAGAACTTTGAATCGTATGAACGATTTCATTCCCAATTTTTCGATGGAAGGCGAAGTTCTTTTTCAGGGCAAAAACCTCTACGAGCCGTCCATTGATCCCGGAGATATCCGCCAGAAAATCGGGATGGTGTTTCAGCGTCCCAACCCGTTCCCGAAAACCATTTATAAGAACGTCATCTGGGGACCCAAAATCCACGGGTACAAGGGCAATTTGCAGGATTTGGCGGAGGACGCCTTGAAAAGGGCCGCATTGTGGGATGAAGTGAAGGACCGGCTGAACGATTCCGCGCTCCGCCTGTCCGGCGGCCAGCAACAGCGCCTGTGTATTGCGCGGGCGATAGCCATGAACCCGGAAGTTATTTTAATGGACGAACCCTGTTCCGCACTGGATCCCGGCGCGACCGCGCGCATTGAGGATTTGATTCAGGAACTGAGAAATAACTACACCATTGTGACCGTAACGCATAATATGCAGCAGGCCGCCCGGATTTCCGACCAGACGGCTTTTCTCTATGAAGGGGAATTGGTGGAATACGGAGCCACCAAAAAAATCTTTACCCAGCCCGAGAAGAAAAGGACTGAGGATTATATTACCGGAAGATTCGGCTGAAAAAGGATAAATCAATTATGACCCAACATTTTCAACGGGAATTGGACCATTTGAAAAGGGAACTGCTGGAATTGAGCGTGCTGGTGGACGACTGTGTTGTTAAATCCATCAATTCTCTCAGAAACAGGGACGAGGCTCTGGCGCGGGAAGTCATCGATAACGACGATGCAGTGGACAACGCCGAGGTGGCCCTGGAGGAGCAGTGCCTCAAAATTCTTGCTCTTCATCAACCGGTGGCGGGTGACCTGAGATTCATCATTGCCGCGCTTAAAATCAACAACGAACTCGAGCGGGTAGCCGACCTGGCCGTGAATATTGCCGAAAGAACCCTGGTGATCGGGCGGCAAAAAATCATCGACGCTCCTTTCGACTTTACCCACATGGCCAACAAATCCCGGTCCATGCTGAATCGGTCCATCGATTCGTTGATCACGCAGGATACCAAACTGGCGCATGAAGTGTGCCAGGCCGACGACGAAGTGGACGAGCTCAACCGGGATGTTTACCGGCGTGTGTATCAGCTGATAAAGGAGCAACCCGAAAACGTCGAAATTCTAATCAATTACGTTTCGGTGTCCCGCCACCTGGAACGCATGGCCGACTACGCCACCAACATTGCCGAGGATGTCATTTACCTGGTCGAGGGTAAAATAATTCGTCACCAACCGGACGATTCCTGATTTCCCGGTCGCCTTCCTTCTGGTATCATTATTATACAGTGCCGTAGGGTTGCGGCTATTCTCATTATCCTTTTTTTAGTCAGGAATACACGATGCCCGAGTTTATTGATTCGCCCACAACTATTGAAGCGGTGGGAAATGTTCCAAAGATCATCAAGGAGTTCATCGGCTGTGTGAACAGCAAAACCACCGAGGTCAGCATCGCCAAGATGGAAAGTCCGGCAGGCTGGATCGAACCGGGTCAAACTCCCGAATTCGATGAGTATACGGTGGTGCTGAAGGGAACTCTATTTGTGCAGACACGTGACGAGGGTTTCGAGATCAACGCCGGGCAGGCGATTGTCACCCGCAAAGGGGAATGGGTACGCTACAGCACACCGGGAGGCGCCGAGTACATCGCGGTTTGCCTGCCCGCATTCACGCCGGACACGGTTCACCGCGATGCCGATTAAAAGAAATCCGTCCGGATTTCCAATCTTTCTAAATTACACGTTGGTCAGCGCCGGGTAATCGATATAGCCCACATCCGTACCCCCGTAAAACGATGCCACATCCGGTTCGTTCAATTCAGAATTGGCGGCGAACCGTTCGGGCAAGTCCGGGTTGGCGATGTACAATTTGCCGAACGAAACCATATCCGCCCGGCCCTGCTGAATCGCCTCGGTGGCCCGTTTCAAATCGTACTCGCTGTTGGCCATGTAGAGTCCCGCGAATTTTTTTCGCAGGGCCACAAAATCAAAGCGGTCCACCGATTCGAGCGTTTCCACAATATGGAGGTACGCCAGGGTGAACTGATTCAACGCGTCCGCCGCATACTCAAATGTGGTTTGAGGATCGCTGTCGGACATGCTGTTGAAGGCTCCCGCCGGAGACAACCGGACACCTACCCGGTTTTCTCCCCACACATCGGTGACCGCCTGAGTCACCTCCAGTAAAAGGCGCGTTCGGTTTTCCAGCGAACCGCCGTACTCGTCGTTACGATGATTGGTCCCGTCCCGCAAAAACTGATCGAGCAGATAACCATTGGCGCCATGAATTTCCACCCCGTCAAATCCCGCCGACATGGCATTTTTAGCGGCCTGCCGGAACTCGTTTACAATTTGTGGAATCTCTTCCAGGGTCAGGGCATGGGGCGTTTCAAAGGGTTTGGGTCCTTCATAGGTGAAACATTCACCCTCCGGCTTGATGGCGGAAGGAGCGACCGGCAGTTCGCCGTTATGATAGGAGGAATGCGACACTCTGCCGACGTGCCATAACTGCAGGAAGATATGCCCGCCCTTTTGATGAACCGCATCAGTGATTTTCTGCCAGCCCGTCACCTGGTCCGAATCGTGAATTCCTGGGGTGAGGGGATATCCGGCGCCTCTGGGTGAAACCTGACTGCCCTCGGTAATGATTAATCCCGCCGATACCCGTTGCGTGTAGTAGGTCACATTCATGGCCTGCGGCACGTTACCGGCTCCCGCCCGGTTGCGCGTCATGGGAGCCATAACGATTCGGTTCGGTAATTGATTTGGACCCACTTTGATTGGTGAAAATAAATTAACTGAATCGCTCATCGTTGCCCTAACCTCCTGATCATTTTTAATATCTATTTATTGTTTTCAATTGTATCAACTCACGGGATGTCTTTCACCCGTTGAATAACGTACGACATCAACCAGGTCGATTACCAGTGAAATGCCATTTACCGTCAGCATCGCCATCAACCAATATTGGAAGGCCCCCTCGGCTTTCCCCATAGATAGAACGTGAGTGTACCAGATCATTATCGGGGGCCACGCGATCAGGTGCCCCATTCCCAGCAAGCGGACGAATCCTTTTTTAGCATATATCCCCCACATGACCAAAAAGGCAACCATCAGGGCGGCTAAAGCCATTTGGCCTTCAGCGGTTTGGATATAAACCAGGCCGCCCACCATATTGACCATGGCCAGAAGGCCGACCCATAGGTTCCAGGGAAACTTCATCCTGATAATCTGCTTATTCAATTCAATCATGGATTTCATGGCTCCTCCTTACCCATATCGGGTCTGGAGTATTAGTCTGGCTTGAGGGATGAACCTTACACTTCAATCGATCGTGACAGCCTGGATGAATCGCTGTAAAATTGCTTTTTTATTTTGGGAAGGAGGAACGATTTTGAAAAAGCGATGTGAGTGGGCTGGATCCAAAAATCCGTTGATGGTTGCTTATCATGATAATGAATGGGGAAAACCGGTCAAAGAGGATCAAATCCTGTTCGAGTTTCTCATTCTCGAGGGGGCGCAGGCCGGGTTGTCCTGGGAGACCATTCTCAACCGCCGGGAAAACTACCGGAAAATTTTTAGAGAGTTCGATCCGGAAAAACTGGCCCGGCTGACCGACAAGCAACTGGAAACTATTTTGGAAAATCCGGGGATTATCCGCAACCGGCTGAAAGTATATTCCGTGCGGACCAATGCCCGCCTTTTTCTCGAGGTGCGGAAAGAATTCGGGACTTTCAGTAAATACCTGTTGCCGTTTGTCGACGGAAAACCCCTCAAAAATAAGTGGAAACATCTGTCTGAAATTCCCGCTACCACTCCCGAAAGTGACGCCCTGAGCAAGGATTTGAAAAAGCGGGGATTCAAATTCGTCGGCAGTACCATTTGTTATGCCTTCATGCAGGCGGTCGGTATGGTGAACGATCACACAATAGATTGTTTTTGTTATTCTAAAATATAAATGCTTCTGCCCCGTTAAAATTTATTTCCCTCCGCCCCTTCACAAAACAGCTTAACCTGTTGTATTATATAACTTGAATTTCTGCCGACTGCACCCAGAGATTCATCTAAATCTTGAAAACTATTCTTTTTCAATATCATTCATCATGAAAACCAGAGACCTGTTTAGCGGCATCGAAAGTTTTAAAAATTACTCGGAAAAGTTTTTTACTTTGGTCTTAGCGACAATCCTTCCTGTTCTGACAGCTTCCTGCGGTGGAGGAGACGCCAAAATGCAAATACAGAAATTCTGCTCCCAAGTAAAGTCGGGGGACCCCCTGATGGACGTTGTCAGCCGTGCGGAGAAAGTGGACTTTGACAAATACTGGCTGGAAAAATATGATCAAACCCCAGCCAAAGGTGAGGTGCTTGGCATCATTCGGCCCAGAGACCTTGAAAAGAAAACCGAGAAACTTGACAAGTTAAAGCACCCCACCACCTGGACGCACGGACAATTCAAAGCCATGATTCAGGAACTGGGCTATTCCCGTCATGTATGCGTGGTCGATTTTTCCAAAGAGAAAGTTCTGGCGAAAAAGGTGCTCTCGGTAGATTGAAATTTCTCGTTCAGCGGCAATGGTATGTGCCGCTTCCACGCACCAGGTCTCTTCACCCACAGGCATCCCTTGAGCCACTTCCCCTTTTTGGCCGGTTGTCGTATCTGATTTCTACCCTAAATATAGCATTTTAAAGGATAATTTTTAGATCCACCTCTGGGCAGATTAGGCTATCCTTCTTTAACATCCCCATAATCAATCATTTTCCCAGTCTTAATACCTCCAATGGACCGTTTTCTCCTGCTGCTTTAGGGCATTCAAAGATGAAATTCTCGCTGGTAGTAAATTTTTGTAAAAAAAGGGGTTTTCATTTAGAAAAGGGGCCTTAAAATGGTAAAGGTATCCCTTTTAATAAGTGAGCTGGTCAACACCCCCCTTTTTTTGGGTAACAAACAATATGACAACCACCATGAACGGCACTCACCCAATTTTGATTGCCGAAGACGACGAAGACGATTACCTTTTGACCATTGAGGCGTTGAAGGAAGCCGGAGTTGAATCACAAGTCAAATGGGTGAAAGATGGCGAAGCATTAATGGATTATCTTCATCCTCTTTGCTCAAATGGAAAAAAACCAAGTATTCAGGTTCCCAGTTTAATTCTGCTGGATTTGAACATGCCCCGCAAGGATGGGCGAGAGGTACTCGACGAAATTAAAAAGAATGATATCCTTCGCAAAATTCCGGTCGTTGTCCTGACCACCTCCAAGGCGGAAACCGATATCAACCATGCTTATGAGTTGGGAGTGAACTCTTATATTCAGAAGCCGGTGCGTTTCAGTGAATTCGTCGAAGTGATTAAAGTATTGTCTCATTACTGGTTTCAGATCGTTAAACTTCCTGAATAATTACAAAATCCAATATTATGATTAAAGAAGGGCTGAAAATTCTCCTGGTAGAAGACGATGAGGATGATGCTTTTTTTATCAAAGATTTAATAACTGAAAGGGATCTTCATCCCCGGCCGGTTGTTAAACATGCCCTCAATCCGCAATCGGCTCTGGATTTTCTCAATCACACTGCATTTGATGTCTGCCTGTTCGATTTTCGTTTGGGTGAAATGGACGGAATCGATTTGCTTCGGATGGTTCGTGATAAAAAAATATCCACCCCCATTATTTTTCTGACCGGACAAGGAGATCAGGAAACCGCCGTGGAAGCGATGAAGAGCGGAGCAACCGATTACCGCACTAAAGGAAGTCTTACCTGCGAATCGCTGTTTCAATCCATTCGTTTTGCCATTCAGCTGAAAAAAGAAGAAGAGCGGCGCCAGCAAGCCGAAAATCAATTAAAAAAATATAATGAAGAATTGAGCCGGGCCAATAAGGAATTGCAAGTTTCCATGAAGAAACTTCAAAGCGCCCAGGATCAGATTTTACGTTCTGAAAAGCTCGCAAGTATCGGGCGGCTGGCCGCTGGGGTATGTCACGAATTGCTTAATCCATTAAACATCATCTCCGGCCACGTTCAGGCGTTAATGCTGGAGCGGCAATCGGACGAAAGCCTGAATCTGGACCTGGATTCGATCATGGAGGAAATTGGCAGGATTGAAAAAATCGTCGGTGGGCTTTTAAAATTCTCCCGCAAGGAGGACATGGAACTCACTTTTGTCGATATCAATGATGAGCTGGACTCCGTTCTTTCCATTATGGAAAAGGACATGCAGATGGACAATGTGCAGGTTATCAGGGATTTTGGAACCGATCTGCCTAAGATTAAAATTGACGCCAATCGCATGCGCCAGGTATTTCTGAATCTCACCAATAATGCGCGGCACGCGATGTCAAGGGGTGGTCATTTGACCGTAACCACTGAAAAATTTGTGAAGAAAACCAAACAGAACCGCCGCAAAACCGACATGTCCGCCAATCCCAAAGAAATTCCAGTGGTTCAAGAAGATTTTATCCGGCTTAAATTTGCTGATACCGGGACCGGAATCAAGCCGGAAGACATGGTAAAGCTATTCGATCCTTTTTTCACAACCAAACCTGAGGACCAGGGAACTGGATTGGGATTATCCGTCAGCTACACCATTGTGGAGAAACATTCGGGTACCATAGAAGTGGAAAGTGAATACGGTCAAGGTGCGACTTTTATTATCACCCTTCCCTGTGCTTCCCGGCATGAAAACGATCAGGATCCTTCCGAAAAGATTGTCCAATCTCAAAATGCTGAGTGATTCGATATCAGCGTAAAAAATCCAACAGACTGGGCTGTAGTATCCGTGCGGTCGTGTTTAGTGTAGCCTCCAGAGCCAACTGAAGAGCCGCAACATCGGAAGCGTCTTTCACAATATCTGAATCTTCAATTTCCGACATTTGAGTGGTTTGACTCACTTCATTCGCTTCATGTTGAATCTCAAGATTGTCCAGGGTCCGGACCAGGGCGCCATATTTCGCCCGGGCCGAAATAATGGTGTTCTGGGACGCATTCAGGTTTTCGAAAGAAGCCAGGATTCCTGCACTGTCATCCCTCTCCAGTGCCTGTATTAAAGTATCCAGCGCCGTAAATACGTTACCTCCGCCGATTCCCAAAAGAAAGGCCGTATCCCCTCCGGCAACTTCGCTGATGACGGCTGTGGTGGTTGGGTCGTTGGAAACAACCTGCAGGGCGTTGCCCTGACTGTTGATGCTGGCGGTGATATTCAACCCGGCTCCGTTGAGGGTGGCGAGTACATCGCCTATGGTAACGGCCGCGCTCAGGTCCACTGTTCCGGTAAGCGCTCCGTTGACGATATCCACCTGGCCCAATGTTAATCCATTGCCGCCGTTCAGGTCGGCTATCAGGGTGGCATTGGTCAAAACGGGATTCAAATTTCCGCCTGTAATATTCCCGTCGTTGACCGCGAGGATTCCCAAGTCCTGCGCCGTGGTACTTCCCGCTTCCGTTACCGTTAACGGTTGTAAAATGGTTCCACTAGTGTCCGTAAGTTGCAATCCCGTTTGACTGGCGTTCAACGAAGCCGTGACATTTATTCCGGCGCCGTTGATTGCGGTAATGACATCATTGACCGTAACCGCGCCGCCCAGGTTGATCACCGCGGCGTTACCCGCCCGGTCGGTTATATTGAAGGACCCCAGGGTCACCCCTGAGCCTCCATTCAAATCTGCGAGCAATGTATTCACACTCAGCGCGGGATTCATATCGGTGCCGAACACATCGGGACCGGGCCGGGTGACCGGTATCGTCAGGTTGGAACCCACTTCCACCTGCAGAAAATCGGAGTTACCGGAATACACCGCGCCCAGGCCTGAAGCGTTGGCCTGGTAAGGAGCGTTTCGCAATTCGGTACCGCCAAAAATATAATTTCCTTTTAACTGCGTATTGGCATCCTGAATGGTCTGGTCGAGAATGGCCTGAACCTCCAAAGCGGTCATTGCTCTTGTTTCCGCGCTGCTGGTGCCGCCCGAACTTCCCTGCGCCAGCTCCAGGGCACGGGTAATACCCAGGCCCACGGAATCCAGGGTCGAATCGGCGGTATTCAGGAAAAGACGGTTATTGTCTATATTTCGGCCAAACTGCTGAATCTGTGCAATTGAACTGCGCAGGGACAGAGTATCTTGAATCCCCAATGGATCGTCTGAAGCTTTATTGATTCTTCTCCCTGTCGCAATCCGCTGGTTGGCCTGGAACAGATCCTCCGTTATCCGGAAAATATTCTGTAGAGAGTTGCTCTGTTGAATTTGATTGGTGACTCGCATAACCATAACCGTCTCCTGCTCTTATTTATTTCCTTCTGTTCAATCTATATTCTTTGCAGAACGTCGAACATTTCCTCAATGACCGTGACCATCCGGGCCGAAGCCGCGTATGCCTGCTGAAATTTGATCAGGTTGACCATTTCCTCATCCAGCGAAACCCCGGAAATGCTTTCCCGCTGGGTGTTCAGCTGAAGCATGACTCCCTCCTGCTGTTTCAAAATGGTTTGGGAAGATCGCGATCCCGCACCCAGCCCACCGATCATGGAGTTGTAAAAATCGTCAAACGTCGCGTTTCCTGCCCCGGGTGTAAATGCGCCTGAACTGAACACCAGACTGTTCTGCAAATTAGAAATATTCAATGCGTTCTGCCCGTCCCCGGTGGCGGATAACCCGGCGGCAATTTTATCCGTATCATTCAATATGGTACTTGAAAGAGCCATGTTGACAGCCGCGTTTTTAGAGATGGATATATCCGCTGTATCTCCGGCGACCGGTGCGCCGTTGATGGTAACCGCCAGGCCATTGGCAATATTAAAGGGAACACCCGCCGCAAAAACGAAAGATCCCTCCACCTGGTTCGATGTCTGGTTGAATAAATCAAACGTCGTGGCGCTGGTAAACTGGAGTTGATAATTATCCACTGTGACCGTGGAAGGGCTGGCATTGGTTGCCGTGACAACTGCCGTTCCCACATTCTGACTGCCTGTGATTACCGAAGGCGCCAGGGGTTCAAAAAATAAATTTCCCGAACTGCCGTCCAGGCCCAGACCCTGCATATGAACACTATTGACCTGCTCCATCAATCCTGCCGCAAGACGGTCCAATTGATCGATTAATCCCTGGGTTTCCACATCCCTCATGTCCAGGTACCCGCGCATTTCGCCGCCCTGTATTTCCGAGGTCACGTTGAATGTTCCGCCCATGCCATCGTCCACCAGTATGTCCTTGAAACCATTATTATCGGTGTTCGCGGCGGTACTGAGTTTGAATACCGATGTCCCGACCACCAGCGGAGTTCCTCCGGAAAGCGTCAGCGTGGTGCTGTTGTCATTGGTATCGATTAGCTGGACATCCATTTTCTCCGACAATTGCTTGATTAAGAGATCACGCTGATCCCGCAAATCGTTTGCCTGCGTATTGCCGTTCTCCAATTGAAGAATAGATTTGTTCAGCTTGGCAATTTCATCCAGCATGCCATTGATCTCTGTGACCTCTGCGCTGACTGCGTCATCCAGGTTGACTCGCTGCTGAAACAGGGAGTTTCCCAACTGATTGAAAACCGTCACCAGACTTCCCGCAGAGGCCAGAACACCTGCGCGAACTCCCAGATTTGTCGGGTTGGAGGACAAGTCGTCGAATGCACTGAAAAATTCACTCATGGCGTTATTCAGGCTGACTCCCGTACTTTCGTCCAGGATCGTTTCCAGGCGCTGGAAAAATGTATTCCGAATATCATAATTTCCGAGCAGACTGCTTTCACCCAAAATCTGATTGAACAGGAATTGATCAAAGTCGCGCGTTACATTGGTGGCCCGGACACCCGTACCCAGAAATGCAAGGCCCACCCGCCGCGGACGATTGACTTCTAGCGTCACCTCCTGACGCGAGAATCCTTCGGTCTGAACATTTGCGATGTTGTGACCGGTGACTTCTATTGCCGTCTGGTTGGTTTGCAGGCCCAGTTTCGCTGTATTCAATACGCTAAAAATATTTGCTGTCATATTTCACACCGTTGTATTTCTGGCAGTCAGTGATTAAACATCCGTATTCACCACACGGCTTTCCATGACCGGTTCCCGGATTTGGCCATTTGAATAATAGGAAGTGCAGGCTGTATCTAACTCATATAACCAGGACATGGATTTCTTCATGGCGAGCGAGGATCGATTGATCAACTGTTTATTTGCTTTATTCAATTGGTTGATTGTATTGATTTGGTCCTTTATCTTTTCACGACAGGCTGCCATGCGGTTTTTGAAGGGATTGTTTTTTAATTCAATTATGACTCCCAGGGTTACTTCCGATTGGGATCTATTCAGACTTTTTGCGAAGGCTTTTACAATCTCTTCCCGCTTATAATTCAGGTCATGGACCTGCGCCAATAAAATCTCCTTGCGGCTTACGGCGTTTTCCAAATCTATTCTTGAGTAATTTGAGATACTGGCCCATTCCTCATTCATGACTTGTATGATGTCCTCATACAACGCGATTTTACGGACCAGCACTTGCTCCAATGTACTGTAAAGTTCATTCATTCCCGATTACTCCCATCAGTTTTCAGGCATTTTGTTTGAAGCTGTTGGGTCAGCCGCGTCCTCAAGCCGGCTCAACTGGTAAAACAGCATATCTGCCAGGCCGATGCCTCTATCCTCTGCCATGGTATTTGCGATTTCTTCATCCAGCATGGATTCGTATTGCTGGAGGGAAAAACTGTTAAGCAGTTCTGATTTCTGGATGGTTTTACGCATCTCCTTCAGCATTTGATGGATCAAAAGCGATTCGAATTTTTTGGCAACCTCCATCAACTCCTCTTTTTTTTCAGCGGGAGATTTTGATCCATTTAATTCGAAACCAGATTTGGGCCCGTTTTTAAGAGCATGATCAAACTGGTTTTTCAGTGCTTCTAATTTTGAGCCCTGCCGTTGGAGCAAACCGCTCGCTGGGGACTGGGCTAATAATGATGTGGATACGGATTCCATAAACTTCTTCACTCCAGAGATTTGCACTAATCCAGTTGGATCAGATAGAGTTTTGCAAGGGCGGTGCCAAAAGGGGAGACATCGAGGGGCTGGGAATCCCTTGTATTATTGGGGGTTATAGGGGCCCCAGACGGTCGCCCGGTGGCATAAACCCTGACCAGGGAAAATCGGTAAATTTTGCCTGGTACAGGGTAGGCAGTTTCATCCCGCCAGGGGAATTTCTGGTGAAACGTATTTTTATATAATTTCCAATTCGGCGTGCAATGATCCTGCGGCTTTGATGGCCTGCAAAATGGCTATCAAATCACGGGGGCTTACCCCGATGGCATTCAGGGCGTTGACCACCTCACCTATACCTATTCCTTTTGGAACCAGAATCAGGCGCTCTTCCTGGGCTTCCTCGACGGTGGTCTCCGTTCGAGGAACTACCACCGTTTGCCCTGATGATAATGGAGGCGGTTGCGATACTTCAGGTTTTTCAGTTATTTGCACAAACAAATTCCCGTGCGCCACAGCGACAGTGGATATGCGCACATTTTCCCCCATCACTACCGTTCCTGTTCGTTCATCGATAATGACTTTTGCCGCTGTATCCGGTTCCACCTCCAGAGTTTCGATTTTTGTTACGAAACCCGATACGTTTTTCAAATAAAATTTGGGCACCTTCACCCGTATTGTTCGACCATCAATGGGCTCTGCGTAAACGTCTTTCATTTTAAAGTTGATTGCCTTGGCGACGCGCGACCCTGTGGTGAAATCCGTTGTTTTCAAAGAAAGGGAGATTTCCTCCTTGCTGTTAAAGAAATCCGGTAATTCTTTTTCTACGGTGGCTCCTCCAACAATTCTTCCGACATTCGGGTGGTTCTTCTGGACTCCCTGTGCCATCCCCTGAACCGAAAACCCTCCAATTGAAACCGGTCCCTGCGCTACCGCGTAGGTGATGGAGTCCGCTCCTTTTACCGGGGTCATCAGCAGTGTTCCCCCCTGCAAGCTTCGCGAATCCCCCATTGAAGAAACCACCACGTCGATGCGATCTCCCTGCCTGGCGAAAGGAGGCAATTCTGCGGTCACCATAACGGTAGCGGCATTCTTGAACTGCAATTGGTTGACTCTGTCTTGCGGAACCGTTACTCCCAGTTTCTGGAGCATGTTTACCATCGTTTGTATGGAAAAGAATACGTTGGTGGCCTGATCACCCGTATTTGCCAGACCTATGACCAATCCAAATCCGATCAGTTTGTTTGTCCGGACTCCGTTGACATTTACCAGGTCCTTGATGCGTGCCGCTTCCGACGATCCACTCCAGATGAATGTGGATATCATAATTGCCGCGACCAGCGTATATATCAACTTGCGCATCCTTGGATCTCCCTTATTACCTTTTTTACTATTCATTGAATTAGAATGGCCATACCCAAGCAAAGAACCGCATCAGCCATCCTACATTTTGTTCATCAGAAATGACCCCTTTACCTGTATAAACAATATTGGCGTCCGCGATTTGCTGGGAGGAAATGGTATTTGCAAAGCCGATATCCACTCTTCGGATTTTTCCTGTAAGAACCATCATCTGGTCTTCGTTATTCACGGTGACCGTTCGCCGTCCCTCAATTCGGAACATTCCGTTAGGAAGCTCTTCCTGAATTATCGCAGCGAGAGTTCCCGTCATACTGCCGCCCCGGGTGGTGGTTCCGGAACCATTGGTGGAACGTGAGCTTTCGGCCTGCACCGACGGATCGAATGAATTACCCAGGCCTAAAAAGTTTGTCATCCCAAAATTGTTGGGCATTCCCAGAACCGTGTTCACTCCAAGATCTATCTGAGAATCTTTTGATACTCCGGTCGTCGCCGAGTTTGATGACTGAAACTCTTCCTCCAACTGTACCGTTACGATATCCCCGACCTGCTTGGCCTTGGTATCAGCGAACAATAGATTTTCGGAGGTTTCCCCCGGCCATAACGACCCATCCATGGGAACATACTTTTCCGTGTCCTCAAAAATGGGTTCCCTGACTACCTCCCCGGAAGCCCCCGGAAGATCCGGTCCGCTTGCACAGGAAGCCAGGGTCAGGGTGAGCCAGGCAATACCCATTATCGATTTATTTAATTTCATCCCAGTACCTGATAGTTAAAAATTTATCCGAACGGTTCTTGAATCTATAACCGTTCCTAATACCATTTTTTTGCTGTGGACATTTTCCACCTGGATCGTATCGTTTTTAAAACCGTTCTGTTTCACCACTCCCGGCGCGGTGACTCTTAGCGCACCTTTTTGAGCGATGATCAATATCTGGTCCCCCGTTTTCACCAGCGGGACTTTTTGCAGCATGTGATTCGCGAATGGTTCTCCCTGGTCCAGGTTCAACATTAGTCTGTGCCCAAGAATTTCCTCTGTGCTCGATATCGAATTCCTTATAATTTGATTTGATTTAATTCGAGCCATTTCTATATCTTCGTCCTGGATGATATGACCGGCTTTTAGATTTCGGGTGGGGCGCAGGACATCATAGGCCACCGTTACGTCTGCATAGAGTCGAACTTGTTTTTTCGTGATTCCATCAATTTTTATCAGGCACATGAAATGAACCCGGCCGACCCGCTTTTTGTGGCCTGGGAGCTTGCAGGCATATTCCACATTTCCATCCGGCAGGATTAAACTTTTTCCTTCGTATACCAT
Organism: Nitrospinota bacterium; assembly: GCA_029879645.1. Taxonomy (GTDB): domain Bacteria; phylum Nitrospinota; class Nitrospinia; order Nitrospinales; family Nitrospinaceae; genus SZUA-226. Next base: position 17,158 of record JAOUPX010000028.1, read on the forward strand.
CTTTATATCCATGCGGCTGGCATCCCATTCCAGCGTTTCGAATAGGAAATCCCTGGCGTGGGCGGCAATGGTTTCGCCTTTGATCATCCGGGTATCCGCCCAGGCGGTTGATGCCGCTATAGAAACCAGACATAAAATCCAAATCAGGAGATTGGATATATTAATTGTTTTTGAGTACTTTCTCTGGTTCATAATTACCTTTTCAGATTATTGGTGATCTGTAGCATTTCATCCGCCGTCTGGACCGTTCGCGAATTAATTTCATAGGCTCGTTGTGCGGTGATCAGGTTGACCATTTCCTCAACCACGCTTACGTTCGATAATTCCAGGAATCCCTGGCGCAAAGTTCCTCGATCCTGCAACCCCGGCAAACCAATGATTGGTGGGCCTGATGATCCGGTTTCTATGAATAAATTATTTCCAACCGCCTGGAGTCCCGCCTGATTTTGAAATGTTGCCAGTTGAATATTTCCAACGATGGCTGGTACCGTTGACCCCGGCTGGGTGATGGAAACCGCCCCCGACGGCTCAATGGATATGTCTATTGCATTGTTTGGAATGGTGACGGACGGTTGGATGATTTGGCCTTCGGATGTAACCATTCTGCCCAGGTTATCCAGCTTAAATGTTCCCGCCCGGGTATATGCAAAATTTCCATTGGGCTGAAGGATTTGAAAAAATCCTTTGCCTTCTATCGCCAGATCCAGAGGATTTTGAGTTTGAGCAAAATCCCCCTGCAAAAATATTTTCTGGATCGCCGCCGGCTTTACACCCAGGCCCAATTGGATTCCTGTTGGGATTCGATTTCCTGAATTCGATAAGGTTCCCATCAGCTTCAAATTCTGGTAAAGCAGATCTTCAAAGTCCGCCCGGCTTCTTTTGAATCCTGCCGTATTTACGTTAGCCAGGTTATTGGCTATCACGCTGACATTCAGGTCCTGGGCTCGCATTCCTGTTGATGCCGTATATAATGAACGGAGCATATTACGTTTCCTTTTTTTATTCCTGGTGGATTGGGTTATGCAATTCTTGCCAGGTTGTTGACCGATTGATCGTCGGCTTCATCAATGGATTGAATTATTTTCTGATATGCTTCCAAGGTCCTCACCGCTTCCATCATATGAATCATTTCGTTTACCGCGCTGGCATTACTGGTTTCGGTATAACCCTGAAGAACCTTTACCTTGTTTGCCGGCACAGGTTCATTTTCCGGATGTGTACTTTTATAAAATCCCTCGCCCTCTTTAATTAAATCCTCTTGACGGTTGAATTTAACCACCTTCAATTGACCTATGGGGCCCAAATCCTCATCTGTCCCCCCAGTTACAGTTCCGTCCGAATCAATGGCTATCGTTTGGGTTCCGAGTGGAATAATGATTGGATCGTTGTTTATAGTTTGGACCGGATTTCCAGTTTGATCGACCAGTTGCCCAATGTCATCCAAGTGAAAATGTCCATTTCGTGTATATCTCTCCCCGGTAGGCGTGGCTATCGCAAAATAGCCCTCTCCCTCCAATGCCAAATCCAGGGAATTGTCTGTTTTTACAAGTGAACCCTGGCTATTATCGATTAATGTATGTGTAACACTGACATAAGAAGCCAGCCCATTTGATTTCTCAAGGAGGGGGGATATCCATTGATCTGCGTTTTGATTACCGAGTTTATTTTGCGTTGTGGATTCTCTATAGATCAAAAGATCCTTTTTAAACCCCGGGGTGTTTATATTGGCAATATTATTACTGAGGACATCCAGCTTCTTAAGCTGTTTTGCCCCTCCGGAAGCCGCAATGTATAATCCTTCGTTCATTTTTACCTTTTATTTTTATTGTTTTCTCTTGTGTTGCATTTTTCATACCAATTTAATCTACTGTTTTTATTAACTTTATTTTGTTTAACTCCTTTTAAATAAGGGGTTATTTTTTTCCAAATACATATTTTATTTTTTTCGTAAAATTGTTTTAGGGACTGGTGGGAAATTTTTACCTGAACATCTTGACCTTTGGGTTGTTTTTTCCCACAGGGCCCTCCTAACTTGCCCGAGATTTCATGCTATAATTTTGTACTATTTCTTTTTCAGGAAGGGATTTTCATGGAACATATCAGCATCGACGAGTTACACGAATTATTTTCTGATATAGGCGAAAATGATTTGGTTTTGGATGTGCGTACTCCAACTGAATATGCACAGGGTCATATCCCAGGCTCCAGGAATCAGGATCATGAGTCAGTTGATTTAATCGCCGAAGATCTGCGACGGTATGACAAGGTTTATGTTCATTGTAAGATGGGCGGAAGGGCCCAAAAAGCTGCCCAGGATTTGGAATCGGCTGGATTGACCAATATTGTGTGTGTCAGCCAGGGGGGAATGCACCGGTGGGTAGAAATGGGGTGGGAAGTAGAATAATTTTTGGCTATAAAAAAAGAAAAAACCCGGAAGGTGGTTTCCCACCAACCGGGTTTTATTTTTAAGAAACAGGTTAAAGCTTAGTACTCCAGAGTTTGCCACTGGGTTACAGCTTTTTGGCCATTTCTCTCTTTATTACCACCGTTCCAGATAGCGATAGCCATCGGGGTTTTGTTACCGGTGAACTGAGTGTCGTTGGTGTCTTTGGTTTTCAAAGCACGTTTGAACACTACGGTCCAGCGGTTGTTGTTCCAGTTTCCTTTACCATCAACATCCTGGTTGGCCTGAGTGGTCAGAGTGCTGAAGCCCTCTGCATTCAGATCTTCAACCGGAGAGCGTCTCATAGAGGCGTCCGAAAGAATGTTGTGCGTAGCCCGGCCAGGGTTATAAACGCCTTCGTTTTTACCCATGCCAAAGTCTACCATGCTTCCACGCTTGCTGATATCCTGAACGCCACCGGTATGAACCCCGCCTTTTGCGCGTTCGTCTTTACTACCGGATTCTCCAGCTTTCAGCTCAGCGCTCAAAGCAAGATTGCCATCGGGCTCATAGATGTAGTATCCACCGGAACCCATAGCCATGTTGCTATAGTAATCCTCTACATCCTGCATACCAGTATTTCCGCCAGCTCCAGCGCCTTCTTTATCCCAGGTCGCTTTCCATTGCCAGATATTAACGCGCTCGCCTTCGCCACCCATGGTAAAAGGGGGCTCTTCACCAGCTTGGTTTACAGGAAACATGAGGGCAGCTTGATCTTTATACTGCTGAGACCGTACCATCATGTCATTACGGGTCGGATCAGTCCATTCCAAATGAACGGCAATATCTTTTCCGTTCGTTGCGGCTTTTACAAACACGTATTTGGTTTGCGGATTAGGCCACATTGGATTGGTGATCATTTGGGGATCCAAATCCACAATCACATGTTTCAAAGCTGTCACGCCATACCGCTCGGACCAGAACAGATTTGAAGGATCGCTAGGAATATCCCCTTTTACTTTAACCGCTTTAATAGTAGCCGCGCCAGCGGACATCGTGAAACCGAGCACAAAGGCGGCAACTAAAGCGAAAACAATGCTTTTGTTGGTTTTCACAGTTTTCCTCCTGTTTAGCAGTTGTCGGGTTGTCAGATCTAACCCCGGATTTTTCCACTGAAAACTCTGTCTTCCGGAGCGGTTGCCCGCTCCGGAAGCAGAATGAAGTTCCAGCTTAGAATGCGCCGGGATGCTCTTCAGGTCTGACGTAGAAGGGTTCCTCAACCGTAACACGGATGATTTCTTTGCCCTTCCGGTTAAACCCGATGATCGTGTCATTGTACATCTCAAATTTCTTACCGTGAATGTTGGTCTCGAAAATTTTCGGACCGGGCTCACGTTTCCATTTGAAGATGATCCGCTGCGTGGTTCGGAACAACTGGAGGATACCCAGCAGGTCGCGATCGGGAACCATGTACTGGTCGATCGCGTGGTCTACGCCAGGTCCAAACATTTGTTGCGAGTACGCGCGAGGAACGTGCCGTGACGGTACATAGTAACCGTTCGGCTCCGTACCAAACTGCGGATACAGCGGCAGAGCCACTTTCCGGTCCCGAATCAGATAATACTGGGGGTTATCCGGATCATGTGCCCATTGGCCGTTTGAGCCGACTTTTACCAGACCCTGCAGACGAATTTTACCTACGCAGGCCGCCATACAGCGGGTTTCCATCTGGTCACCCTCGGTCAAAGGATCCAATCCTTCGATTCGCGGGTAACATGCGATACATTTCTCAGAAATTCGAGTTGTACCACGGAACATCGGCTTTTTGTAAGGACACTGCTCAACGCATTTTTTGTAACCACGGCAGCGTGACTGATCGATCAGGACGATACCATCCTCTTGGCGCTTGTAGATCGCCTTTCGAGGACAAGCAGCCAGACAACCAGGATACGTACAATGGTTACAAATCCGTTGCAGATAGAAAAACCAGATTTTATGTTCGGGGAGAACGGATTTACACCCGTTGTCACCACCGAACGTACCTTCGCGAGACTGAGTAAACTCACGACCATGAGCGGTATCTTCACCGAAGTTCGGGAAGCGCCACTCTTCGTCGGTCGGTACATAGCCAATCGCCTGTTGGTTCAAACCAATCTTGGCAGGTGCTTCGAAGATGGTTACACCTTCATATACACCATGGATGGCTTTGTTCGACGTCTTACGAACGTTCCATACGTTTTGTCCGGGATTGGATTGCTCCAACATTTTCAGAATTTTCCAGTCCCAGAATTGAGGGTATCCACCGTAAGGCTTCGTTTCAACGTTGTTCCACCACATGTACTCCTGTCCTTTGGAGAACGTCCAGGTGGACTTATGAGCCATCGTACACGTTTGACACGCAATACAACGGTTCGTATTGAAAACGAAGGTAAACTGCTCCTTCGGGTGTTTCTCCTCGTACACATAGGTCGCCATACGACCCAACTGCCAGTTATATACTTCAGGCATTTTTTAACCTCCATTAAAACCGGAACCCTTAGGGTTGCGATTCTGGTTGCTAATATGTGTGACGAAAAACCGCATCAGGTGCGGGCCCCGAGGGGCCCGCTTTCCCATATGCTTAGATCTTAACGCGAGTGTATTGACCCGCGAGATACATCTCTGCAAAGCGGTCTTTCAACGGAGACTCAGGAGTATAACCCGTTCGAACAGGTTCCCAAAGTCCCTTACCATGCAAACCACCATCTTCCGCCTTGGAGAATTTAACCAAGGTTTCTTTCGGAACCGCGTTAACGGCATGGTTGTCTGCTTCGTACCCGTGCATAAATTTCATCTTGGATTTTGCCTTATGATACAGAGTATCCGTCTGATGCATCGGCATTAACCAAGATCGCGTGATGGACTGCTGACCACCATACCGGAAGTTTGACTGGTATGGAGTAGTCATAGACATCGCACGTCCGTCCGGTCGCTCTTCGTGCGCCTTAACCGTACGCTCGGTACCGGTCCACGTTGCATGTTTCATCATCGTGGTGTGGTACGGATACGCTGGGTTGTACTTCGCGCGCAACATGAGGCGGCCAACTTTGTATCGCGGATCTGACGGCTTCCAACCCATGTATGGCCGGTCGGCCGGGTTGGCGTCACAATAAATGTAGTCACCGTCGTTGATACCAAGATCTTTACACAGGAACGGGTTCATGTGTACTTGCCATTCACCAACACCCGGGGATCGCTTATCCATGCGGTAAGGATCACCGAAGTTGTTGTTCCAGATCATGTTCCAGTCAGTCGTCGCCCAGGACGAATGCGCGGTATGTCTGGATTTCGGCGTTACACAGTAGAACCGATATCCTTTTTCCCACAAGAAGTTCTTGGTCGTACGAACTGAAGACCAGGGCTTCTTGATGTTCCGAACGTGGCGGAGATCCGGATCTTGCTCTTCTTCCGGAATTCCGTAATCGTCAGGTCGGATGTAAGGATTGGTGGACACGATAACGTTCGGCAGGTAAGGCGTTGCTTCTGGGCCTTCCCGATGAACGATAAAGTTTTCTCCGTATTCAATCGCTTCCGGCTCGTCATTATAGAACTGGATTCGACCGTTTGGAGTGTAGTAAGGCTTGGACTCGGTGAACATTTCCCAGAACGGAGACCGCGGGTAGGTTCTGTACAACATCAGACAACATCCCGGCTCACCATACTTACCGTTGATGATATCGTCGATGTTGTAACCCATACCGGTGGTCGAAGTCGTGAACAACCGGCGAATCATCGCCTTCGTTCGGTTGGGAGCTGCACCTTCGTACACCTTCATATAGTCCGCAAACCGCTTGTCACCAGTTACTTGAGCCAGTCTCTTGGCGAATTCCCGATGAATCAGGTTATCGTCGATCGTATCGAAAACAGGCGCAATACCGGTGCCACCCCAAATCTGATGGAACGGATTGGAACATGCGGAAGTGATCTCGTAACTCTCAAATTCGGCCCAAGAGTTCGGAGCCAAAACGATATCGGAGTATTCACAGGAACCTGTGAACTCGATATCCTGAGCCACGATCATGTCTACGTTGTTGTTCGTGTTGAACACCAGCTCGTAGAACCACTTCGCGTTGTTGATAACGTTAACGTTAACAAACCAAATAAGCTTGGTCGGTGTCGGCATATGGGAACGACCCGTGAACACTTTTCGTCCATACCGCGGGGTATTAACGATCAGAGCTTTATCACGATGCGCCCAGTAGCTGACTTCCTCACCTTTCAGATAACCCTTAATGTTCGCCCAGTCGGTGTTCTTGGCTGGATCGAGAATCGGGGCGAAAGGATCTTCCGCAACCATTGCTGCGAAACCAGGTCCGGACCAGTGAGATCCTTGGTAGTTACCAGCTTTGTAGTTACCTGCCCAAGTGTGAGAACCGGAACCTTTCGGTCCTACGTTACCCGTCAACATGAGAGGCACATACGATGCACGGTTGTGCATGGTGGCGTGGAAGTAATGGTTGATACCTTCACCGTAGTGAATTTCAACCGGGAGGATGGTACCTATGTCACGCGCAAGACGGACAACCAAGTCTTTTGGAGCATGACTGATCTGATAAACGGAATCCAGGTCATAGTCTTTCAGATGCACTTTGTACATTTCGTACAGAGGCATAACCGTGATGGTTTTACCGTTTACCAACTTGATATCAAATACACCATCAAGTGCCGGATCAATCTTCTTCTTCAGCATCTTGGCGCCGATGTCTTCACGAGTGATCGCTACCGGCTTATTGGTGTTCATATCCCATACTGCAAAGTCAGGCATTTTGTCCCGATTGAAGTTCTTCATCCACTTGGTGGTGAAGCCGTCTTTCGGAAGTGCTTGCCCTTTGTATCCCGGAATATAATCATCCGGATGCAGACGGGTCAGATTGTCGGTTCTAACCAGAAGCGGCATATCGGTATATTCCTTAACGAAAGGCACGTCGACCAAGCCTTCATCCATGATGATCTTGGCACAGCCCAGGAATATGGAAATATCCGACAGACCAGCACGACAGGGAATCCAGTAGTCCGCTTTCGTTGAAGGCGGGTTGTACTCAGGACATACGGTAACGAGTGTACCACCGCGTTCCATGATTTCCGTGTACCAGTGAGCTTCCGGCATTTTGTTTTCAATGAGATTTTTACCCCACTGAATGGTCAACTTTGCATAACGATGGTCAGCGAAGTCGATATCAGAGGTCTGCATACCATGCGTCCAGGAATGCCCTGGAGCCTGGTCACCATGCCAGGTGTAGTTGGACCATGCGCGTCCACCCAATACCTGACCCGGTCCTCGGCCACGAATGACCGCGTCCAGCAGACCCACCATGTTGGCGAGTCGGTAAATACCATATTTACCAATAACGCCCAACAGACCCATACCACCGCGATACTTCATAACGCGGGAGCCGGATCCGCCCATCGCTTCGATCATTTCAGGCTGATAGCCTTCATTCTTCAAGCGCTGAGCTCCGCGAGATCCACTGTAAGCTTTACCTACCGCAACATGACCTTTGGCCAAGTACGTAAAGGTCTGATCCCATGACATACGAACGAATTCGTCCGTACCACGGCTTGTAAACTTATACTTTTCACGGTTCTCTTTATCCAGATACGGGAACCCGTCATCCGCCCACTGTTTCCAGCCAACGCGGATCATCGGATATTTGTTCCGGTAAGGACCGTACACACGTCGCGGGAACGTCATACCACGCAGACACATACGGGGGTTCCATGCGGCGTCTGATTGGTTACCGTACAGATCTTTGACCTTATGATGGTCATAGTTCTGCTCGATTCGCATCAGGATGCCATTACGCACAAATCCCCGAACACGACACTGATGGGTATCGTTCGGGGAACAGCAGTACGTAAAGGAACGTTCATACTTATACTGGTCGCGGTAAACTTCTTCCCAACGACGATCAGGATAGGCTTCCAACGGATTACCTACCTTGACAACGGGCTTTAACTGAGCACCGACTCTCTTGCTTGAAAGCGCCATAGCCGAAGCTACGCCAGCACTTACCTGCAAGAATTTTCTTCGATTTAAACGCATAAAGTAAAACCTCCCTTAGGTTAAAGTGGGTTTTAAACCGAAACATCTACTAATTAATTTCTGTTTGATCCCCTAATGCCGGGACCCCTCAAACTCCTCCTTTCAAATTCTTCTTAAATTTCGAGCGATTAATAATTTTTACTAATTAAAAGATCATGTCCGAGGGTTCACCCCGGATAAACAAACTACTCAATAAGCTTTTTATTTAATCTGAATCCAACAAACCGGCCACCCGTTTCAAGCCCATCTTAAGCCTTGAAACGACAATACGACCAAACGGAAACTTCCCCCAAAATTTTTCGATCTGTTTAAAAGAAAGATTTTGGAATCCATTTCCCGGTTAATTGGGCTTCAGGGGTATTCTAGCTTGCCTCTTTATACGTGAATCGTAAATTCTTGTCAAACCCTTTTTCAAAGGGGAAAATCAGCTTTTTATGTGACTTGCCGACCTGAAACTGATCGCCAAATCTCTCTTTTTTCAATTACTTTACACTTCTTTTTGCGCATGTAAATTTACACTATAACCCTTGAATTTTCAACTATTTTTGAATTTATTCCCATTTTTTATTTTTTTTCACATTGGCGCCGGGTCTGACGGGTAAGGCCGGATTCAGGGAGCCTGTAAATCTTTTTATTTTAAAGGTTTTCCCCCAAGCAAGAGTTAACTTCAGACCCCCCGCCAGCAATATTTATCAAGGTTTTCGGATTAAAATTCCTGGAATTTTTTTTAAAATTATCCAAAAAACGCCTTAAAAGGGTAACCGCTATCTGTCTTTTTTAAAAATATTTTTTTATTTTTTTTAACCTCAAATTACCCCCGGAGGCACCAAGGAATTTCACCTAGATAATGTAGGTATTTTTGAGTTTTTATCAAAAACCTGCATTTTCTGCGTTTTCGTCCTTCCCCGGCTCTTATTTTGAATATATAATCCCTCTCTTTAAAAATTGCCATGAATATTCAACGGACAGCCATTTATCCGGGAACTTTTGATCCCGTCACCTTCGGACACCTCGATATCATGCGTCGGGCGGTCAGCTTGTGCGATCGCCTCATTGTTGCGGTGGCACTGAATCCCAAGAAAAATCCTTTGTTCGGGGTCCAGGAGCGTGTCGGTTTCATCAAGGAATCGGTTCATGACCTGCAGGGGATTGAGGTTCTGCCTTTTGATACGCTGCTGACCGGGTTTGCGGAATTGCACAACGCCAACATTATTCTCAAGGGATTGCGTGCGGTATCCGATTTTGAATATGAACTGCAAATGGGGCTGATGAACCGCAACCTGAACGACTCCCTGGAAACTGTGTTTATGATTCCCAGTCAGGAGTATTCGTTTCTCAGTTCCAGCTTCGTTAAGGAGATCGCCAAACATGGAGGCGATGTCAGCAAAATGGTGCCACCTTGTGTCCAGGAAGGGCTTTCTAAAATCTCATGAAACTTGCACAACGAATTGAAAGAATACAGCCGTCGATGACTTTGGCCATTTCGGCCAAGGCGCAGACTTTGAAAGAGCAGGGAATCGATGTGATCGGTTTCGGCGCGGGCGAGCCGGACTTTGCCACGCCGGAAAATATCAAGCAGGCGGCGATCACCGCGATTCAAAACAACGATACGCGTTACACGCTGGTTGGCGGCACCAATGCGCTTAAGGACGCCATCATCGATAAATTCAAGCGCGATAACGGCCTCTCTTACGAACGCAACCAGATCGTCGTGTCCTGCGGCGCGAAACATTCTTTCTACAACCTGGCGCAGGTGCTGTGGGACGAGGGCGACGAGATCATCATCCCCGCTCCCTACTGGGTGTCGTATCCGGATATGGTGGTTCTGGCCAATGCCAAACCGGTGATCATCGATACCGATCAATCGTCCGGTTTTAAAATCACGGCGGAACAATTGCAGAAAGCCGTCACCCCCAATTCGCGCGCGGTGGTGCTGAACAGTCCGTCCAACCCGACGGGATCCGCTTACAGCAGAGACGAACTGGAAGCGCTGGCGGAAGTCATTTTAAAAAACAACCTGCTGGTGATCTCCGACGAGATTTATGAAAAGATCATGTTCGACGGTTTCGAACACGTCAGCATCGCGGCGCTCAGCGAGGAATTGAAACGCAACACCGTCGTCATCAACGGCGCGTCCAAATGTTTTTCGATGACGGGATGGCGCATCGGTTACCTGGCGGCGGAAGAAGCCATCGTCAAAGCCGTCACCAAACTGCAGGGGCAGTCGACCTCCAACCCCACCTCCATCGCGCAGGCCGCAACCGTGGAAGCGTTGACCGGTGACAAAACTCCCGGTGAAATTGACCGGATGGTTGTCGAGTTCAAAAAGCGGCGGGATTATTTAATGGACCGGTATGCGAAGATCGATGGCGTGTCCTGCTACACACCGGTGGGCTCCTTTTACTCGTTTCCGGATTTTTCAGGATTGCACGGGAAACAGTGGAACGGCAAAACCATCAGCGGATCACTCGACGTTGCGGAGTTTCTGCTCGAAGAAGCCAAAGTCGCGCTGGTGCCCGGCATCGCCTTCGGCGCCGACAACAACCAACGCCTGTCCTTCGCCACCTCCATGAAAAACATCCAAAAGGGAATGGACCGCATCGAGTCGGCGGTAAATTCTCTTGGCTGATTTCCGGCCCGAGCATTGCGTTTCGGCAAATGGGCTGTGACTATGGAGAGGATGCGGGAGGCTGGCACACTTTCTGGAGTTGTGCCGGGTCCTTCTGAATCGTTTCCTGAAATTCCTTCACAAATTCGTCGGATTGCGTTAAATAATTTTTTCGGCCACCATCATAACTGAAACCATACGCTACATTTATTACCAGCAGAACTCCTATTGCTCCCAGCAAGAAAGCTCCGGACCTTTTCAATGCTTTGGATTGGAGATTTTTGAGATCGCCCGGCAATTCCTTTTCCCTTTCAAGCTCTCTTCCCCACTTCAACAGTGAAAAACCCAGCTTAATGGCATACACAACCGGCAATATTATTAATAACGAAATCACCGTGTCACCACCCAGCGTGTAATATGAATAGATATCGCCCGCCAATCCGATCGTTGCTAACACTATGAATGCCCAGGCGGCTATCAATAAGCCAAAAGTTAAAAGGGGATACTTTCTTTTTTCCTTCAAAATCACATTTCCCCCGGACCAGAAAGTAATGATCAGCGTTACTAAAGGAACGATCAAGACCGCCGAGAAATAATAAATATTCCGTGGCGCAAAATTTTCATAAATCCATAACTTTTCCGGCGGGTGGATTTTCCAGTTTGGTTCCAGTGCAAATTCGGATTGCTCCGCAATTTGGCCTATCGAGTTTTTGCTGAACATCCGTTGCGTGTCCTGATGCCACGCAACCGCGCAGAAATCATTCTCCGCACCCGCCACGTGAACCGTCACCCCTTTCGACTTAACATAGCCATATTTCTCCTGCGACGCCGTGTTAACGGAACAAGGCTCCGCAGAACCCTCATCCGCCCAATAGGCTTTACAGGCAAGATACAGGTTATGGAGGTTGCTTTTAGTATCAGAGATGGGAGCGCGCGTCTGGGTGCTTATAAAAACCTGCGGCAACATCACATGCCCCGCATTCCCCAGGAGGAAGAATGCAAAGACAAGAATGATAAAAAACGGTTTGCAAGTTTTCATAATTCAATTAGTGGGATCAAGTCCTCCCTTTATTGCCTTTGACTTAAGTTCATCTTCCATTTTTTATTGATCTCATTTATTGCTTTTAATCTTAAGAAATAAACATATAAACAAATTGGAATAAGTTGCAGAAGTAATAGGTCATGGGCAGGCGTTAGTCCACTCCCTCCTTTGAAGAAAAATACGGGAAGGGCTAAAGCAAAGGGAAACAAAATGGCTAATGGAGCCACTATAATGTTGTACCAGATATTTTTGGCGCTTGAATGAACACTGTTAAGACGATTCCTAGAAAGAATAATTAAAGCCTCAATAATAAAAGCGGTACACAAAATGGACAAACCATAAATCAAGAAAAGAGTGACCATTGGATATTTTAGATAAAAATCTTTGTAAAAAGCATGGGGTTCTAATTTTAACAATATGTCGCTCATTTGAAATTATTCCGCCCTAAAGATAATAGAAGACCATTTTTGTTTGGGTTACATAAGGCGTTCCCTGCCAATCCTTTTCTTCCTTCGTTAATAATATACTGAGGCATCAGCTATTGTTTTGAAGGATCAAAGGCGCAGTTGGGACAAACAGATATTAGGAATGGGTTCTTTTTCCCTTTATTTATTTTGCTCTCATTCAAATAGTGCCAAAATATTTTATATTGGCAATCAGGGCATTTGATTTTGTTGAAAAGGTATAATGGAATTACAAACATATTTGTAATTCCTATCAAAAAAATAATACCCGTATGCTCGTAATATATTGAGGTATATTCCAAAAGATAAAATATAATTAATCCCGTAAGGATTAATAATAATGATCCTATATAAAAATGTTTTTTAAAACCCAGTAAAAATATAATGTTCATCCACCATCCCTTTTCTAAACAAACTTCTAAATCCAAAATATCGTAGAGCCTGATTTTCAGTATAATGGATGACGGGCCGTTTTGGGCGAGTGATTTTATCTCGAGCAAGGATCACAAAACCATTAATTCATAAATCTAAACACAGATTCTTCACTCCATTACGTTCCGTTCAGAATGACAATTAACGTAGTTTTGTCATCCTGAGGAGCCAGTGGCGACGAAGGATCTATGTTTAGATTTTTAAAAGGAAGAAGCCCCCCGGCCCCCTTCGGAGAAGGGGGAGAAAATCAAACACCCGCCCAGCTCTCCTCGGGAATGAGGGGCTGGGCAAGGCCCGGTGCCAATTTCTCTCATCCCTGTTTCTTTCCCTTTCTCCCTGTTCCGTTCTCCGTTCCCCATAATTCTTTGTCCGCCTAGTCTCCGCTTTAACAATGCATCACGACGGAAACCGGGCGCAGGGCTTCCC
>JAOUPX010000029.1 GCA_029879645.1 Nitrospinota bacterium
ACGATCGAAGGCAATCAACAAAACAATAATACCGAAGAAGGGCTAACATGCCCTGAGGGAACAGTTTATGTGGTGGATAATGGAGTAGAATCTTGTGTAGCTTTATTCTAACCACCATGTCATTAGAATTACCTACCACCTGACGGCTAAGCCGTCAGGTGTTTTTTTTCACTATCTCCCTACCTCTAAATTCACTGACCAACTTAATTCTTGGATATCTGGCCTTATAACTAATAACCAAACCCCAATCCTTCAGTCAGTAAATATTTAAATTTTGGAATTTGAGAAAAGGACTATTAGAATCAATCAGAGGGAGGCAGTCCAAGGCTTTTCTGAACAGCCCCCAACAGATCGTCTCTACTGAAGGGTTTACTCAGGTAAGAAGTAAAACCCATTCCAAGCAATCGTTCCCTTGAATCATCGAGCTCGCAGGCGGTAAGCGCCACAACAGGAATGGTCTCTAATCCGGGAACCGCGCGAATGCCCCGAAATGCATCCACCCCATCCATAACCGGCATATTGATATCCATGAAAATCAAATCCGGATGACACTGCTGTGCCAACTCAAGCCCCGCCTGTCCGTTATCCGCTACAAATACTTTAAATTGTTCTCTTTTCAGAATTTCAGTTACAAGCGTTTGCATTTTACTACTGTCATCAACCAGTAAAATTCGAGGCGCATTTTTCTTAAAGTTCTTTACAGGATTTGTTTTGAGACCAGGCATACCCGCTTGTTTATGGGAATTTTTGGAAAGAGTAAACCACAATTTACTCTGGCCGTTTTCCTCCTGATCCAAACCGATATCTCCATCATGCAACTGAATAAGTTTTAATACAAGAGCCAGGCTGACATCGAAATCACTGCTCCTTTGATCATTTAGGTCAATGGGCTGAAAATAATTTTCCGGTTCAGGGGTTTTAATATCAATTCCCGACCAGTAATCATTGCTAACAGAAACTTTAAAAAAATTCTTATCGAATTCAACGCTCAACAAAATTCTTTCATTTTTCAGCGAAAAACCAACCACCCTTGAAAGAAGAATAAATAATATCTGTTTCACACGGGCCGAATCACCCAGAATTTTTTCCGGAGCGGTTTTCCAATTGATCGTGAATTTAAGATTTTTTTCGTTTAGCTGAGGCTGAAGGACATCAAGAGCCCAAAGTAGATATTCGTTGACATTCAGCTCAGCGAAATTAAGATCCAGCATGCCCGAATCAAGCCTGGCCAGATCAAGACAATCGTTCACCAGTGAATTCAATTGTTTGCCGTTTTCATAAATTTCGGAAACATACCGGGATTGTTTTTCATTGAGACGGCCGGAATGCTGGGATGACAGCAGATGGATAAACCCCATGATCCCATCCAGGGAAGTTCTCATCTCCCGCGAGATGTGACAGAACATCTGAGATTCCGGTTTCTCAACCCGTTCCAGTTTATATTTCAAACCGTTCAAATTCATAAGACCCTCGCATTAAACATACAAAGCAATTGTCATGCCATGCCCTTTAATCAATAACTCATTGATTTACAATAAGTTATGAAAACTATATTTTCCAGGCAGCAAGGGATCTGTAACGGTAAATCTGTATGTGTAACAAAATTGTAAAAAACGGTTCAATTTTGAAACAGAGAGGTGGAGGAAAATCGAGAGATTTCCCAAATATACTGGGTGGATTACTACCCGTATTCAGTCACGGCTTTGACTCAGACCATGTTTTTTAAGCTTCCGATAAAAAGTGGTCCGGCTGATACTCAGAAGATTGGACGCTTCGGAAATATTCCAGTTGGTCATTTTGAGTGCGCTGAGGAGAGTCTGTTTTTCACCTTCGTCGAGGGAAATTTTATGGAAGTCGCTTTTTGAATTATCATCAGAGGGAGAATCCTCGAAAGAAACGGACTCTTTTAAAGGGGTAACAGGCTCCTGGCGGGATTTTTGGATTTCCTGTGGCAGATGGGCCACCTCAATGATCCCGGACTGCGACATCAACATTGACTGAAGGATTACATTCTGCAGTTGCCGGACATTGCCGGGCCAACGATAATTATTCATAATATCCATTGCATCAGGCGAGATATGCGAAATTTCTTTGTTCAATTCATCCTTAAATTTGTTCAGAAGGTAGCCGCACAAAAGCGGAATGTCGTCCCTTCGCTCCCGCAGGGGCGGAACATGAATGGTAAAAACCACCAGACGGTAATACAAATCCTCGCGAAAGTTCCCTTTTTCGACCTCTTTCTGCAGATCCTTGTTGGTGGCCGAAACCACTCGCACATCGACCTTGATTTTTTTGGTCCCCCCCACTCTTTCAAAGCTTTTTTCCTCCAGAAACCTCAGAAGCTTAACCTGAAGCTGAAGACTCATATCGGCAATTTCATCGAGAAACAAAGTTCCGCCATCGGCCAATTCCAATTTTCCGCGATGTGTACCGATAGCTCCCGTGAAGGCTCCCTTTTCATGCCCGAACATTTCAGTCTCAAGCAGGCTTTCGGCCAGGGCACTGCAATTGATATCGATAAAGGGGCGGTTTTGCTCCGGTCCGCTGAAGTGAATGGCGCGCGCCACCAATTCCTTGCCTGTACCGCTTTCACCATGAATATAAACATTTACATTACTATCCTTGACCCGCTCTATTTGAGTAAAAACGTTTTTAATCGCCGGGCTTTCCCCAATTATATTTTTATAAGCAAAGGCCTGCTTCATATCCTTTTCTAAACTTCGGATCTGACCCACTACCCGGGTCTGATCCAACACTTCCTTAATCGTGCCAATAAACTTTTCCTGATCTGCGGGTTTTATGATGTAATCTGCCGCGCCGAGTTTCAAAGCCTGAACCGCCGTGTCCACCGTGTTGTTTGAGGTAACCATGATCACTCCGGTTCCCGAATTCCGGTCTTTAATCTTCTTAAGAACTTCCAGTCCATCCATCTCCGGCATATGCATATCAAGGCAGACGATGCGGGGATTTTGGTCAAGGGCTTTGAGGCAATTCGGCCCACTGGAAAACTGCTCGACTCTATAGCCAGCCTTTTCCAGATAATATGCCAGCAATCCCCCGACTTCGGGTTCGTCATCTACGACAAATATCAAATCGTCAGTCATAATTTGATTATTCCAATAAAGGCATCTACAATAAATAAATCAAATGAAATCAGGGCAATTCCCTGATAAACAAGATTAAGCTAATTTATTTTATTTGGCAACCCGGATAAACTCCAACCATCTCTAACGGCTAAAATCCGCTATCGACTGTGATTGATACTCCTGTTACCTACAAACCTAAAATCCTGATAGTGGATGACACCCCAACAAACCTCCACATTCTTGAGGAGATACTGGAGGAGAATTTTTCCATATCCATTGCACAAAGTGGAATGCAGGCGATTGAACTGGCGGAAAAATTTAAACCTGACTTGATACTTCTTGATGTAAACATGCCAGGCTTGGATGGTTTCCAAACCTGCGAACAATTAAAATCCCAGAATTCCACCAGGAGTATCCCTGTCATTTTTATTACTGCGCGAACTGAGCCCGAAGATGTGATCCGGGGATTCAATGAAGGAGGGGTGGATTATATCACCAAACCATTCAATCACAGAGAAGTGGTGGCCCGTGTCCAGACCCACCTGAAGATCCAGCAATTAATCCGGGAACTGGGAACGAGAAACGAACAGCTGAAGGAACTTAACGAACTCAAAAATAAATTTATGGGAATGGCTTCCCATGACATGAGAAATTCTTTGGGCGCCATCAAAGGCTATTCACAAATACTGAAAGAAGACATGAACGAACTGCCGGCGGAAACAAAAGATCGTTTCTTAAACTTCATTTTCAAGAGCAGTGAAAATATATTAAAAATGGTTAACGACCTTCTGGATATTTCAGTCATTGAAAGTGGGATGCTCAAACTGGACCTGCATCGGGAGCCATTTAAAAATCTGGCAAACCACCATATTATGATCAATCAATATTTTGCGGACAAGAAAAACATTACCCTCTATTCCGACCTGGAAGATGTCCCGGATTGCAGAATTGACTCCAATAAAATCGGTCAGGTAATGGACAATCTTTTAAATAATGCGATCAAGTTTTCCCGTCCTGGAAAAAATATCTTTATCGAATTAAAGAATACAGGCAATAGAATAATCTTCAGCGTCAGGGACGAAGGACCGGGAATCTCTGAAGAGGATCAAGCAAAACTTTTTCAGCATTTTCAGAAATTAACAGCCCGACCCACCGCTGGCGAATCCAGCTCCGGTCTCGGACTGGCCATTTCAAAAAAAATGATTGAAGCGCATGACGGATGCCTGGGTGTTAAGAGCCAATTGGCCTCCGGCTCCACCTTCTGGTTTGAAATTCCTCTCAAATAGCAGTACACCATTATTCTTCAATTTTCCCTTCGACGTTTTTTTGTGCAACTCCGGCATTTTCAAAAGTAGCCATTTTCACATAAATCTTAACCGCCGCCTCCAAAAGGTTCATACCAATCACCGCGCCAGTTCCCTCACCCAGCCGCATCTCAAAATCAAATAGAGGCAATTGCCCCACTGCGTCAAAAACCTCTTTATGGGCGGGTTCCCGGGATTGATGTGACATAAACATATAATCGCCAACAGTGGGGTTCATTCTATAGGCAATCAATGCCGCCGCTCCTGATATAACACCATCAATTACCACTGGAGTTCCAGACATAGCGCTTCCCAATATAAAACCAGTGATTCCGGCGATTTCAAAACCACCCACTTTAGCCAAAACATCAAGGGGATCATTGGTATTTGGCTGATTTAGCTTTAATGCCTTTTCAACAACCTGTATTTTCTTCAATAAAGATTCGTCATCAATTCCGGTTCCGCGGCCCGTAATTTCTTTTACCGGTCGTTGGGTTAAAGCGGCTATGATCGCCACACTGGCAGTCGTATTACCGATTCCCATATCCCCGGTAGCCAGAATATCGATACCATTTTCAGACGCCTCTCGAGCCAGATCTACTCCCACCTGAACCGCTTGTTCAGCCTGCAAACGTGTCATGGAGTTCCCTAAAGACAAATCTCGAGTACCTTTCCCTATTTTTTTATTCACCAATCCTGGATGATCGTCAAAATCATAATTGACCCCCATATCCACCACAACCACTTGAACGCCAAAATGATCCGCCAATACATTAATGGCGGCTCCACCATTCAAAAAGTTGAGTACCATCTGCGGTGTCACTTCAGCCGGAAAGGCGCTAACTCCCTGTTGAGCAACCCCATGATCAGCCGCAAACACATACACCGCCTTGGTACGCACTCGCGGAGAATCCAGTCCCTTGATGGCCGCATAGCGCCGGCCCAGTTCCTCCAACCTCCCCAGACTCCCCGGCGGTTTGGTCAATGAGTCCAGATGCTTTTGAGCCTGCGCCAAATTTTCTGCAGAAACTGGAATAATATGTTTAATAATATTTCCAAAACCTAAACTCATGTATCACCCCTCAAAAGGTACATCTTTTTACCGGATTCCCAGCGCAATAAAACTCCACACGAAACATAACAGTGACAGGACCGACGTCACAAACATCACCCTATGACTGTTTGAAATATCATTGATCGTGATTTTTTTAAGAGAATCCCCTATAAAAGGTTTATTTACTGGAACCCCGGCATAATTATTGGGTCCACCCAGTTGGAGACCCAAAGCCCCTGCTATCACTGCTTCCGGAATCCCTGCATTTGGGCTTAAATGTTTCCTGCCATCACGCAACATGATGCGCCACGCTTTAACACCGCTATACCCACATATCCATGAAGCCACAACCATCAACACACCACCTAGGCGTGCGGGAATCCAATTCACGACATCATCCAGGCGAGCGGGGAATTTCCCGAAGCGTTCATAAGTCTCATTCCTGTAACCGAAAATAGAGTCCAAAGTATTAATGCACTTGTATCCCAGAACCAATGGAGCGCCACCCAGGCATGCGTAAAATATGGGTGCCACAATACCATCGATAGTGCTCTCGGCAATGGTTTCTACCGTAGCTCGCATGATTCCCTGCGCATCCAGGGATTCGGTATCTCGTCCAACAACTTGAGATAAAGCAGTACGGGCCTCATCCATTCGCTCTTCAAGCAAATAATTGGCAATGGGTTTGCTTTCATCATATAGACTCCGCACTGAAAGACTGGCATACATCAGATAAACCGATCCACAGACTTCCAAAAAGGGGTACACATTTCCTAAAAACCAGAGCACCCCCGATGCGATGGACACCACCATAAACAATAAAAAAGCAGTGGTGATCATACCGGCGACAAAAAGGTTGGCGATGCGACGGCGGGCAATCTTTTCCAGCACTCCAGCCGCTTGACCAATCCAGCGAACGGGGTGGGGAAAACTTTTAGGGTCCCCGATCCAAAGGTCCAGTAGATACGCTAGAATAATTTCCTGATACCATGACATTTTCAATCAGCATTCTTTGCCAAGCTGATTTTTGATCTTGGAAACGAGGATTCGGTTTTCCTTCGCTGTCCGTACAGCAACACGAAAATAACTTTTATCCAGACCGTCAAAATTACTACAACTTCGGACTAATATCCCAGATTCCAACATACCCTTATAAAATTGAGAGGCTTCTCTTGTGTTATCTGTTAACAGTTTAAAAAGAAGAAAATTGGCATGTGAAGGAAAAACCTTGATTCCCGAAATAGAACTTAATTCTAAAAATAGACGTTCCCGTTGTTCCAGCATCATTAACTTGATTCGAGCGAAATACTTATGGTCATCCAAAGCAACAACCCCCAGTTTTTGAGCAATGGAGTTCACTGACCATGGAATTTGATAGTCCTTCAATTTTGTTCGCAGTTCCGGATGCATCACGCCATACCCCAGCCGAACGCCTGCCAGCCCATAAAACTTGGTCATCGACCGAACGACAATCAGGTATGGATTACTGTCTACCCATTTCAAAACAGAAACTGTCTTTTCACAAAATTCGACAAACGTTTCATCCACCACCAAAAAAATATTCCTGGATTTACAAAATTGAACTAGCAACTCCAGAGATTCCTCATCCCATAAATGTCCGGTTGGGTTATTAGGATTTCCCAAAACCATCATCTCTATTTGAGGATGACCCCTAAGGTAATTGAGCAATCTCTCGATATCCATCCGAAACATTCCTTCAACATCATAATTCTCGGAATGTGTGTGAATCTTGTTGAATCGAAAAGCTCGCTCATATTCAGAAAAGAAGGGGCGCAAAATAATCACTTCTTTTCCGGAACCGACAAGATTGGGTAAAAGATGAATCAACTCTACCGATCCGTTTGTTACCAAAATCTGTCTCAAGGGAATTTGCAGATACTCAGAAACCTTTTCACAAAATAGAATCGAGTCGGGATCGGGATACTCGGCCAAAATTGACTCCAGGCATCCCAACACAGCACGCGTACCCGGTGAGGGTCCTAAGGGATTGACACTGGCACTGAAATCTAAAATTTGATCAACGGGGATATTCAATAACCGGGCCATCTCCTGCTTGTTTCCGCCATGAGATGAGGGCTGAAACCTATCAAACAAAAGTTGGTTCGCTCTGCTAATATTACAGGATTCTATATCCCCATCTGTAGACTCTGGTTCAAACATCATGATCCTATAATGTCACGATGACTTTATGGTGGTGGGTATACCAGATACCATATAAATCACTTCATCACATTGTTGGGCAACAAGTTGATTAACGGCCCCGACAACATCCCTGAAATCCCTACAAAGCTTGCTTTCCGGCACGATGCCCGCCCCCACCTCGTTGGTCACAAAAACAAGCTGGCATTGCATGCGCTCGGATTGAGCCATCAAGCGATTCGCTTCCATTAATATATAATCCTGTTTATAGTCTTTGATCAACAAATTGCTGATCCATAGAGTCAGGCAGTCTAAAATCAAAATTCCGGAACGGCCTTCAAGCTGATTGAAAGTTTGCGTCAGCGCTACTGGCTCCTCGAACGTTTCCCAGCTGCTCCCCCGTTCCTGCCGGTGCTTTGAAATTCGCTCGGACATTTCTGAATCTAGAGCCTCAGCGGTAGCCACGAAAAGTTTCTCTCCAAAAATATTTCGGGTCAGAGCCAAGGCATGGCGGCTTTTCCCGCTCCGGCATCCGCCAGTAATTAAAATTTTTTTAGGCATTGAAACACTCCCTTAAATTAACCCCTTGCAGACCCATCCACCGAATACCAAAAACCAGGTCTCCACAGTTTCTGTCAAGGCGCCAAATGTATCGCCAGTCATACCGCCCAAACGCGTTCGAATGAATACAAAAAAACAGGCAATAATAATTACAAACGCCGCTCCCACAATCAAACCCACAGGAACGCTCACCAAGAACGGCAACGCCAGAGGGATCAAACAAAAGATCAGGTATTGGTATTTTCCTTTTTGATACAACGTTTGCCCGACTCCACCTGTTTCCCGTGCATCAGTAATAAATACCAGACCCACCACCTGCGCCGACCGGGCCAAGGCAGGTGCTACTACAAACCAGACCCAGCAACTCCTGGCATCCAGAGCCCCTATTCCAACCACTTTAAACCCCAGACAAAACATAAGCGCCAAGACCCCCATAACTCCTATTCGAGGATCTTTCATAATTTTGAATACTTTTTCTTTATCATGATGAAAGTAAAGTCCATCGGCCGAGTCCGCCAAACCGTCCAAATGTAATCCTCCTGTAATAATTACAAGGAAAGCAACATCCACCAGGATGCGAAGCTCTTCGAATAAGAATAACGACCCCAGTCGGTCCACACCAGCAAGAAGGCCGCCTATTAAAAGGCCAATCAGAGGAAAATACAGAATTGAAGCCCCAGCCGGTTTGCCGGATAACTTACCCAAAGGAATGGTGGTCAAAAAGGAAAGCGCCGAAACAAAATTCCTCATGGAATTTAATTTCCTAATTTTTCGTCGGAACAAGGAGGGGGGATTGCTTTTGTTGAAACCCTATTAAGTACGGGTACAAAAAAACCCCGTCCAATAGGAGGGGGTTTTCCAAAACCCTCAACCTCTCAGTCCGCGAAGAGTTGACAATACATTTCGGCAAGGTCTTCTGGCTCCCGGATCAACCTACACCCCGCACCTTCCCGTTTAATTATCAAACAGTGGTTTTCGCGGGTTTCGTTTCCGGTTACAGCGGCGGGTCCGCGACGGTTTCACACCGTCTTCCCTTTACCGAAACATTAAAATTTTGCCCTGAGGATACTGGAAATAAAATAATTGTCAATTTTACAGTGGACAAAATACCCTTAAATGAGAATTCGGAGACTCGATTAATTAGGTAAAGGCAATATTTTACCTTATGCCTGATAAAATATATAATTAAAAAAAATAAGAGCTTGTTTTTAAATAGATATTGCCTTCCAATAGCAAGAAGCGATTTAACAATAAAAACTACTCAAACAGGAAATAATTATGTCCAAATCCACAACATCTAATCTAAAAGTACTTGTAGTGGATGATGAGGAAAAGTTTCTTAACCTTTCCAAAAAAAATCTCAATCTTAGAGGTTTTGAGGTGGAAACCGCAGAAGCTGGAGAGGAAGCGATCGCTAAAATCTACCAATATCATCCCAAAGTCGTGCTGCTCGATGTGATGATGCCACGGCTGACCGGCGACGAACTGGTTAAAATGATCACCGACTGGAGACCCGAAATTCAGGTGATCATGGTCAGCGCCAACTTAAGCCGCGATGTAGAGGAAGAATGTCTGCGCAATGGCGCTTATGCCTGCATTAAAAAACCCGTAAACTTTGATCAGCTGGCCGAAACCATCAAACAAGCCGGAATTTAAATTCCAACCCTCCATCCATTACGGGCTTTTCCCCATTACACAGCCATCGCCCTATTTTCAGGCCACTTGATTCTTTTTGGAATCTCGTTTCCGGGCGTTTTCATCCAACAGCTTTTTACGTAACCGAATACTTTTCGGTGTAATTTCTGCCAGCTCGTCGTGGTTCAGGTAACCCAAAATCTGTTCCAGACTCATCCGGCGCGGAGGGGTGAGACTGATGGTGTCATCGGAACCACTGGTCCGCATGTTGGTCAGCTTTTTGCCCTTACAAATATTGACCACCAGATCGCTATCTTTTTTATTCTCACCGATAATCATTCCCGTATAAACCTCTTCTCCAGGCCCCAGAAACAACGCTCCCCGATCTTCCAAATTAAAAATGGAATAACCTGTTGTCTTTCCGGCTTCGAGGGAAATCAGAACCCCGTTGATGCGACGTGCCAGAGAACCGCAATAGGGGATGTAATTATGAAAACTACTATTCAAAGTGCCCGTCCCCTTGGTCAGAGTCAATAACTGTGAACGGAACCCAAATAAGCCGCGCGTGGGAATTACAAACTCCAAGCGAACCACCCCCGACTCCGAATGCAACATATTCTTCATGGTACCCTTACGTTGTCCCATCGCCTCCATCACAGGACCCATATAGGCCTCGTCGACATCAATGATCACAAACTCCTCAGGTTCCAAAGTCTTGCCCCCTTCCTCCTTCATCACCACTTCCGGTCGAGACACGGCAAACTCGTAACCCTCCCGTCGCATGGTTTCAATCAGGATGCCAAGGTGAAGCTCCCCACGACCGGAAACCTTGAATGAGTCGCCGGCGCCTGTTTCTGCCACGCGCAGGGCGACATTTTTCTTAACTTCCTTAAACAGCCGGTCCCGCAATTGCCGCGAGGTGACAAACTTCCCTTCACGCCCGGCGAATGGGGAATCATTCACGAGAAAATTGATCGAAAGCGTCGGCTCATCTATTTCGATTACCGGCAGTGCCTCCGGATATTCGCTGTCGGCAATGGTTTCACCAATATCAACTTCCTTCATCCCCGCCACACCGATAATGTCTCCAGTCATCGCAGAGTCGGCCTCTACCTGCCCCAAACCTTCGTAAGTGAACAGCTTGGTGATTTTGAATTCCTGCATATCACCGGCACGATTGATCAGGGTATATTGTTTCTTAGAGTCGTAACGGCCACGTTGAATTTTACCGATGGCGATACGCCCAACATAATCACTGTAGTCGATGGAGGACACCAGCATTTGAAACGCGCCTTCGGGATCTCCACCATGCGGCTCCACCTTTTTGACAATGAGGTCGAGCATAGGTTTCATGTCATGATTTTCACCATCCGGCTCCAAACGGCAAAACCCCTGCTTGGCGGAGGCATAAATAGTAGAAAAATCCAGTTGCGCGTCGTTCGCCCCCAGGCTCACAAACAGATCAAACACCTCATCCAGCGCTTTCGCAGGATCGGCTCCAGGACGGTCGATTTTATTGATCACTACTATGGGTTTCAACCCCAGGTCCAGGGATTTTTTAAGAACGAATCGTGTCTGCGGCATCGGACCCTCGGCGGCATCGACGATCAATAGGACACCGTTGACCATTTTCAAGATGCGTTCGACCTCACCACCGAAATCAGCATGTCCGGGGGTATCGACGATGTTTATTTTATACTGCTGATAACGAATGGAGGCATTCTTCGAAAAGATGGTGATGCCGCGTTCGCGTTCCAAGTCGTTGCTGTCCATCACGCAGGTTTCGGTCAACTTATCATCACGAAAGGTCCCGCCCTGCTTAAGCAGACAGTCCACCAGCGTGGTCTTGCCGTGGTCGACATGCGCAATGATGCCGATATTACGAATTAATTCACTACTCATAGTTGTGGGTGTTTCCTCGAAAATTGTTTCGGTGTGCTTTGGAGAAACCAGGAAGGGTTCAACAAAAACCGTTGATTATATTTTATTATACCGCAAAACCCTAGAAAATAACGCCAGACAAATCGTGGGAAAGTCTACAATTTTTCGGTCACCCCATCCGGTGGCGCATTCTAGGGAGACTGGGATATGGAACGGATATACGCCACCAAAGCCTCGACCTGATGGCCGGTTAAGCGTGGAAATCCCGGCATCCCCTCGCCCTTACCCTTCCAGATCGCATCTTTTAGCTGGTCATCCGGGATAGTGCCCATGGCCTCAGTCGATGAAAAATCAATCGGTTTCGACCTCAAACCTGTGGATAGAAAACCATCCCCGGCCCCCTGATACCCATGGCAGGCGGGGCATTTCAGGTCTAAATACAGTAACTCGCCCTCTGAATCCGGCAAGGCTTCAGTTAAAATGATGGCGTTTACTTGAGGGGATGCTTTGCAAGCCGCCAACAACAATAATGCAATCCAGACGAATAAATTTTTCATAAATAGCCCTATCCAGATCCAGTTGGAATTCACTGCGGTAACGGGGTGATCCGGTTTCCCTACACTCAGAGTAAGACCAACTTTACTGCAAATCAAACCGTATAAGTATTATTACCCTGACTGGATTGGCTCCATGTCCTACTTTTCGGGTGAATTACCCTATATGAATTGATAAGATAACGGCCATGCCTTCCAAAATCGCATTAGTTAACATGCCTTTCGGCTTTCACGTGTATCCGTCCATTCAACTGGGAACGCTCTCGACCCTGCTGAAAGCCCACGGCCATGAGGTGAAGAGCTTTTACCTGAATCTCCACTTTGCCCACCAGGTTGATATGGAGGTCTACAATAAACTATGTGAGGAGCGGTTCCTGATCGGCGAGTGGCTGTTCTCCCACATGCTGTTCGGCGAATCCAGGGGAAACAAAGAGTACGCAGAGAGGTTCCAATCACATCTCCAGAACATCAGCCAGACCATAAACCGTCCTGCGTCGTTTCTGCATGAGGTCAAGACGCAAATGGTTCCTGAGTTTCTTCATTGGGCCATCGAGTCCGTAAACTGGGGAAACTACGATGTGGTGGGCTTCACCTCGACCTTCAACCAGAACCTCGCCAGCGTCACCCTCGCCAAACTCATCAAGGAAAAGTTCCCATCCATCAAAATATTATTCGGCGGATCAAACTTCGATTCGGAGATGGGTCTGGAATATTTCCGCGTGTTCGAGTGGATCGACTACGTAGTCTCCGGAGAAGCGGAAGACTCGCTTCCGGCTTTAATGGAAGCTTTGGGGTCGGGTGCCCCGATTCCAAAAGGTGTGATCCACCGGGTCGACGGCGACATCCGTTTCGAGGAGAGCCAGGAAAACTTTAAAGGCTTCAAACAATACGGTCCGCCCGATTACGATGATTATATGGAGGAGATCCGGACAATCGATCCCCACTCTCCCCTGCTTGAGAATCCGATCATTCTGTACGAAACCGCGCGCGGATGCTGGTGGGGGGAGAAACATCACTGTACATTCTGCGGCCTCAACGCCTCGACCATGGAGTTCCGGTCACGGCCCATGGAGCAGGTCCATGCCGATTTGGCTTATCTGTCCCAACGCTACAACAGCTACCGCTTCCGGCTGGTGGATAACATTCTGGAGATGAAATACATCGACGGCGTTTTTGGCGAATTCGCCAAAAACCACTATGATCTTCAGTTTTTCATAGAGGTGAAAAGCAACCTCACCAAGGCGCAGATCAAGAATCTGGCGCATGGTGGGGTGAACGTGATCCAGCCCGGTATCGAAAGCTTCAGCGCCAACCAATTGCAGGAAATGGACAAAGGGGTACGGCCACTCCAGAACATATTCTGCCTGAAGTGGGCCCTGTACTACGGTATGGAAGTGAGTTGGAGCATTCTGACCGGCTTCCCGCAGGAGACCGATGACGATTACCGTCAGCAGATTGATCTCCTCAAATCGCTCACCCACCTGCAACCGCCGATCTCTGTCGGCAACATCTGGCTGGAGCGATTCAGCCCTTACTTCACCCGGCCGGACGAGTACGGCATCCGCATTACCGGACCCGGTGCGGCGTATCCCTTTGTGTATGACGGCGACACGATCGACCTCATGAAAGTGGCGTACGATTTTGAGTTTGAATCCGACCTGAAAATCGATCCGGCACTGGTGGAGGAACTGCATCAAACCGTTGCTTACTGGAAGCAGAGGCATCAATCCGAGAACCTGCCCTACCTGATCTTCACCAAGTCTATGGAATTCGTAACGGTGTACGACGAGCGGTCGGCAGAGCGCCCGGTGAAACTGCGGCTGGAAGGCGCGGCGGGAAAAGCGTTCGCGTTCTGTAGCGATGCGCCTCGAAACCTGGATCAGATAAGCGCGCATCTCAAAGAGCAGGGTCTGCCCGTCAAGTCCTCCGAACTGGAAAGTATCCTCAAAGATCTGGAAGCCCAACGACTCATTTACGGTGAGCGCGGCAAATATTTAAATTTGGCATTACCACATAACTCTAATTTATAATTTCCCCTCACATAAAGAATTCCATGTAAACCATCCAGGCGATCATGGAGAGGATGAGGACGAGGTAGCCGGTATGTACCCAGATGGTGAAAATCGGGTTTTCCCGGCGCGGCTCCGGCGCTTTTTTCTGTGGGTTATCCTCGGTCATTCTATCAGTCTCCTTTACGGCTTTCTCAGCGCCCTTGGCGCCATTTAGAAGATATAATTCTCCCCAAGCCCTCATTCCGTTATAGAGCCCCTTAAAAGGCTTGTTACCCTTTGCAAACTCTCAATATTACATTTCACAGGGCGGGACTTGAAAAATCCGGGCCAGAGTCCTACATTTCTGATGGGACGAAAATACTCAATGATTTAAAAATATGAGAATGCCGGAGTGCCCTTGAAAAACAAAATATAAGGGAGGCTATGAGCCACCTTAGCGGCGGAAGCCGCAGGGCACTCTGGCTTTTGTATTTACAAGGAAAGCTCTCCCTGAATGCAGCCGCCTAACAGGACGTCCTATTCTATGCGCAGAAACCCCGCCGTTTCCCCTGTTCCGCTCGTTCCGCAAAGCTTATTCTCCGCTTATAGCCCCATTGCGGACTAAATTCCTAAAATTTATCGGTCTAGCGATAAGTGTAAATCTGTGGACAATTTTTATCCAAAAGGTGACGCATTTTGTAACTGTAAACGAGGTTTTCCACGCTCCAACCATCCGCCTTTGGGAAATGTAAATTTAATTACCCTTGGACCAATGAAATAACGCTTTATTATTCAATGAAAACCAAAAACCCACACACTTACACCTCATGTAAATCATTATTTTTCAATCATTTAGGTACAAAGATTGCTTGATATTGGCAATAAGATCGGGAGGAAAAGGAAACGGAGATTAAAATGAAAATTGATAACAAAGGCTTCACTCTAATCGAACTTCTTACTGTAATGGCAATCATTGGAGTATTAACGACTATCGCCATTCCGGCCTTCGCTCAATACAAGGCCCGGGCTCTGGACGCCGATGCCAAGTCGCATTTACACAGTCTATATATTGCTTGCAAATCGTATTGGACGGACACCGGCTCGGCAAATGACTGCACCATGCCGATCATCAGTACCGCCGCGTATGGATACAAGCAAATTCCAACCATCAGCATAACGCTTTCAGGTAATGAAATGACCTTCATCGCTATTGCCTCGCATGTGGATTCTGCAAACTCATTTACCATGGATTCCTTCGGAAATATCAGCTGAAGTTGCTGGCGTAACCCAATGCTCTCTTATGTAATCCTCCCCTTTAACCGGGGGAGGATTTTTTTTATTTAAATTTTCTGTACTTCACCTTTTTCACTGAGGAAAATGGTGCCCCCGGCGCGATTCGAACGCACGGCCCCCGGATTAGGAATCCGGTGCTCTATCCTGCTGAGCTACGGGGGCTTAAGGTCCTCTTTTCCAAAAGCGCTTTAAATATACCAGATTTAATCCTAAAAAAAACCTACTGGCAACTGCATTTCGGACCCGCCGCCGGTGAAGGGTTAAATGATTGGAGTAAATGAATAAGGCTTTAACCGTCTTAATCCCTCCAAATCCTGAATCTCCTCCTAATCTATTGAATCCTAAACCCAGTCATTATATGATGTTGCCATTCTTAGATTTCACCAAAGGAGTAGTTACATATGATCAGTGTACGCGCCAGCCAAATCTTTACCAACGAAATCGACGATGCGGTGGCCGCCAAGAAACAATTGGACGCCGGTGCATCTTTTACAGAAGTGGTTGAAAAGTATAGTACCTGCCCCTCGAAGAAAAACGGCGGCGATTTGGGCTGGATGCCGGAAGACAGTGCCGGTGCTCTGATGGGGGAAATTTCGGAAAACGATAAGGGGAAAATTCTCGGTCCTCTTCACACCCCCTACGGCTACCACATCATCCAAATCACCGAGGTTCGGGTGGAAGAGAGCGAGGAACCCATCGTTTTCAACCCGGACACTCCGATGACGGAGGTTAACAAGGTTCTTCCGGAAGTACACACCCTGCTGTTCAAAAAGTTCCATATCGGCATGCCCGTTTCCGGATATCAACCGGACGAGACCATTTTCACGGTCTGCGAAAAACATGGCAAAAAAATCGGCGAGGTATTGAGCCTTCTGAATCAGGAAGCGGGTAACAAACTTTCACCCTCCATTACACCTGAACAGTTAAAATCGCAAATCGAAACCGGCCGCACTGATTTATCCCTTTTCGACATTCGGGAAAAATGGGAGCACGATATCGCCAAAATTGAAGGCGCCACTTTGATCGCCCGCGACAACTGCGAAAACGTTCTGAACACCACTCCCAAAGATAATGAAATCGTATTGATCGACTGGAAAGGCGACCGGTCGCCGAGTTTTCAAAAATGGCTGGGTAGCCGAGGCTTCACCAACGTCAAATGTCTCGATGGCGGCATCGACGCCTGGTCCGAAAGAGTCAATACCCGCCTGGCGCGTTACGACATTGATTCCGAGGATGACGACTACCGTTACGAAGACATATTCGACGACCTGAAATAAAACCGAGGCATTCGCCCATCAAATGAGTTCTCTCCTCGAAATCCAGAACCTCAGTACATTTTTTTACATTGAGGAGGGCGTTGTTCAATCCGTCCGGAACGTGGACCTGAGCCTCCGCAAGGGAGAAACCCTGGCCCTGGTCGGAGAATCGGGTTGCGGTAAATCGGTCACCGCCCTCAGCATCTTGCGACTCATCCCCTCCCCTCCCGGAAAATTTGAAACGGGCAATATTTTCTTCAACGGAAAGAACATCTTCTCCAAAACTGAAAAAGAGATGGAGCAGTTGCGCGGCAACGATATCAGCATGATTTTTCAGGAACCGATGACTTCCCTCAATCCCATATTCACTATTGGGGACCAGATTGCGGAGTCGATCATCCTTCACCAAAAGAAAAACAAAACGGAAGCGCGAGAACTCACTCTGGCTCTGTTGCGTCAGGTAGCCATTCCCTCACCTGAACGCAGGATCGATCAATACCCGCACGAACTTTCCGGCGGCATGAAGCAGAGAGTAATGATCGCCATGGCCATTGCATGCCAGCCGGCGCTATTGATTGCGGATGAACCTACCACCGCACTCGATGTCACCATTGAAGCGCAGATTCTGGAGTTGCTGGATCAATTACGACGCGAAACGGATATGGCTATTCTGCTGATCACACACAATTTGGGCATCGTCGCTCGATACGCCGACCGGGTGGCGGTTATGTATTCCGGAAAAATCGTTGAGGAAGCACCCGTTGAAATATTGTTCGAGTCGCCCGCTCATCCCTACACCCGGGGACTCCTTAACTCAGTGCCCCGCGGGGAACCTGGGGAACCCTTGGAATCCATTCCAGGAACTGTTCCCAACCCGGTGTCCCTGCCCGGCGGGTGCGCCTTTCACCCCCGTTGCAAAGAAGCTATGCCGGAATGCGATCAGGAAATCCCTCCAAATTTTCAAACCGGCCAGCCGCAGCAACAAGTGGCCTGTTGGTTACACCGCGATTCCAAGCAGGTTACCTCCTCATGAATCCAGTTGTTAAAATCGACTCCCTCAAAAAGTACTTTCCGATAACCGGGGGGGTACTCGGCAAAACCGTAAACCAGGTCAAAGCCGTCGATAACGTCTCGCTGGAAATTGGGAAGGGAGAAACCCTGGGTCTGGTGGGCGAATCGGGATGCGGCAAAACCACGGTAGGACGCTTGAGCATCCGCCTGCTGGAACCAACTGCCGGCAAAGTTTATTTTGAAGACCAAAATATCTTTGATCTCGATTCCACTGCATTAACGCGCCTGCGTCCAAAAATGCAGATCATTTTTCAGGATCCCTACAGTTCCCTCAATCCCCGGTTCACGGTGGAGCGTATCATCGGGGAAGCTCTCCTGATTCATAAAATGGCCGCCCGGAACACCCTTCGCCACAAAGTAGAGGAAATCATGGAGAAGGTCGGGTTGTCCCCAAAATATGCGCGCCGGTATCCTCACGAATTTTCCGGTGGCCAGAGACAGAGAATCGGCATTGCCCGCGCGCTGGCATTGAACCCCAAATATATCGTATGCGATGAGCCGGTCTCTGCGCTGGACGTTTCCATTCAGGCGCAGATCATCAACCTCCTGCAACAACTTCAGGACGAGGGTGAAATATCAATGCTGTTTATTTCGCACGATCTCAACGTGGTCAAACATCTGTCGCAAAGAACGGCTGTGATGTACCTCGGTAAAGTTGTGGAAACCGCGCCGACGGATGTTCTCAATCGCGAAGCGGCGCACCCTTACACCCAGGCACTGCTCGCATCCAAACCCTCGTTGAATCCAAAAGAGAGGAACCAAAGAGTTATTCTGGGCGGCGATGTCCCCTCCCCCATGAACCCTCCGACAGGATGTCATTTCCATCCACGATGTCCGAAAGTGATGGATCACTGCAAAACTGAAGCTCCCCGGACCATTCAATTAGGTACCGGCCATACCGTGGATTGCCATCTTTACAACGATCCCGCCTGACGAATTCCTCATGGCGAGCAACCTCATTCACGTCCTTCAAATTGTCTCTCCGGCATTCCTGATTATTGCCCTGGGATATGGCTTTAGCCGTTTCATCCAGAACAGCAACGAGGCCCTGATAAAAATTACCATGGGGATTCTGGTTCCGGCTTTCGCCTGGGAACACCTGTACCGGATGAAACTGGAAGGGAGCGTTATTACAGATGTATTGTTATCTTCAGTCATCATCATGCTGGTTCCCGGGTTAATCGCGTGGGGAGTATTTCGGCTCAAGCGTATTTCACCTCGGGGTATTTACCTGCCCATCATGTTTATGAACTCCGTTAATCTGCCCTTCCCCATACTTCTCGCGGCTTATGGCGAAAGCGCCATCCCTTTCGCCCTGATGTTTTACCTGACCGCGTTTCTGGGTATATTCACTCTGGGTCTGGTCATCGTTTCCGGGGGGAAAGAAAAGGGCATCCTTCAGGTTTTTCGGGAACCGGTCGTATATGTGGTTCTATGCGCGTTGTTATTCAATTGGGGTGACATTGAGGTCCCGATGTTCATCAACAACAGCGCTCACCTGCTGGCCCAGGCAACAATCCCTATGGTTCTCATGGCGCTCGGAATACAGTTGTCCCAGGTTAAAATTACCGGACTAAAACTTTCCCTGATAGCCGTCGCCATCCGCTTTATCGGTGGAGCGCTGACCGGAGTATTTTGCGTTTGGCTGTTTCAACTTGAGGGCCTGGCTTACAAAGTGGTCATATTAGAATCGGTCATGCCCTGCGCGGTGATCACTTCTCTGGTAGCGGAAAAATATCGGGCACAACCGGAGGTGGTGGCTTCAACTATTTTCATTTCCACTCTTCTGGCCATTATCATAATACCCTGCACACTCATACTCCTCGGATAATTTTCCTGAGATTTCCTCACTACCAGTCTCCCTCTCCTTTATCAAACCAAAATCAACAAGATTCCTCTTGGCGATAATCCGATCTATAAATTACATTTACCTCAAAGGTTTTTTATTTACTATATTTAAGGTTATTTTCTAAACAAACTTCTTCAAGTCCCCTTATACTATTTTCGTTATCCATTAAATAATTCATAAAACGAAACCCATGGTTCTGGATCAATTAAAAGAAGTTGAGTTGTTCAAATGCCTGCCCGAATCCGTGCTGAGCGAATTATCGGAGCAATGTGAAACATTGTTTCTGCAACCCGGAGAAACTCTGTTCAACGAGGGCGACTCTGGAAACACGATGTACGCGGTGCTGGGGGGACGACTGACTATTTTCAAAGAGGATCAGGAAATATCCCAAATTCACAGCGGTCACGTCTTTGGTGAAATGGCAATCATTGAATCCAAAAACCGCTCGGCGACGGTCCGGGCGGAAGATGAAACCATATTGCTGGAAATCACCAGGCCCCAGTTTGAAGCCCTGACGGTCTCCAACGACCAGTTCCTGTTTTCCCTGCTATCGACTCTCTCGGACCGGTCTCGGGGAAATATCAGCGACCTTGCCATGGGCTACAAGAAAAAGGAAGCCCAGGAAAAAATATCCGTCCATCTGCTCCGCATTCTGGACGACTCTCCCAATGAAATTTATATCATCGATTCCTCCACTTACCATTTCGCCCGCGCCAATCCGCTGGCTTTGAACAACCTGGGTTACAACAAGGAAGAGATTTCAAAACGCACCATTTTTGACATTATCAAAAATCTGAATCAGGACATCTTTAATAATTTGTCGCGCCCTCTAAGAAACAACGAATTATCCTTTGCAACCTTTGAGGGAATCCATCAAAGAAAAGACGGTACACAATACAACTCCGAAATCCGCTTTAAACTCCTTCAACAGGACACCTATCCTTTGTATGTGGCGATGGCCGTGGATAAAACCGAACGGACATTAATGGAGGAGCGCCTTGAGACGCTTGCTTATTTCGATCCGGTTACAGGCCTTCCAAACCTGGCACTTTCCAAGGATCGATTGAATGTTGCCATTTCTCAGGCTGACCGCCAGGAAAAATTAATAGCAGTAGTCATGGTAAGCATAGATAACTTCAAAACCATTAGTCATTCTCTCAACCCTCATTTGGGAGATCTTCTGCTGAAAGAAATCGGAAAGCGGCTGGAGGGATGTCTCCGAAAAGAAGATACAGTGGCTCGCCTTGAGGGGGAGGACTTTCTCCTGATTTTAAGTGGCGCGAGCCATCAGAGGTTTATCACCCTCATGGCTCAAAAAATTCTGCAAACCCTGGAACCCATGTTCACTCTTGGAACCCAGGAAATCAGCATACGTTCCACCCTGGGGATCTCCCTGTATCCCCATGACGGCAAAGACCCGCATTCACTGATCAAAAACTCCCAAGCCGCCCTGTGGACAGCTAAAGAAAAAGCCAAGCACAATTTCCAATATTACAACCCGGCATTCCTGTTTCAATCCGCCCGCAAAGTAGACATGGAAACAGATCTGCGTAAAGCCCTCGAAAGGGAAGAGTTTGAACTGCATTTTCAGCCAAAATTCAACCTGACTACGGGAAAGTATGCCGGAATGGAATCCCTGATACGATGGCGCCATCCTGAAAAAGGTTGGGTTCCCACTCTGGAGTTCATTAGCGCCGCCGAAGAAAATCGCCTGATCATTCCTATCGGAGATTGGGTTCTCCAGACCGCCTGTGAACAAATCAAGCATTGGCTGAACATGGGACTGGATCCGGTCAATGTTGCGGTTAATCTTTCCGGGCACCAGTTCAATCGGGATGACTTGGTTCGTAAAGTAGAAAAACAGGTGGTTCGCTCAGGAATTGATCCTCGCTTTCTGGAGCTGGAATTGACCGAAACGGTTTTGATGGAGAATACCGCCGACGGCATATCCCGGCTGAAGGAACTTAATGAATTTGGACTGAAATTATCCATTGACGATTTTGGAACCGGTTTCTCTTCACTTCAGTATCTCAAAAACATGCCTATCCATAGCTTGAAAATCGATCAAACCTTCGTCCACGATTACCAAGTAAAAGCCAATAGCGCCATCATTCAAGCGATCATATCCCTGGCCCAGAACCTGGGACTGAAAACCATTGCAGAAGGAGTTGAAACCGATAACCAATTGGCCTTTCTCACGGACACTGGTTGCGATCTAGGCCAGGGGATTTTATTGAGCCCGGTGCTTCCGGTGGAAGACATGACCCAATTCCTGCAAGCCGGCCCATCCCTCCAGCATACAGACTGAAATAACTCCCGCTTAAACTCCTCGTGCCGCCATTCCCAAACCCACCCTTTTTTTACAGGGAAAGCAGATGATTTATCCTCCCATAAACCCATGAAATTATTGCAGAAACACCATTCCCATGTTAAATTTAGAAGATAATCCCATTCTCCACTACTAACAAAAGGACGGAACTTAGTGGATGCCGCTTCCCTTGTAGGAATCATACTAGGCATTTCGCTCATCGTGGGCGCCATTTTCATTGATGGTCAACTGGACAATTTCTTCAATTTGCCGGGTTTCATGATCGTCTTTGGGGGCACGATTGCAGCCACTCTGATTACCTTTCAACTAAAAGATGTCATTGCCGCCTTTAAAGCGGCATTTTTTGTCTTCTCCGAAAAAAAGCAGGATCCCAACGATACCGTGGAAACCATGATCGAGCTCTGCACCATCAGCCGTCGCCAGGGTTTGATCGCTCTTAGCAGAATGCAGATTGAAGACGATTTACTCAGGAAGGCCTGCAATCTAATCGCCGATGGTTCCAAAGAGGACCTCATCCGGGACACCCTCCATATTGAAATTGAATCCATGAAGCAAAGGCATTTTATTGTCCAGGATGTTTTCAGAAAAATGGCGATTTACGCCCCCTCGTTCGGAATGATGGGAACCCTGATTGGTTTGGTGCAAATGCTGAGACAACTGTCTAATCCCGAAACCATCGGGCCCGCCATGGCAGTTGCGCTCCTGACCACATTTTATGGAATGTTGTTATCAACCTTGTTCTTTCTTCCCATTGCCGGAAAGCTCAAGGACAGGACTCTTGTGGAAGTGATCAATCTTGAAATTATATTCGAGGGAGCGATATCAATCCTGGAAGACAACAACCCGATTTTTGTATATGAAAAATTATCGTCCTATATACCTATGAAGAAACGTCGTCCAAGAAGACCCGTTTTCATCAAAAAGTAAACATAGGCGTCGAGTAATGTTATGGGAAACAGAGAAAACCTGGAACAGGTTAAAGAACTTATCCGAATAAAAAACGCTGAGCTGAAAAAAGCAAATTCGGAAAAAAATCGTCAGGAAGTAAAAATCAAACATTTACTGGCGGTTACAGGAAAAAAGATCAGCTCCCTGCAACAACAGCTCAACGAAAAAATCGAGCAAATTCGATTCCAGAAATCGATCTCATACCAGCAGTCCTCTATAACCCCCTCCGGCAGTAAAGAGACCCAGGCATCGAAATCGCAGATTAAAGAACCCCTCATGTGGGGAGCGCCTGAATTGGATCTGGCTGAAAAAATAAATGAAATGCTCAAGGAACTGCGTAAAAAGAACACCCGCCTGACCCAGAAAATAGAAGAGGAACGCAAAACCCGGGAACGTTTGACCGAAGAAAAAGGAGTCCTTGCCAGGGAAGTTCGGCGTCTTCAAAAAAATACCCCCTCTACAGTTCCGGTAAAGCAAACCCCTCCCACGGAAGAAAAACTGGACGAGGAATCCCGGCAACGATTTGAGCAATTGCTTAAGGAAAAGGAAGACCTGATCAAAACCTACGAAAAACTTCTTGATGGTGATTTCGAGGATGGTAATGAATCGCAGTTTCCCGCCGAGATTGTAAAACAGGTAAGAAAAGAACTAACGGCATTAAAAGCCGAAAAGGATGATCTGGAGAAAGAGTTGATTCTTCAGCAGAAGAAATTCAAATCCGAATTGGCCTTTGAAGTCAAAAAAGCAGAGGAAAGCGCAGGAAAAAAATCCAAACGGTCCCGATACACCAGAAAGAAGCTGGCTGAGTTTATGGAAGAGGCATTAGAAGATAAGTCCTCGCCTTTATGGATGACCACCTATGCGGATATGGCGATTCTTCTTTTAACGTTCTTTATTTTGTATTATTCCTTATCCTCAGTGGCGAACAACAAGTTCAAGGAAGCCATTATGGGTACCCAGTCGGCAAGCATCGGCCTTTTGGAACTCTTGGACTCTGTAGAAAAAAAGGAATCGATTGAAGTCCTGACCGGCCTCAAGTCCGACGATATCCTGACTGACATTCTGCATGTTGCCGACCGGGAAACCATGAATGACGTCATGGATATATCTACCGATCGAACCAAAATCGTCATCCGAATCCCGGGAGGATCACTCTTCGAACCTGGAAGCGCCAATTTGGATGTCAACAAAAGCAAACCGATTCTGGACGAAATCGTTCGTCTTCTGAACTCCTATCCCCGCTACCGGATAAGTATTCAGGGACATACCGACGATAATCCCATTTCCACGGACCGGTTTCCATCCAATTGGGAGCTGTCCTCGGCCCGGGCCACAGCCGTATTGAGATACTTTATTGATAAAAATATAGATCCAAAGCGGTTGACCGCAACGGGATATGCCGATATATTCCCTATCGCATCAAATGATTCAGAGTTGGGGCAATCCACCAACAGGAGGGTCGAATTTGTTCTGGAAAAAGAAAAATAAGCAGGAAAAGAAATTCAAAGCTCCGGAAGAGGCTCGCCAGGCCTATCGCGTTGCTCCCGACCCGGAAAGCCCTATCTTTGTCAATCTGGAGGGGCAATCGCTGGAAGTCCTGGAAATCAGTTCTGGGGGATTGGCGTTTAAAAATAAAGGGTTCCGGGCAAATGCCACTTACGGGATCGATTTTGTTCTCCCGACCGGGGGGGGCATTAAAACCCGTATCCGGATTTTGCGTATTGATGAAGAGGATATTTGCCGATGTAACTTCATCAATCTGAGTACGGAATCCGAAGACGCTCTCCACCGTTATGTGCTGGTTCGCCAAAAGGACGACCTCCGCTCCCAAAACCCCTGACACCGGCTGAAAGCACTTGCCCCCATGACGGAAAATCAGGAGAATTTCACATTCTGGTCCAATCGTGAATGGGATTTAATCAACGTAACCGATCTCTTCAAACACAAACCTGCCATAATGAAAAAGGCAGAAAGTTATCTGGAGGAGTTACGCGCCGCCCTTATAAAGGAACTTAAAGACAATCCTAAACCTTTCCCACAGGGAACCGATCAGACAAAAGGCCAAATAGCCAGAGGCGAGAACCATAAAGGTTTTCCCTTCCTTTCCCTCGACCTTCCTCAGAAATTTTCCAAAACGGATTTCTTCACTTACCGGACCCTATTCTGGTGGGGCCATTACCTGGGATTTTCACTGATCCTGAAAGGATCCGACTTAAAAACCTACACCGATCGTGTCAAAAAGAATCGGTTGGAAAGAGCCTGCGAAGATATCTATCTTTCCCGCCATTCCAGTCCCTG
Source organism: Nitrospinota bacterium (assembly GCA_029879645.1). GTDB lineage: Bacteria > Nitrospinota > Nitrospinia > Nitrospinales > Nitrospinaceae > SZUA-226. Next base: position 25,271 of record JAOUPX010000029.1, read on the forward strand.
GGAATGGGAATTCTGCGAAGAGCATTTTTCGAAAGTTTCGGAACTATCTGATGCGGAAATCGAGAAAATTGCAGACCGGCTTCAATATCTAAAGCTGATCCGTATTTATTCAGTTGAGGAAGAGTCTTTCACGCATCTTAACTGGGTTCAGGTTGGCACCGAATCCTTCCGCGATCTGATTCATATGGTCATGGAGTAATAGCGCCTTCATATATCCGGATTTTCCATAACAAGAATCAAGGGGCACATCCATACAATCTCTTTTAAAGGTACGATCTTTAAATTCTCCTTTTCATTTAAATCGTTCAGGTACATCATTTCATGAGAGGAGTCGGGAATTGGTGAAACCCGACTTTCCGGTATATGCAGGGGGGTGGGTGTCATGAAGCTTTTTCGGCGGCGGTTCGGGCGGGAATTATTGGAAAGGGAGTCGTCTTTGATCACTTTGCAAAACAGAGGCGCACGTCTTTCCAAACCCAGCGCATAAATACCATTTAGCGGAGTTATTTGTTTGCCTGGACCAAATACCCCAAAAGCCTTTTCCAAATTCAATAATATATTAACCTTATCCGTAAATTCCAAGGCAAAGCATCCCTCGGGCAAATCTTGTTGCGTGGAAATCTCGACATCGGAAACCCACCTGAGACCGGGCGGTATTTCTTGAGTCCGCTGGAGACGTTCTACCACTCCTGAAAACGCCATCAGGGGAACTCGTAAGTATTCAGACTTTCGAGTCATTCAGTACCTGGCTTTATAAAAACATTTAACATGTAAGCATTTTACTCACACAAAACGGAAATGAGAAAATATAATCAGCTGGACCACTAATTGCCGGATGCAATGTATCCACCGGAGCCAGGCCAACACACCCTTTAAAGGCAAAGACCGATCCAAATCGCTATGAACTATCAGGAATCCATCGATTATCTGTACAGCCTGGCCCGGCTGGGAATCAAGCTGGGGCTGGAAAACACATCTCAGCTTCTTGATTATTTTGATAATCCGCAACTGAAGACACCCACTATCCATATAGCCGGAACCAACGGGAAAGGATCCGTCGCGTCCTTTTCCGAATCCATATTGCGCGCCTCGGGTCACCAAGTGGGACTTTACACCTCGCCTCACCTGCTGGATTTTCGGGAACGGATACAAATCAACCGCAGACCGATTGAACCGGAGGAATTGATCCATTGGGTTTCAGTGATCAAGCAAGCGTCGATGAAATTAAAAATTTCCCCTACCTTCTTTGAATTCACCACCGTCATGGCATTTTTACATTTTGAGGGGCATAAAACCGACTGGAACGTTGTTGAAGTCGGAATGGGAGGGCGACTCGATTCGACCAATCTGTGTCATGGCCGGGTCTGCATCATAACTTCCATATCGCGCGATCATGAATCGAGCCTTGGAACTCAGCTAGAGCAGATCGCACGAGAAAAAGCAGCTATCATCAAGCATCCCTGCACGGTGGTCTGCGGTTCGGAAGAACCCGAAGTCATGAGAGTGATCGAAGACCAGTGCCGGACTCATGAAGCCTCTTTAATTCAGTCTGGTAAAGACTTTAAAGTTTATATTCAGTCTCAGTCACCCGATGGTCAGGTTTTTGATTTTAATGGGCCGGAAATTTGGTATAAAGGTCTTGAAATTTCTTTGACCGGAAGACACCAGTCTGGAAATGCCGGATTAGCCGTTAGCGCGTGTACAACCTTGGGTGATCCTTCAATCACGGAGCAATCTATCCGGGAGGGTTTAAAATCAGCCCGCTGGCCGGGCCGAATGGAAATATGCGGCCGGAATCCTTATCTCATTATGGATTGCGCCCATAATCTGGACAGCTTTATGAAGCTGACCACAGCGCTTTCCGATTTGTTTCCAAATAAAAGAAAAGTCTGGGTATTGGGAATCATGAAAGATAAACCCCTGACGGAAATCGCTACGATTATTCCAAATCATGCCGATTATATTATAGTGACTCAACCTAAAAATGAAAGAAGCGCCGCTCCCGAACAGATCCGCGATGCCCTGGCAGGCTTTAACCAACCCGTTGATATCGTAGCGGATATTCCGCTGGCCCTGGACCGGGCCTATCAAGTTGCCAGCCCCGAAGATCTGATTCTGGTAACGGGCTCTCTTTTCACAGTAGCTGAGGCGAAACAGGTTATTGAAAATCAAACCCAAAATTTATAGAACTTTTTTCTTTATCCTTTTGCTGTCCCTGGCTACCGGGTGGATTCTTCCGGATTCATGGGCACAGCAGGATTCCCCCCTTCCCTTAGAAGACCCTTCAATCACTGAAAGCCCCGATTCAGAATCGGAACACCCATCCGATTCTTCATACAGCGAAACCTCTCCTGCTGACAAAATATCTTCTGACGAACTGAACGAACCGGTGAATTTAACGGCTGATCGAATGCTTCATCTGGTCGAAAAAAATCTGGTTAAAGCGGAAGGTCATGTCGTTGTCACCTACGGCGCTCGAACCGTGAAGGCAGATGAAATTATCGTCAATACCGAAACGGGAAAAGGGCAAGCCAAGGGGAATGTAGTCATGACCGCGGAACAGGGAACGAAATTCCAGGCTGACAAAGCCCAATTTAATGTAAAAGCCGAAAAAGGCCGTTTATTCAATGTGGCGGGAAAGTTGGGAGACCTGTACTACATTACCGGAGAAGAAGTCACAAAATTATCGGAAAATCACTATACGGCGGAAGACGCTACCCTCACCACCTGTACCGGAGAAATCCCCGATTGGAGAATCGATGTCTCCAATGCCGATGTCATCCTGGACGACCGCGCCTGGTTCACCGGAGGAGTGTTCCGAATCAAGAATATTCCTATCCTGTACATTCCGGTTGGATATGTTCCTATTTTGACCGAGAGAAAATCCGGTTTTCTCGCCCCACGGGTTTCCACCAGTAATGTTGATGGTGAAACCATAGCCATGACCTATTTCTGGGCCATCAATCAATGGGCTGACGCGACACTCGGCGCAGATTATATTGAAAGAAGAGGTATCCGGTCGCACGCAGAACTTCGGCTTGCCCCCAGCAAAACAACCTACACCCAGATAAACGGCATTTTTCTGGAAGACAACTTAACTCAAGAGACCTTCTGGAAACTTGACGCAGTCCACCGTCAAGAGCTGCCGCTTGGATTCAAACTGAACGCCAAAATCGATCAGACCTCCAAAGCCAATTTCAACCAGACTTTCCAAAACCAAACGGAATTACGCACGCGCCGCAGTTCGGACTCGTACGCAACCCTGTTCCGGAAATGGGACAACCACTCGTTCGATGTCCTTGCGCGGTACCGGGAAAGCGAGCAGTTTACACTGGACGAATCATTTGGAATCTTACCGTCGGTCACCTACAAAACTCAACCGATGAAGCTGGGCTCTTTAAGCGCATACTTCGATCAGGAAGTCAGCTACACTAACTTTTTGTTCGATTTCGACCCCAGTGTAGCGACCGATGTGGTTGACACCACCCAAAGGGTTGACTTTCACCCCAGCCTGGCTCTTCCTATTAATATTGCCCCGTGGTTGCAGTTGACCCCACGAGTTGGGTTTCGAGAAACATTTTATAACAAGGAAATCCAAGTCAGCCCCGCGCCGGTAATCGTCACCCGCGGAGATAGCTTTTCCAGAGAAATGCTGGACGTCAACGTTCTATTGGAAGGACCTAAATTCAACCGGGTCTTTTTATCCAATGATCCGGACAGTGCGAGCTACAAGCATGTCATCGAACCGCGCCTTCAATACGACTATATCCCGGACCTGGACCGCAATGATCGGGCCAAAATAAGGCTGGTAGACGCAATTGACGCCGTTGAAGATGTGAATCAACTCAGTTTTTTCCTGGTTCAGCGTCTACTGCGAAAAGGAGGAGCAGGCAGTAAAAACTCGGAAGTCATGCAAATAGCCCGGTTGGAAATCAGCCAGAGTTACAATCTGGATGAGGCCCGTGGCATCGTCATTCCGGGAAGCGATCGCCGTCCTTTCTCTCCAATTCGATTTGACCTGGATAGCCAGATATCTGAAAATTTTTTCCTCAACACCGATTTTACATACGATTTTTATACCGATGTCATGGAAACATGGAACATCGATACCGGCATCAAACTGAATCAATGGTTAATGCTGATTTTCGAACGCCGGGAAAGAAATGATCAGACAGCCAGCATTCTTGGAACACTGGACATCACCCTTCCCAAAGGGTGGAATGGTAAGTACAGTATCCGGTATGATGAGTTCAATGATACGCTGTTAGAACACAACACTCGTTTGACATATAACGACAAATGCATGTGCTGGGGGTTCACTATCGATTATATTGATCGCAATATTTTTACCGGAACGCTCAAAACCAACGAAACACGGGTAATGTTTAGTATTTCCCTGAAAGGGTTGGGTAATTTTGACGGATCTAGAGGAAGATCGTTCATCCATCGGTCCTTTTAAAACCACTGAGAAATGGAGTTATACAATGACCTTTGCCCAGCAACTCGCAAAGATCAGTCTTGAAATTGGGGCTATAAAAATTGACTCGCGCAACCCGTTCACCTGGGCTTCAGGCTATCGGATGCCCCTTTACAATGACAACAGGCTTCTGCTTGGCCATCCAGATCATAGGCATCTCGTCGCCGAGGCAATGAAAACCATCATCGACAAAGAGAAAATCCAGACCGATGTGGTCGGCGGAGTGGC
>JAOUPX010000200.1 GCA_029879645.1 Nitrospinota bacterium
TGATCGAATACGTCAACAAGATGATCGACCTGCGGCGCGGTCTGGTATTAACGGAAGACCGCTACCCGAAAGAACTGGGCGAGGCGTTTAAATCGCTGGAGACCCACAGCAATCCGTGGGGATTCCCCGGCACCCAGCGCGCAGTCTGGGCTGAAGGACTGGACGTCAAACAATGGGACAAGAACAATCCAACCGAGTATTTGTATTTCGTGGGATGCAACGGCTCGTTCGATAATCGCGGCAAGAAGGTTTCGGAGTCGGTGGTGCGGGCCCTGCAGAAAGCGGGAGTCGACTTCTCCATCCTCGGCAACCGCGAAGGATGCACCGGCGATCCCGCCCGTCGTCTCGGCAACGAATATCTGTTCGACATGCTGGCGTCACAGAACGCGGAAACGCTCAAGGAACAGGGAGTGATCAAGGTAATCGTTCATTGTCCGCACTGTTTCAACTCGTTCAAACACGAGTACCCCGAGTTCGGGGTGAAGCTGGAAGTCATCCACCATTCGGAACTTCTGGCGGACCTAATAAAGGAAAATAAACTTTCAACGGAAGGCGGGACGGACGGAACCGTCGTGGTACACGATTCCTGTTACATGGGCCGTCATAACAAGGTGTATGACGCCCCGCGCGATATTTTACAATCCACCGTTTCTTCCCCGGACTCGGTTAAGGAAGTCGAAACGTCACGCGAACGCGGCACCTGTTGCGGTGCCGGTGGTGGTGGGTTTCTGCTGGAGGAAACCGGTACGCGCATCAGCCACAATCGCATCGACGAACTCATGCAGGCAAAACCCGACACCATCGCTGTCTCCTGCCCCTACTGCGTGCTCATGCTGGAAGACGCCCTCAAAGCCAAAAACCTCGCCGATACGGTGAAGGTCAAAGATATCTCGGAAATGATCTAACCTGCCCTGCCCTGGCTCGACCCATATTGCTTTACCCTGACCCATTTGTGATACTGAAATCATTGGAAAGCCAGCATCTGTTCATTTGGGAACCCGATGACCAAACTCTTGAACCTGTCAACATTTCAGATCGCTTTTCTTTTGGTTCTCGCCAATGGGGTGGTCTATGGCCAGGTCATCGGCTTCGAGTTCGTCAACTTCGACGACGCTTTCTACGTTGAGAATGTCCACCTCAAAAACGGTCTCACCTGGAAGGGCCTCGTCTGGGCGTTTTCCCTCAAGTATAATTTCTCCCAGTTCCTGAACTGGATTTCCCACATGATTGATGTCGAGTTGTTCGGCTCCAACCCGGCGGGCCATCATGCTGTCAGCCTGTTCCTGCATGCGGCCAACACGGTTCTTTTTTTCCTGATCATGAACAACCTGACCGGCTCCCGCAATAAAAGCGCCATCGCGGCGATCCTGTTTGCCGTTCATCCCCTGCGCGTGGAGACGGTCGCCTGGGTGGCCGACCGCAAAGATCTGCTGGCCATGTTTTTCGCCCTGTTGTCCCTGGAATCCTACCGCCGGTATTCCCTGAAACCCACTTTCGGCTGGTATGGTTTAACCGCCATCGGCTTTCTACTGGCGTTGTTATCGAAACCGGTGATGGTGGTTCTGCCGTTTGTATTTCTCCTGATGGATTACTGGCCCTTGAATCGATTGCAGAGCGAACCCGGCAAAAACATAAACTGGCCCGCGCTCCGCAGGCTGGTGACAGAAAAAATCCCCTTCTTCCTGCTCATCGGCTTCTTCCTCTTGATGATTGTCAAAGGCTTCGACCTGCGCCAGATGGGAGGTAAAACATCCTCGATCCCTCTGTCCGTCCGGCTGGCAACGATGCCTGTGCTTTATATGGAATACCTGTTTCATATCCTGTGGCCTTCCGGCCTGTCGGTATTTTATCCCGCCGATCAATCCATGCCGCCGCTCTGGCAATGGGGCGGTTCTTTAATCCTAGTGCTGAGCCTCACCGGTTGGACTCTCACCCAATGGAAAAGGCAACCCTGGCTCGCAGTGGGCTGGCTATGGTTCGCGGGATCGCTCCTGCCGATGACAGGCCTGTTCCGCGCCGGTGACCACAACATGGCCGACCGCTACACCTACTTCCCCCTCATCGGAATTTTCATCATGGTGGTCTGGGGTCTGGCGCAATGGAAGGTCATGCAAAAAAAGGAGGGACAAGCCGCCGCGGCGATCGCGGGTGTCACCCTGCTCGCTTTGATGACCGTTTCGTTTGTACAGACCTCGGTCTGGAAAAATAATTTCACCCTGTACCGGCACGCGCTGGCGGTGGACGACACCAACCATGTCGCCCACAATAACCTGGCCATCGCCTGGATGAATGTGCAGAAACCGGAACAGGCCGTACCGCATTTGAAAAAGGCGGTCGAGTATTGTCCGCATTGCATCGAGTCCCGGCTCAACCTCGGCATGGCCTATAAAACAATGCAGGATTGGCAACCGGCCATCGATGCCTTTCGCGGGGTCTTGGAGATGGAGCCGGACAACGTCATCGCCCACGAGGAGTTGGGAAGCATCTATCATTTCAGAGGAGATGGCTGGCTCTCGATCTACCACACGCGCAAGGCGGAAGCGATTTACTCGAAACTGTTCGGCACCGAACACGGTACAGCAATCCAGCTCAGACAAAATCTGGAAGGTTACTACAAGCAATACTTCCTCCG
>JAOUPX010000030.1 GCA_029879645.1 Nitrospinota bacterium
TTCCGCAAATATCAGAGGTGGCAAAGATCACCGAGCAGGATATGGCTAAAGCCGACAAAGCGCTCTCCCGTCAACCAGCCCCTCTGCAGGAGACCCTGCCGGACAGCGACCCGGAGCCCCTCAAATCTCCGGAAGCGAAAACCGCCCTGGTTCCCGAGGCCCCTTTGATTCAGGAAGAGAGCCCCGTCTCTCCCAAGATCCTGGACAGTGAAAAAACGGCCTTGTCTCAACCCTCGGCCACTGAACAGGCGGCAACCCCGGGAATTGATTTGGATGCTGAAGAGAATGAAAATTCGTTTTCTTCTCAACCACCACTAAACGGACCGGAAAGCGCACCTGAAGCCGAGCTGGAAACCCTAGCAAATGAAAACCCCGCTTTGCCTCAACGCTTATCGACCGAACCGGCGACCGAACCCGGCATCGCTGCGGAGGCCTTTGAATACCAGGAACCTGAAACACAACAGAACTCCGAATCCAAAGCCACGGAAAACGAGGAAGCCTCCGTCCATCAACTTGTCCCGGAGGATACGGGTTCCCTGGAAGCCATAGCTATTGCTTACTGGCAGTATATTCTGGGAGCCCTCGTAATATTGATTGCGACATTCCTGCTCTTTCGCAAAAAACAAAAACCTTTCGACACGCCCGTTTCAAACTTGTCCGCTTCTGAAAATCAACAGGAATACATCAATCAATTTTCCACCCGTCAGACGGACGAATTTACCCCGAGCGAGATGACTTCATCTGTGGATACCCGTAACGACATTCCAGCGGCCCTTCACGAAGACAATTTCTATGACTCTCGTTTTGCATCGCAGGGAAAAATCTCCCTCGAGCCGGAATCGAAAAGTTTATTCACAGACGACGAAAAAAAGGACTGGTTTTCCCGCTCTGAGGATTCAGGAACTGAAGCCCTGCCTACAGAAGTCTCTGTGGTGAACGATGCTATTGATTACAGCACTCCCGCGGAAAATGAGCCCTCCACGTATGCGGAAAGCAGGGAAGGTGAAAAGTCCGCCATCGATTCTCAAACCCTGGAAGATGAACCCACTCCAGCCGAGGACTCCATCATTGAAAATGAACGCTGGAGTTACAAGTCTGCTTCTCTTCAAAACGAGAACGATGAGGACCAGGAAGACACGACTTCTCAATCGGCAGATGACAAAGAAGACGTTCCGCAGGATGCGGCGAACAATTCGAGGAAAGGACTTTCGGAAGACAACGAACCCAAGGATTATGTAACCCGCCGGATCGAAGCGTGGGCCATGGACAGCAAAACCGGGCAACCGGACACCGGCGCGGAAATGCCTGCTGACCATGTCCCCTCTACAACAGAAAACGAAGACTCCGAAGATCTGCTTTCCCAGCAGGACAAATCACCCTCATACGATGAAATACGGGCTGGCATGTTTTCCGAAACAGTGGAACCGGATTCCGCAACGGCTGAAACAAAGGATAACGATTTCGATGAATCGCCGACCTATGAGGAAATACGGGCTGGCATGTTTTCCGAAACAGAGACAATCGATTCAAAGGACAAGGACTTTGAGGACACAATTCCCCGTGCAGAGGAATCTCCTTCTTACGAGGATTTGCGTGCAGGCATGACTGCTCAAGCCGAGAACGTCGACTCAAATGCAGAGGACTTTGAGGACCCGGATTTTCAGGAAGACGAGTCTCCTTCTTATGAAGAATTGCGCGCTGGCATGGTTTTCCAGACACAAAATACGGAAGCTGAGGAAAACCCCGAGATTACAGATTCCCACGAAGCGGATTCGCTCGTCGACCATGAAGCTTTGAGCCATCGGGGTCCCGACGACGAAATGACTTCGACACACGAAACACAGGAGACAACCGCTGAAAATTCATTGGACGAAAATGCAGAAAGCGCTGAGGCTCAGGAGACCCCGGTATCGGACATAACAGACAGCAATACGGACGAAGAAATATTGGACCGCTTAACGGCGCAACTGGAAGATGAGGACGTCAATCCATATTCTGAATTAATGGAATCCCCGACCGAGGATCCCGTGGAGGAAGAATCAATCCGCAGTAGCGAAGAAGAAACGAAAGAGTCATTCGCTGAAACGGGGGTATTTGCCTACAAGACCTTCCGAATAACGGAAGACCCCAATGACGATGCTACGGAAGAAACTCTTGCAGACTTCACAGATGTCTCCGAAATCGAGCCAGAGGATTCGGATGCCTTAGCACTCTCCGACGATGAAACAAAAGACGAAACGGAAGCAATAAACGCCGAACTGACGGAAGACTTCACTGAAGACGAAGCGGAAGAGGACCAGCCGGAACAGATTGCTGACGGGTTGGGTGAAGATGTTATCGAGGGTGAATACTCGGATTGCATCACCGATGAGGAAGATGAAGCCGCCGCCTCACCGTCTGCGTTCGCCGAAGATGAGGATGACGCTCAGGATATTTGGTCTTCGCAGACCGCAAACGAAGAAATGCCAGAGGCAACCGCCGAACTGACGGAAGACTTCACTGAAGACGAAGCGGAAGAGGACCAGCCGGAACAGATTGCTGACGGGTTGGGTGAAGATGTTATCGAGGGTGAATACTCGGATTGCATCACCGATGAGGAAGATGAAGCCGCCGCCTCACCGTCTGCGTTCGCCGAAGATGAGGATGACGCTCAGGATATTTGGTCTTCGCAGACCGCAAGCGAAGAAATGCCAGAGGCAACCGCCGAACTGACGGAAGATTTTACTTTAGACGAAGCGGAAGAAAGCTTGCCAGAAAACACAGCTTCCAACTTGGTGAGCGAATCAGCGGATGATGAGTTTTCTGAAATCGTACCCTCTGAAGATTGGGAGAACACAGCCCCTCAATTCACCGATGATGCAACCGCAAACAACGATGAGAGAATCCTGACAGAATCGTCAGAGGAATCCTCTCCAGAAAATGAAATGGAATACTCCGCTTCCCACTCGCCATCCGAAGATGAAATTCTGGAGAGAATCGCCTCGGAGGAAATGGGATGGACCGAAGAACATTCGGATTCCATGGATTCGCGTACTATTAGCGATGAAGCCACAGCCTCCGAAGCTTCTTTCTCAGAAGAGCAGAGTGCTGACGAAGAAAACCGCAATCTTTCGTTTCAAACTGAAGACGATGCATCGCCGGACCTTCACGTCCGGGATTCCATAGTTTCCCAGGAAGGGGAAGGCCCTTATGACCTGGATACAGAAAGCGATTTGGAAGAAGAGCCGATTTCTTCCGAAGAACCTTCGCTCACGGGCATTGAAGATCTTCTGGAAGACGCATCTGAATACACAGACCCCCCGCTTACCGGAAATGACTCACTGCATGCTCCCCCCTCGGCCTGGCCGGAAAATCCACAGGCAGATTCCCCTGAGGATGTTTCTCTCGAGACGATTTTGCAAATATTGCGGGGTTTTGCGGACATTAATAAAAGACTCCACAAAATTGCGGAGACCCGCTATGCAAAAAATTCTTCAGAGGATGAAAAAGACCCGCAGAAAGATTGATCCCTTAACCTGCGCAGGCTTAAACCATACCGACTGGATTATTATAGATAGAGGGACGTTGATCGGGGCGGATGTGGAGCTGGGTCAGCTCGTTGGTCCCAAAATGGTCGATGTATAAAAAGATGTACTCGCGCACGGCGGTGCGCAGGTCCCACTTGCCGTCGTGGTTCTGTTCGAACTCCTCGAACACCTCCATGGCATCCTGAATGCTCAACCCTTCATCGACCGTAAAATAATAATCCAGCGCCAGATCCCATTCCGGATTCTTGTAACAGGACACGCCGTACTTGTCCGGTTCCATCGCTACCGGGCTGAACTTGCCCAACACAAACGTCATAAACCCGAGCGAATGGATATTCTTACGATTGTCGTGCACGAACTGTTTGCTGTCATCGGCTTCTTCTTTGGTTTCGCCGGGGAATCCAAAAAATCCCATGATGTGATTCCAGATACCGTACTTCGCCGACATGGCCAGATTGGTGCGGATGGCATCCAGATTCGTCGCCTTGTCCATCAGCTTCAGCACACGGTCGTTGCCCGACTCGTAGCCGAAATGCAGATAGCGGCAACCGGATTTTGCCGCGTCGTCCCATACCTCGTCGTCGAGCAGGGTTTCCTCGAACCGCATGTGGGTCGTCCACGCAATATCAATCTTGTTGTTGATGAGCGAGCGCGACAGCTTGCGGAACAGCGCCGGGGGATATGACTCGTCGGTGAAATGGAAAAAACGGTTGCCGTATTTATTCTGGAGAAATTTAATCTCCTCGGTAATCTGGGCAATCTGCTTGGTGCGGTAACCTTCGACGTAACCCTGAAAATGGTCGCAGAACGTGCACTTGCCCCAGTAACAGCCGCGCGTCGCCAGGTACGGCAGGATCAGCTTCGGCACGAAATATTTATCCAGCGGCAGGCCGTCGAAATCCGGCGGCGGCAGTTGATCCATATTCTCGGCGAACACTTCTTTATTCTGCTGAACCGCTCCGGAGGCATCCTTGTGAATCAAATTGGGTAGTGTGGACAGATCCGTCTCGCCCCTGCCCAAGGCATCGACCAACTGCAGGAAGGCGCTCTCGCCTTCGTACAACACGGCGGTATCGAACAAATCAAACAGTTCCTTTTTGCCTTTGATGGCGTCGCGCAGGCGCGTGACGATGTTACCGCCGATGGTGATATGCGTCCCCGGAGACTGTTCCTTGATCATCTTGCAGAAAGTGAACGTGGAGATCAGCTGTTTCTGCTGAACGATGGAAATGCCCACCACATCCGGCTTTTCCTTATCAATAAGGTCGGCAATCAGAAATTTGTAAACATCGCGGTACACGTTGATCTGTTCGTCATCCAGCGCTTCGATAATTTCAGAGGACATGAATGGTTTGTAAATCAGGTCCGTCTCGATGGGTGGGAAACAGATTTGCGCCGGGTAGTAGCCGAGAGAGATCACCGCCATCGTCTCATGCAGGCATTGCGTGGCCCACTCCAGCTTGTCAATATCATAGAAATCGTCGTGACGCAGAATGCGCTTGGCCTCTGTGACATCGTCGATCAGGCGGGCGAACCGGTCCTCGGTGAGCGACTCCAACTGCGCCCTGAGAGCGGCTTCCTCCTCGTCCAATTCCCTCAGCCCCGCCTCATGCTGGAGGTGGCGCAACTCGAATCCGATGCGATCCTGGGCATGGCGCAGGAATTTCCCGCTGAACATCAGGTCGTACATCTCGACGTTGATATCCTTCTGGATCACCTCATGCCCCGCAGGACGGAGCACCGACGTCAGCGCCGGCAGGCTCAGATAGGGCTCCGACGGCAACCAGTCGGGCGGAAATAAAAGCAATACTTTCATAGCGTTCCAGCGAATTTATGAAGTCAGCAGGGAAGCGGTTTCCTGCCTATTTTACCCCTAACATGCGTGTTTTCAGATTCGATTATCATATCATTTTTACAAACCCCCTCATAGAAAATACAGAAGTTTCAAAATGGCAAAACCCGTTGACATCGGGTGGAGGGTCCGTATAATTCGGAAAAATCAAAAAAAACCCAAGCGTTAGGAGATGATTTCCAAGGCGGGAGAATCTTTATCAAAATTGAATATTCCGGTTGTCACAAGCCACCGGAAAAATGGTAAGCTGACCCTTATCTCAGGACATTCAATAACTTTGGCAACTCTTAAACAGTACAAATAAACTTATGCCCTCATATACCCGAATACCCATGAAACTCAAAATTACAATTCTAGCCTGCCTCCTGCTGGTTCCCGTATGGGGATGGGCGGCCCCTGACTCTGAAAAAGCCACGGACGTTTCGATTTCACTGGTTGATGGCATGGCGGTGGCCCCTAATGGAGATATTTATATCGCCCGCCGTGCACATAACGTGATCAGCCGTATTGACCAAAAAGGCAGGCTGACCCATGTGGTGGGTACGGGACACTCCGGGTTCTCCGGTGACGGCGGACCGGCAACAAAAGCGGAAATGAATCTTCCTGCCGGACTGGTTTTCGATAAGAGCGGCAATTTGTATATCTCTGACCGGGCCAATCATCGTGTGCGCAAAGTCGACACGCAAGGAATCATCACTACAGTCGCAGGCAACGGCACCGCCGGATTCAGCGGCGACGGCGGACCGGCGACAAAGGCCAGCCTCAACCTGCCTTCCGGCATAGTGATCGACAACCAGGGCAACCTGTATATTGCCGACCGCTCCAACAACCGGGTGCGGGTGGTCAATAGCCAGGGAATCATTAAAACCTTCGCCGGCAATGGTGAAAACGGATACCACGGTGACAACATGCCGGCATTGAAAGCGACGCTCGACAAACCGTTCGGCCTCGCGCTCGATAAACACAACAATCTGTACATCGCCGACCGCGGCAACAACCGCGTCCGCAAGGTGGATTCCTCCGGAATGATCAGTTCTGTTGCCGGTGACGGCGGATTCTATTTCATCGGAGACAACGGTCCCGCTTATCGCGCCAGCATTGCCGGACCTACCGGTATAGCAGTGGACGACGAGGGCAATATCTTCATCGCTGATCGTCAAAACAACCGGATCCGTATGGTGGACAAGCTTGGGATGATCCGCACGGTCATGGGTACCGGCCAGCAGGATTACAACGGCGACTCGGAGCTGGCAAGGGAAACCAATCTACACCTGCCGTTCAACATCGTGCTGGATCAAAATGGAGATTTGCTGGTGATCGATCGGTCGCATTACCGCATCCGCAAGCTCATAATGAAGGGTAACCGTGTCACCACGGTGGCGGGCAACGGTGTCAAACAGTTCGGCGGCGACGGCGGTCCCTCGCAGGGAGCAAACCTGGAATTCCCGCACGGCATTGACGTGGACAGCAAAGATAATGTGATTTTCGCGGATAAGGCTCATTTCCGCATCCGAAAAATCACACCAGCGGGCATCATTTCTACCATCGCGGGTAGCGGAGTGCGCGGCAATATTGGCAACGGAGGTCCTGCGCTGAAAGCCTCTGTGCACCCCTTTCGAATGCGGGTAAACCACAAAGACGAAATCTTTTTCATCAGCCCCAGCGGATTCGTCAGCATTGTCCGCAAGGTAGATGCCAAGGGCATCATCAATGAATATATTACCACCGGGGATTCGGATTATCAGAAAGCTGTCCTGGCTTCCGGATCAGGGGTCTCCTCCAGATCTGATATCACTGTCATCTCACAGTTTTCAGATCTGGCGATCGACAAAAAAGGTAATATTTATCTATCGGACCGGATTAACCACCAGATTCGCAAACTGCACCCCAACGGCAAAATCAAGACCATTGCCGGTACCGGGGAATCGAATTATTTCGGCGACGGCGGCCCGGCTACCAAAGCGGCATTCCGTGATCCGGCGGCAATCACTTTGGACGAAGCAGGCAATCTGTATATCGCCGATGCGGCGAATAACATGATCCGCAAAATCGACACCAAGGGCATCATCTCCACCATTGCCGGCAACGGCAAACATATGGACAGCGGCGACGGCGGACCGGCGATCGAAGCCAGCCTGCGTTCCATCGATTCCCTGGTGTTCAACCCGGCGGGTGAACTGCATATTGTCGAAACCAACACGCACCATATCCGGAAAATCAAAAAAGACGGCACCATTATTACCGTCGCCGGGCGGCCTGGAATACAGGGTAATTATGGTGACGGCGGTCCCGCCACCAAGGCGATGCTCAAGCAACCGGCGGATATCGCATTCGACTCCAAAGGAAATATGTACATTACCGACATGGGTAACAACAGCATCCGTAAAGTTGACACAAAAGGTATTATCACGACCATCGCTGGCGCAGATATTTACAGTGCCGGATGGGATCCCGAGGGGGAGCACACGGAAATGCTGGACATCGGCCCTTTCCCCTAAGCGAAAATCGCCTGAACTGATATTTGAATACTTTAAATTTATTTTATTTGAATGAATGGAGAAGTTTCATGCTTAACATTTCTAGAATCCTGACTGCCTTTGCAGTGCTGATAAGCTTGACCGTGGCTCCCAATCCTTCGCTGGCCGGGGAAACCGATGCGCTGACTGATCTGCTGAAACAAATCGACAAACAGATATGCACATCACCCAAAAAACTTATGAACTTTTACGATAAGGAAATGGTGATCATCTCTGACGATAAGCGGATCCTGCCGGAAAATCGTATAAAAGACTACGAAATGATGATTGCTGAATTACAGGGAATGAAATGCAACAACACGCGCACCGTATTGTCCGGAAATGCAGATAAAACCTTCGGGTATCTGCTGGTGGATGAATTGATCAGCGTATCCTCTCTTCACAGCACCGATGAGCGGCAGCACAGTGTCTGCACCTACGTGTTCAGCAAGGACAGCGGCCAATGGAAAATCAAACAGGAGCATTGCTCCAGCCTGCCGGATTACAGTATCGTACCGGGAGATGACGCGCTGTATTATTTCCATAACCCTGTCTATTAATCAGGCAGGGCATGGGCCCGAAACTGTGTGAATCCGGCATTCACTTTTCATTGCGCTCCGAACATGCCACCGCTGTGGACCTCTGCCTGTTCGAAGCCGCTTCCTCGGAAAAAGAGTCACAACGCATTCCCTTGGAAAAAGGGGCGGACTCCGTCTGGCGCGTTCATGCTCCCAACCTGAGCGCGGGCTGTCTTTACGGATACCGGGTTCACGGACCCTATCAGCCTGACAAGGGACACCGTTTCAATCCCAGTAAAATCCTTATCGATCCCTACGCCAAAGCGCTGGGACGCCCCATGCAATGGCACAAAGCCCTGCATTCCGTCCCACCGGGCATTTCCGATCAACACGACCACCCTCCGGACACACAGGACAGTGCGCCCTATGCACCCCTCGCAAAAGTGGTCGACCTTTCATTTGACTGGGAAGAGGACAATCCTCCTGTAATTCCCTGGGAAGATACCTTTATTTATGAAACGCATGTCAAAGGGATGACCCAACGGCATCCCGGCATTCCGGAGCACCTGCGAGGCACCTACACCGGGCTGTGTTCCGAACCGATGCTGGAACACCTGAGCCGGCTGGGAATCACCACCATCGAACTGCTCCCCGTTCACCAGATTGCGGACGAATACCATCTGCATAAAAGCGGATTGACCAATTACTGGGGATACAACCCGCTCTTGTTGTTCGCGCCGGATAGCCGGTTTGCCCGCCGGGATATATTGGATCCACTGACCGAATTCAAACAAATGGTGCGAACTTTTCATCATGCCGGATTCGAAGTGATCCTGGACATGGTGTTCAATCACACCGCTGAGGGCAACCTCCACGGCCCCACCGTTTCATTTCGCGGTATCGACAATGCCATGTATTACCGGACGGAACCGGGGCACCCCGAGCATTATGCCAACTACACCGGGTGCGGCAATACACTCAACCTCCATCATCCTTCAGTGCTGCGACTGGTTCTGGACGCTTTGCGTTACTGGGTGGAGGACATGCATGTCGATGGATTCCGCCTGGATCTGGCGGTCACCGTCGGACGCGGCCGGGAATCTTTTGAACCGGAGGGAAGTTTTTTCCGGTCCATCCAGGAAGACCCGATACTTTCCAAAGCAAAATGGATCGCCGAACCCTGGGACCTGGGGGCGGACGGCTATCAACTGTCTCATTTCCCCAGGGCATGGTCGGAATGGAACGACCAGTTCCGGCAGACTGTCCGCAAATTCTGGCGTGGGGATACCCATCAGGGCGGAGCGTTGAGGCGGCGGGTTTCAGGAAGCCGCGATCTCTTCGGCCCGCGGGCTCCGCTGGCCAGTATCAATTACATCACCAGCCACGACGGGTTCACGCTCGAGGACCTGGTCAGCTACGAACATAAACACAATGAAGCGAATGGTGAAAACAATCATGACGGGCATAACGGCAACGATAGTTGCAACTACGGCGCAGAGGGCCCGTCAGACGATCCAGCCTTGACAGCGCTTCGTCAGCAACAGAAACGAAATTTACTGGCAACGCTTATGTTATCGGCGGGGATACCGATGATTTCCGGAGGCGACGAAATCGGCCGTACCCAGCAGGGCAATAACAACGCCTACTGCCAGGACAACCCGATCAGCTGGTATGACTGGAGTCTGAAGGAAGATCAAAAAATATTTTTAGATTTCGCCAGATCCCTTTCTCCGCTCAGAAAGCAATTTCTATTTAACCAGGCCGCATGGCAATGGTTCCAGGCAGATGGACATGAGATTTATCCTCCAGGACATGACTCCTTCGACGGCTCAAGCCTTGGATGCTTTTCTTCGCAACACCCCGCTCTCCTTATCCTGTGGAACAGTGGCGACCACCCCTGCGAATTCACGCTACCCTGCGGAGAGCGTCCCTGGCAAACTCTGGTGGATACCTCAAGTCCGAATCCCGAACCCCCTTCCGCTACCGGAAAAACTCTGAAAACCCTTACTGTACCCGAACACTCCTTAAAGGTTCTGATCGACTCTGAGAAGTCCGGCGGCCTTTGAAAACAGGATTGCAACCCCGCGCTTCAAGGCTTATCCTGTTTACACCTAAAAATGAAGAATCAATCGTGCTACAATTTATCCAGTTAAGTGTATGAAAAATCAGGAATCATTCTCAGATAAAATCCGGGTTCGCGTGGATCCGGATTTGCAGGATCTCATTCCCGGTTACTTGGAAAACAGGGCAAGGGACCTTCTTAAATATCAGGAAAATCTGGAAAAGAACGATTTCGATGCAATTGCTATCCTGGGGCATTCCATGAAAGGATCCGGGGGGGGATATGGATTCAACGGCCTGAGCAATATCGGCCGGGCCATCGAAAAAGCTGCAAAAAACAATGATAAGGACTCGGTCCAGCAGTCCATCAATGATCTTACGGATTATCTGAATAAGCTCGAAATTCTTTACGATTAAATTGAATTCCCCAATCACCGTTCCTTCATTTAATAAAATCTTAACTTACGTAAAAATTCCCTGATGCCTGCAATTTTCAAGCTCAAGTTCACATTTTGGCTCATCGTGTGGTGTTTTACAGGCATCGGCGCCGTCTCTGCTCAGGCCGAAAATCTTTCCGGCGTTGAAACCACCATCACAACCCAGAGCCAGGAAGAAAAATGTCTCGAATGCCATCAGGGAATAGAAGAAGTCAGTCGTTCGCACCCTCAAAAGCTGGGATGCACCTCCTGTCACGGCGGCGACGCCTCCAGCTCGGAAAAAAATGAAGCGCATGCCACGCTGATCTACGATTCCGAGGCGGGAACCGGAAAACGCAATCCTTCTTCATTAAAAGTGGTCCAGCTCAGTTGCGGACAATCGCAATGCCATTCCGGTCACCTGGATGAAAGCCGTAACCATGTCGACCATGTCCGTAAATCCATGATGGGAACGTTAGCAGGAATGATCACCGGCCTCCGCTACCAGTGGGGCGGCCAACCGGAAAAATCGGCAACTTACGGAATTTATACAATTGAAGATAACGACGGCAAAACTCCAGGGGAATCCGGAGCCAGGAAAAACCTGGAAGAACTTCCCTATTTCAACCCTTACCACTGGCGACAGCACGAGCCTGAACCATCGGGAGCCCCCCGGAAAAAAATTTCCAACCATATCGGCGATCACCTCCTGCGAGAGAGATGTTTTCAATGCCATATCGACTCGCCACCCCCTCCAGGTGAATATCGATCCCAGGGATGCGCCGCCTGTCATTTCAGCTATCATCCGGAAGGCAAATACCTGGGTAATGACTCAACGATTTCCAAAACCCAACCGGGACATCCGGCTTATCACCGTATGACGGTCTTGCCATCGAGCTCCATGTGCATGCAATGCCATAAATCATTTTTATCACAGATGACTACGGAAAAGCATTCCATCCCTTTTCCCAAGCGCAATTCCAAAGGAAAGCTTCCTTTTCCGGGAGCCGGGCAACCCCGCATGGACGTCCATCTGGAACGCGGGATGGAATGCATTGACTGCCATACGCAGTCTGATATCATGGGAGACGGTAATATCTATTCCCGGCAATACCAGGCGGTGGAAATCCGTTGCGAAACCTGCCACGGAGACAGTAAATCCTATCCCCGGCTATCCAAAATCAATAATGCGCTGGACCCGGCTATCCGTTTGAGCCGTCATTACCAGGGCTTCACCAATAAAGTGGGCGACGCCATGGCCGTTTCGGTTAACAACCGGAAGTTGACCAATGTCAAGATGGAGGGAAAAGAGTTTATTACCTACAGCAAGCGAACCGGTAAGGCACGCATCATCCCGCTGGCCAAAAACCAGAGTTGGGGACACAACATTCCCGGTCACAGCGAAAAGCTTTCCTGTACCTCGTGCCATTCGCAATGGGTCCCACGGTGCGAAGGGTGCCATATGACCCTTAAATCTGGGAACAGTAACGATACCGCGAAATCCAATACCTGGAACCCGTTTCAATTCACCATGAAACACGAACAGCCCGGCTTAATGATCGGCCCGCGCGGCAAAGTGGTTCCCATGCTTTCTCAACCGACGCACACCCTTACGGTTCTGGATCAGCAGGGGAATACCGTTCCGGTTGTAGACGGCGATGGAGATTCCCCGGGGGATTACCGTCATTGGCAATTCACCAACGCTGATGGCTACTCCGGATCGAACCTTGCCTTCGGCACCCAGCCCCATTCGGTGAGCAAAAAGGTGCGTTCTTGTCAAAGCTGTCATCTGTCACCTGAAACATTGGGGATGGGCGAAGGCGATTTAAGAATCAAAAATAATTCGACGGGCAAATATGATCGGTTGAATTCCCTGGCACGCACCAACAGGGTATTGAATATATCCAAATTCGGCCCCCGGACGAAAGTCAACCCGAAGGGGCAACAGATTGCCGGGACCAGCCAACAGGGAGCGCGACCCTTCAATCAGGAAGAAATCACACGCATCCTGAAAGTCGGCAATTGCATCCCATGTCACTCCAGGTATTCCGACAGGATTTATCAGGATATGGAAGAAAGTTACAAGTTTTCGAACAATATCAAACATCGCAGAATGAGAGATAAAATTTTAGAGAAGCGCTGACGCCTTTATGAGATTCCTGTTTCCAAAAACCATTTTTCTAGCCCTTATCGCTGTAGGTTTGCTTACTGGGGGAATTCCCCAGTTACAGGCCCAGGAAGATTTCCCGATCATCCCATCCGTTCAGGAATCCCCGAATTCCTTTCCGGAAACCCTCCCCGATGTTTTTGAAAAGGAGATGGTGGACATACCCCCTCAGGAGGAAAGCACGACGATTGATGCTTCCGATTTCCGGGATCCGTTCTTCTTCCTGAAACGGAATGGTGCGGACGCGATGAAAACACTCACTCCAGGGACCACTATTGACGGGTTGCGGTTTAACACCTACAACAGCTCCAAAAGTTTTATCAACCGTTACTACAAAAACTCCAATTTTATTCTGGAGGACGTTTACGGCCGCATCGAACTGGTAAACCAGGAGGGCGGATGCCTGAAATGCCACCGGGGCATTGAAGAAATAAGTCAGAATCACCAGTTTTCCTGCATCAAATGTCATGGTGGAAACTTAAAGGGGCAAACCGTATCTGAGGCTCATCAAGGCGTTATCTCCAATCCCTCGGATCTGAAACATGCACCTGAAGCCTGCGGCAAATGCCATGCAGATCAAATCGAAAAGGTGAGCAAATCACTGATGACCACAGCGCGGGGAGTGGTTGAAATCACCCGGGAAGCCTGGGGCGAGCCTCCCCTGAAACAACCGAAAAAAGGCAAAAACTCTCAATCCTTGCCCTGGACCTACAGTAGCGGCGACAAACCCGTTGACGATTTTCTGCAGAAAAAATGTTTACGATGCCATGTGCAGTCGCCCTCGCCCCATCGGCCCGGAGATTACCGGGCAACAGGGTGCGCCTCCTGCCACATGGTCTACACCAACGAAGGAACCACCCTCACCCGCGACCGCGCCATTCAAAAAGTTCAAAAGGCCGATCCTGAATATTTGCGCAACCGATTAAATCTAGGAGCTGCCTCCAATGCGTTGAACAACCGCCGGGGGTATCCCCTCTTGCATAAATTCACCGTGGCGATTCCCAGCATCCAGTGTGAGCATTGTCATAATTACAATGGTGTTGGCAACGAATTCGAAGGTTTATTCGGCAAACCGGCCCGTCCAAGTATTTCCCAGGCCAAAGTGAACGAAGATCAGCCCGTATTATATGGACGTTCTCATGATTTTCTTCTGCCCGACATCCATCGGGAAAAAGGCATGCATTGCATCGACTGTCACGACCAGGAGGAAGTCAAGGCCGATGCCTCCAAGTACCCGACCCAGCACGATGCGGTCCAGGTCCGTTGCGAAACCTGCCACGGCACCAACAGCAAGGCACCAACGGGTATTGAACTGAAAGAAGGTGATTCCCGGTCGGAGGAATTGATCAAGAGCAATCAGCTCAATCCCAACCTGATGAAGAAAATCAAAATTGGGGACACCGTGATGACCGATCTGCAGGGGAGGCCTCAGCCTCATATCCGGCTGGTCGACGGAAAATGGATCCTGTACTCCAAGGTGACCGGCAAGGAACACAAGATTCCTCTTTTAAAGTTCATGAAGCAACGTCCCTATGCGCACCAGATTCTCGGCCACATGAAGGATACGGAGTGCTCCGCCTGTCATGCCCGCTGGTCGGCGAACGAGTGGGGTATGCATGTGATTCGCGAAGACGATCTCGATCCGACCCAGTGGCGGGACTGGTCGCTCTCCGATCCCACCCTGCAGCAACTTTTATGGGGCTCGAAAGACAAGGGTTCTTTGAGCAAACCTGGCCGGGGGATGCTGAACTGGACTTCGGCCACTGCCACTCCCGACGGCATCAAGGGAAGGTGGACCGCAGGTATCTGGAGCCATGTTTTTTCAGAATCGGATTGGAATAGTTTGATTCTGGGAAAAAACAAACGCAATCGTTACACCATCATGAAACCGCGTTACCAGTATTTCATAAGCACCCGCTCCAGCGCGAACGGCCAGTCTTCCCTGAGGGCTCAAGTACCACTGACCCCCGGCGGGAAACCGGGTTGGGTGATGACTCCTCATACGCCTCACACCATTCGGTCCACCACCCGTCCGTGTGAAAGTTGCCACGAAAATACTTTGGCCACGGGACTCGGCGATCCGGCGCTTAAAAACATTCAGAAGGGAGAACCGTTTTTGAAGGAATTGAAGCGGTCCAACCACATCCAGCCTCAATTTCAAATCAAACAGATGGTATCGCTCAACGGATGGAGCCTGCAGAATCCCATGCCTCAAGGAAATCTGCGGTTCCTGAAATCCAAGGAAATCAATTCCCTGCTGAAAAATACCGACCGTTATCAGGCCTACCGATATCTGGACCTGCGGCGGGAAGGATTATCGCGCCTGTTGATCCGAAAAGAGTTTCCCTACGATCTGCAACACAAAGTCAATGAAGAGAAGTTCGGCGCACCCACGGAAAAGGAAACTCTCTATTATTATGATTTGGATCAGAAACGTTTTTTTGAAACGCCACGGCCGGAGCCGGCAAGCCAACCGGTATATAATGAGAACCCTTATAATCCGGCAGAAACGCAGACGAAAGGCCCAGAGAGCACCCCGCCGCCTCCTTCGACCGGAATGCCTGAAAATCCCGAGCCGGAGTTTTTTATTGACCTGCCCCCCAGCATCACCACGCCCGCTCCCCAGCCGCTTCCCGAAAAAGGATTTTTAGACAATGCCAATCCTGAATAAACTTTTCATTGCGGGCATCTTCCTGCTGGCGGTGGAAGGAGGATACACTGGAGCCGATGCCTCACCGGAGCTGGTAAAAAACAAACAATGCGGCATGTGCCATCGGTTTACACCCGACGAGGCAGATAAGCCCGCGCCGGATCTGTTTTATGCAGGTGATAAATTTCAAAAAGACTGGCTGGAAAATTTCCTGCAACATCCCGAGGTGATTCGTCCGGCGGGACACACCCGGGATCCCGGATTTCTAAGAGGACAGCCGGAATTTTCCCCACCCCACCCTGCCCTGAAAACAAAAGAGGCGAAAGAGATGACCGATTATCTCATCTCTCTCAAAATCCTAAATGACGGGCCACCACTTGAGTTGGGGGACTTATCCAAAGGCGCGCGCGTCCGGGTTAAAATTCTTTTTGAGCGGGACTACAGTTGCATTGCCTGCCACCAGAGTTACAATCTGGCCCGCCAGCCCAGAGGCGGGGTTTCCGGCCCTTCCTTCATCAATGCCGGAAGACGCCTTCGTCCGGAGTGGGTCTACCAGTGGTTGAAAAATCCAAAGCAATTTACCGACAGGGGAAGAATGCCGCTTTACGCGTTCGATGAGGAAACCCTGCGAAAACTGACGCAGTACATCATGTCCCATCAAAAGGATGATTCCGCCCAATGAACCGCGCTTACTGGCTAATAACAGGAATACTCCTGATGACCATCCTGAATGGATGCGGCCAGGAACCTGAGAAGGAACCCCCAGCCCCGCCGCCTGAGGTATCTGTTCCACCGGTCCAGACTCCGGCGCCGCGCGCGCACCCGGTGACCCAGGAAACCCGCGACACCTATCAATTTTATTGTGCCCAGTGCCACGGCACCGAGGGGCACGGCAACGGCATCAACGCTCCACACCTGACAGTTCCGCCACGCGACCACACCAAAGCCGACTATCTGGAAACCCGGACCGATGAACAACTGTTCACCGCCATACAGCAAGGCGGTCTGTCCGTAGGCCGGGCGCCCTGCATGCCCAGTTGGGGGGCTACTCTGAATGAAAACACCATCCATTCCCTGGTAAGTTATATCCGCGAATTATGCCAGTGCGAAGCTTTGTAACCCTGAATTGTCATCAGGACCCAAAGAGAGTATAGTGACCCTCCGAATACGTCCCCTTTAATTTATAGCAACATACTATGGTAGATATCGTTCCCTTTAATGGAATGCGCTTCAACGAGGAGCTATCCGGCCCGATCGCAGAGCTGATTGCACCCCCGTACGATGTCATCCGTCCGGACATGCAGGAAGAGCTGTATGCACGCAATCCCCACAATATTGTTCGATTGATCCTGGGCAAGCAGTTCGATGACGATCATGAATCCAACAACCGGTACACGCGGTCGGCCAGGGATTTCATGAATTGGCAATCTG
The DNA here is from genome assembly GCA_029879645.1 of Nitrospinota bacterium. GTDB lineage: Bacteria > Nitrospinota > Nitrospinia > Nitrospinales > Nitrospinaceae > SZUA-226. The sequence continues at coordinate 17,139 of JAOUPX010000030.1, forward strand.
CCGGGATATTAAAAGAAGATGCTGAACCGTCGTTTTATGTCTATAGCCAGGAGTACACGTTCAACGGTCAGAGCAACAACCGTATCGGTTTTTTTGCGCGGGTGCGGCTGGAGGATTTTGCCACGGGCAACATCTGCCCGCACGAGTTCACCCTCGCCAAGGCCAAGCAGGACCGCGCGCAATTGATCCGCGCCTGCCGGGCCAACTTCAGCCCGGTATTCGGTTTGTTTTCGGACCCCCAGGGGACGATCGACAGCCAGCTTGAGGAAATCATGAATCAGCCGCCCTTGAACGAAGTTGACGAAGACTCGGTCATCCACCGGATGTGGCGGGTTGGCGATCCTGACATTCTTCGGTATTTGTCCGAAAACTTCAGGGACAAGAAGGTCTATATCGCCGATGGTCATCACCGCTACGAAACCTCGCTGGCGTATCATAAGGAGCATGGCGCGGAGGTTCCCGACTCGGACCATGTCCTGATGTTTCTCACCAATCTGGACGCGCAATCGCTGGCGATTTACCCCATTCACCGGCAATTGAAATGCCCCCAACCGTTCAAGCGGGATTCTTTCATCGAACAGTTAAAACCCTATTTCAATGTGGAACCTTTGCCTGAAGGCCAAACTGCGGACCAGCTCGTCGAGCGTCTCGAAACTGCAGGAAAAGAGGGAATCACATTCTGCGTGTATCTGGGCACAGGCCAAGCGCTTCTCTTAAAACTCAAGGATATTGAAAGTGTGGTTCCGTTTATGGGAGAAGATGCCGAGGACCTTAAAGTGCTGGATGTCTATCAACTGCATACTCTCGTCCTGAGGGAAATCCTGGGGATCGACACACGCAAACCGGAACATCAGCAGTACATCACTTATAATGTCCGTACAGTGGAATCGATGGCCAATGTCGACGCAGGCACATTCGACCTGGTGATTTTCATGAACGCCACCGGAATGAATCAGGTTCGCGAATTGGCTGAAAGAGGAATCCGCCTGCCGCAAAAAGCCACTTATTTTTATCCCAAATTACTGTCCGGCCTGGTCATCAACCGGTTCAAACCATGAAAATCATTTCAGCCGAATTCATAATCAGCGCGGTTTCAGCCCAACAGTATCCAGGCGGGACCCTGCCGGAAATCGCTTTCGTCGGGCGTTCCAACGTCGGGAAGTCTTCGCTCATCAACTCCCTGCTCAATCGCAAAAAGCTGGTAAAAACCAGCGCCACACCCGGTAAAACGCAGATGATCAATTTTTTTGATGTGAACCACGAGTTTATATGTGCGGATTTGCCAGGTTACGGATTTGCAAAGGTTCCCCAGGCGGTCCAGAAGAAATGGCAGGCCCTGGTAGAACAATATTTAATCCATAGAGAAAATTTGCGCGTGGTGGTGTTGATCGTCGACATCCGAAGAAAACCGACCGACCTGGACCTGCACATGCAGGAGTGGCTGGAGCAGTACGAGGTGGATTACATCCTGGTGGCGACCAAAGCGGATAAATTGTCTCAAGCGGAACAGAGCAAACAGCTCAAACAGATTCGGCAGGCGTTCTTGAAGGACAAAGATCAGGAACTGGTGGCCTATTCCAGTAAAAACCAACGCGGCCGAAAAGAACTCTGGAGACTCCTACAACAGCGAATGGCGGATTAGCGCCACCCAGTGTTCAACTGGGTGGCAAACCGCCAGGGGCAATTCAGCTTTCCGGTGTGGCCCGGTTAACCCCACATTTCTTCCGGAAGTTCCAGACGGTCTACCTTTTGACCGCCGACAATATGAGAATCCAGAATCTCTTCCACGTCTTCCGGCTTCACTTTAATGTACCAGACGCCCTCCGGGTAAACGACCACAACAGGACCCATTGAACAGGGCCCCATGCACCCGGCATTGGTGATCAGAACTTTTCCAAACAGCATCTTCTGCTCGATGCCCATGCTGAGTTTTTCAAAAACCTGGTTGGCGCCATTCTCACCACAGGAACCCCGCGGGTGTCCCGCCGGACGTTGATTGGTACAGACAATAATATGATGGGTTGGTTTCGGCATACTCCTCCTCCAAGGAACAAATAACAGAAATTCAATTCTGGTTTTGGATGTTTAAAAACTTAAAACGATTTACTTTTTCCTGAAAAATCCGGTTTTCACGCTCCCCAAAGCTCCGAGTGCATATCAAGTGGTATTTGCTCCCGGAGGTGGCTGGGTAGTATACTATAAGTTATCAGGCAATCGTTAGACCGATTCGATCATCGGTTACTCTATTCTCAATCTTTAAAATTACCGAAATTCATGCCCAAAAACGCACTGGCTGGGGAGCCCTGTTCGGAACCGCGTTTCGATGAAAGTTTTCTGGCAAAAGCCGCGCAACAGGCCCTGGGTCATCCCATAGACCGGGTGAAATATTCACTCTTGCAGGGCGACGCCTCCACACGCCAATATTACCGTTTATTCCTGGAATACCCTCAAGGACCCCGCGAACCGCTGACGCTGATCCTCATGCAATTGGAAACGCCCAATATCAAGGGCGAAACCGATTTTATCCGTGTCCTTAGATTTCTGCAGGAAATTCGCCTGCCGGTGCCGGAGTTGTTGTACTTTGATGCCGAACGCGGACTTCTATTTTTGCAGGATTGTGGTGACGCTACGCTGGAGGCTCATCTGCAATCCGCCGACCATGCCGCCTTAAAAACCTGGTATCTGAAAGCGGTGGACTTGCTCGTAGACATGCAGGTGCAGGCCACCCGCGCCATCAATGCCGATTGCCCGGCCTACCATCTCAAGTTCGACGTCGAAAAACTGATGTGGGAAATGGATTTTATGCTGGAACATTTTATCGAAGGCATCCTGCAGAATCCCCTGAAAGCAGTTCACCGGAAGGAACTCCGCCATCAGTTAACGGCTCTTTGCCAAGTGCTCGAAGATCAGCCTCCCTGGTTCACGCACCGGGATTACCACAGCAGGAATTTAATGGTGCATAACGGCGACCTGGTTCTTCTGGATTTTCAGGATGCCCGCATGGGACCGAGCCAATACGATCTGGTATCCCTGCTTCGGGATTCTTATCGGGTCCTTCCCGATAACCTGCTTTGGGATCTGGTGGACGCCTTCATTCAAAAAAAAGAGGCGCAGGAGCAACAACCCATCGATCGCGCTGAATTCATTCGGATATTCGACCTCATGTCCATCCAAAGAAACCTGAAAGCCATCGGAACCTTCGCTTACCAGAAAAAGGCCAGAAATACGGACCGCTATCTAAAACACATCGCACCTACATTTGATTATGTGCAACAAGCGTTCAGCCGGCGCCCGGAACTGGAACCTCTGCATACATTGCTATTGGATGCCGTTCCTGAATTTAAACATTCCGATAAGAGCGCACAAAGATCATGACCCTGCTAAAACGTTACATCCTCGGACAATTTATTAAAACCTATCTGATGACGGTGGGTGGCCTGATCGGCATGTTTATTATTATTGATGGATTCGAGCGTCTCGACGAATTTGTCACCAAACATGGCGAGGTGTCGGACTTCCTGATGTACTATTTGTTGAAAATTCCATTTATCCTGTCCTATATGGCGCCGCAGGCCGTACTGGTGGCCACTGTGATTACGCTGGCCACCCTATCCCGCAACAACGAGTTTACCGCCATGAAGGCCTGCGGGATCAGTGTCACCGGGCTCACGTTTCCCATTATCAGCTTCTCGGCCCTTCTGGCTCTGGGGCTTGTCATATCCAACGAATTCATTACTCCCTTCACCAGTCAAAAAATGAATTACCTGTTCAACATCAAAGTACGGGGAGGAGAGGATCAGTCCAAGAAATCCCGTGATCATTTATGGATACGCTCCGCCAACGGTTCCATTTGGAATATCAACTCTTACGATCCGGTGCGGTCTCTGATGAAAGGCGTCAGCCTGTATTCGCTGGCCCCGAACCAGCCGGATATCCAGTACCGCATCGACGCGGAATCCGCGCTTTGGAATGGAAAGCAATGGGAGTTTTATAACGGCTATATACGTTTTTTTAAATCAGGGACGATTGAGTCGACAAAGTATTTCGAAAAACAGGTTTTCCCGGTACTGGAAAAACCCGCAGACTTCAAAAAACTGCAGAAAAGGCCGGAAGAAATGAGCGCCCGCTATATGTACCAAACCATCCAGAAGCAGGAAAAGGAAGGACTGGACTCCACCCGCAACTGGATCGATCTCCACCAAAAGTTATCTTATCCCTTCGTCAGTGTGGTGCTGGCTTTGATCGGCATCCCGCTCTCTATCCGTTCCAGCCGCAAAGGAGGGCTTCTTTTTTGCGTCTGGGTCAGTCTGGTCACCGGATTCATCTTCTCGTTTTTTTACGCCATGGGGATTTCATTTGGCCATAAAGGTGTGTTCTCGCCGATCCTGGCGGCCTGGGGCCCGTGTCTTCTTTTTATCTGCATCGGATTTTACATGCTACTGACTATTGACAGCGAAAAGCTGTTGCCTGTTTAGCTCTATGAAACTATTTGGCTCCATCGATATTGGTTCCAACACGGTCCGGCTCCTGATAATGTCAGTCGATGCTGATGGCAAATTCAAGGAAGTGGCCTCCGAACGAGTCATCTGCCGCCTCGGTGAAGGCATCAACTCCGAAAAACGATTACTCCCTCACCGCATCGATTTGACGCTTGATGTTCTGCAAACATTTCTCGACCGGTGCAGAGAATACGGCGACATTCCTCTCCGTGTCGTGGCCACCAGCGCCGTGCGTGAAGCCGCCAACCGTGATGAGTTTGTGCGTCTGGCACGTGACCGGCTGGGGCTCGAAGTGCATGTCATTTCGTGGGAGGAAGAAGCCCAGCTGACTGCAGAAGGCGTGTTCTGGCAATTGCCTTCTTCCGGTAAAACCCTCATTTTTGATATCGGGGGTGGAAGCACCGAATTTATTTTTACTCAGGATAAGCAGGTACTCTCCTCCGTCGGCACCTTTCTGGGCGTGGTCCGACTCACTGAAAAGTTCATTACGCAACATCCCGTTGATGCAGTGGAATTTCAAAATCTGCAAAGCCACATTCGCGAGGAACTCGACCGGGTCCGCTCCCGCCTGGGCGACCCTGAACCGGATGTTTTGATCGGTACCGCCGGCACCGTGACCACCCTTGCGGCGATAGACCGTAATATTTTTCCTTATGATCCCCAGAAAATTCATGGTCTGGCTCTCCCGCTGGAAAATATCCAACGTATCATGGAGAACCTCAAGTCAAAATCCCTTGAGCAGCGGCTGGAAATCCCTACCCTGGAGCGTGGCCGGGAAGATTTGATTATTGCCGGTACCACCCTGGTGCTGGATATCATGGACGTATTCCACTGTACCCACCTGACCGTCAGCGAATACAGCCTTCGAGAAGGCATCCTCCTGCAAGCCAGCAAGCCCCAAACTCCTAATTAATTGAAAAATAGGCTTTTATGGCTGACGTTATATTATTTATTGGAAATACATAGACATTCTAAGTAAACTAATCTAATCGATCTGATATTTTTTGCCCGGTCCCTTCGAGGCTCGTTCGCCTTCTCGTTTCTCATGGCGGGCATTTGCCCTTCGGGCCTGGCTTATGTAATGGGTCGACACACACAGGAGCTCAGGGCTCCAGGAGGGGTACCTGAATGGATTGAAGGGAGTAAATTGTATTGGGACCGCTGTTCCATAAATCCAAAAGAAAAGGGGTAGACTCAATGATGACATTTCGCTGGCTTGGCCTGGCCGGCATCATGTGGGCTTTATTGGCATGCTCAGGAACCCCGGAAACAAAAATTTCCCGGACGTCATCGAATCCGCCCCCCCATAACTATGTGGGAATCCAAATTCCACCCATGCCCGAGGGGTCCCAAACAGAATTGGGTTATCTGCTGGAAACGGAGAATCCAGGAAAGTTCTCCATCGAGGTGGTCAATGTCGGTTCCCTAAAAGCAGTTTGGATGGGAAGCTTCCTTTATCACGACGACCAGGGCAAGGCGCATTGGAAAGTCATCGCGGCTCTTCCACCCCGTCCTCTGCCGGAAGGTTATTATTTTTCCAGCGGCAATTGCATGAACCGGGGAAATGCTCAACCGGAGATCGTGGCCATCATTAAAAAGGAAGACAAGAAAATGCTGACCGGCATTAAAAAGGCATGGCGGGCTGATCCGCAAAAGAAACATTTTGAGGAATTACCTCCAGCAGGCATCCAATGCATTAACGAAGGGTGGAACAGTTTATAAAATTTACCGGTAAAATTTTTAGAATATTTCAAGAGTAATACTATTAACGTGACATTTTTTTATCCAATCATTGGGAAAGGGAAGATTATGAAACGCATTTATCTTTTCATGTTTATGTCCGCCTGGATGTTCGCAGCCTGTTCGTCCACCGGGGAAAGTGTTAAATCGGACGCCTCCGCGATGGAGACCCCGCAGGAAGTTCAGGCCACAGCACCTGCGGCGGAAACGCAACCGAAGGTCGCGGCAAACTCCGAGAGCGACGAAGTATTTCATCATAGTGGCGCCGGGTTCAGCCTGACCAAGCCGGGAAACTGGAATTACCTGTCTCCGGAAATGGTTCAGGCCGCCGGTCAATCCGTAAAGATGGAAGATAAGGAGTTGGAAAAGATGATCAAGGAGAATCCCAACTCCCCGCTGGTGGTCATCACCCGGTATCAGGAGCCCTATCCCACCCTCAATCCGAGCGTGGCGGTTACCATGGTACACATGCCGATAGAAGGTATGGCTCCAAAAGACGTTCTGAATATGTCCACTCAGGTTCTGAAGCGCGCTTACCCGGACCTGACCTATGTTGATGAAGTGCAGGATGCCAATGTAGACGGGATCAACGGCGCGTACACCAAAGTCAAATACACCATGGCCGCCGGAGATCAGAAGTTCCCGACCATGACCCGAATGTGGCTGGTGCCGCGCGGTAAAGTCATGTTCACCGTCGGTATGTCCGGCCCGCAGGATGGACCGGATGTCTCCGAGGATTCGTTCGATGAAATCTTGAAATCCATCAAGATTCAAAAATAGGTATCAGGTATGGGGGTGGCTCCAATGGAGCCACCCCGAATCCTCCCTTCCCCGCCCTCTCTCGCCCTGTAAATTTCCACGAAATTTGCATTTTCCACCTTTCTTGTGTTTATATATTAGGTTCGCCCGCTCACCGGAGTTTGGGTTTGACATCATTTTTCTTTTCAGATATGTTGGTTTTTCACCTTAAAAATTAGAAGTTTATCGACCATGACACCGAAACCGTCTTCCGCAAAAAAGATCATCGATATCGACAAGGCCAAAAAGTCCCAGAAACCCATGAAGGGCCGGGACATTATCGTCAAAGCTCTTGAAAATGAAGGGTGTGAGGTGCTTTTCGGGTACCCCGGCGGAACCTCAATGGAAATCCATCAGGCGCTTACCCAGAGCACAAAGATCCGCATGGTTCTGCCCCGGCACGAACAGGGCGGCGCGTTTGCGGCGGCAGGATACGCCCGCGCCACCGGGAAACCAGGCGTCTGCATGGCCACCTCCGGCCCCGGAGCCATCAACCTGCTCACCGGCATCATGGACTCCAAGCTGGATTCCATCCCGCTGATCGCCATTACCGGACAGGTTCCGACCACGGTGATGGGAAGCGATGCGTTTCAGGAAGCGGACGTTGTCGGCGCAACGTTTCCACTGGTCAAGCACAGTTATCTGGTAACGAATATCAACGATATTCCTCAGACCATCCATGAGGCGTTCCATATTGCCAGCACCGGACGGCCCGGACCGGTCCTGATCGATATTCCAAAAAATATCCAGCAACAGGAAGGAATCGTAGATTTCAAAGTTTCGTTCGACGTTCCGGGATACAAGCCCAATCTGAAACCGGCCCCCCAGCAAATCAAAAAAGCCGGGCACCTTATCAAGGAAGCCAAACGGCCCATCATTTATGCTGGCGGGGGTATCATTGCCTCAGGTGCGTCGGAGGAATTACGCAAGCTGGTCAAGAAGACCGGAATCCCCATCACCAACACGGTTATGGGTCTGGGTACGTACCCGATGGACGACCCGCTCTCTTTGCACATGCTGGGAATGCACGGCGCGGTGTACGCCAATATCGCTATGAATCACGCCGACCTGGTTATCGCCCTCGGCGTCCGGTTCGATGACCGCGTCACCGGCAAGCTGGCCGAGTTCTGCAAAAACGCCAAATTCATTCACGTCGATATCGATCCCTCCGAGATCAACAAGAATATTACGGTGGATGTTCCTGTACAGGGCGATCTCAAACAGGCGCTCAAGATGCTGAACGACATTGTCGAGCCGAAAAAAGATATTGCACCGTGGGTCAAACAGATTCAGGACTGGAAAAAAGAATTTCCGCTGGCTTATCAATTGGACGACAAAGCCATCGTACCCCAACACGTCATCACCGAAACCCAGAAACTGGCAGATAAAGACTGCATCGTTTCGGTCGGGGTTGGACAGCATCAGATGTGGACGGCGCAATTCTGGCGGTTCCATTCGCCGCGCACCTGGTTGTGTTCGTCCGGATTGGGATCGATGGGCTTCGGCCTGCCCGCCGCCATGGGCGCGCAGGTGGCGTTCCCGGACCGGCAGGTGATCAATATCGACGGCGACGGATCGTTCCTAATGAACATCCAGGAACTGCAGACGCTGAAGATCGAAAACATTCCGGTTAAGAACATCGTGCTCAACAACGCGCACCTCGGCATGGTGGCGCAGTGGGAGGACCGGTTCTATAAATCCCTGCGCGGCCATACCTTCATCGGCGACGCGGAATTTGCGGAGATCGCCGATGCCTTCGGCATTGCAGGCGAAACCATCCGCAAGCCGGAGGAAGTGGTGCCGGCGCTGAAGCGCATGCTCAAGCACAAGGGACCATACGTGCTCGACGTCAAGTACCCGTACAACGACCGGAGCCACGGGCACGTTATCCCGATGATTCCCGGCGGTCATACCTATCTCGACACCATCCTCGACCAGACGCACAACCTGCGCGAGTACTGGAAAGAAAAAGGGATCGAGCCGTAGGAAGTTAACGGAAACCATCAAATCCCTCATCCCGCAAGGGGTGAGGGATTTTTTTCAGGTACCGCGCTTGGCGCTGAATTCGACGTAGGCGCGGACGATGTTTTCCTCGACGCGTTCGAAATGATCCCAGCCGGAGTATTTCTTTTTGAGCTTTTCTGTCACGATTTCAATGGTATCGGGCAGGTTTTTGCGGTCTTCCAGGGCGTCGTCAACGAACCGCTTCAGTTCCATGAGGTAATGTTTCATCTGGGTGACCAGCGGCTTGCCGCCGACGGGTCCGTGACCGGGCACGATCACTTCGGCGTCGAGCTCTTCCATTTCCCGCAGGGCGTGAATCCACGATTCAACGTTGCCGTCGCCCAGAAACGGAATGATGCGGTTGAATACCATGCCGCCGGTGATGATGATCCGCCATTTGGGAATATAGATGTACAGGTCGCCATCGGTGTGCGCCGGGCCGGGGTGGACCAGCTTGAGGTGGTATCTGCCCAGTTTCAGTTCCAGCTGTTTTTCGAAGGCGAGATTGGGCGGGGTGATTTTCCTGTTTTCACGTTCCGCTTCCAGGACGATCATCGCCATCGCCCGCTTATGCGTGATGAGTGTGCGGGCGGTCTTGAACACGGCGTTGCCGGAGGTGTTCTCTTTATGGAAGTGGCTGTTGACGACGTACACTACGGGCTGGCCGGTCTTTTCTTCGATGGCTTTCAGTATCTGCCCCGCTTCCTCTTCACTGCCGCGGGTATCGATGACGATGACCCCTTCCTTCGTCGTAATGAAGGTGGAGTTTGCCCCACTGCCGGACTGATCGACCAGACAGTATATATTGGGAAGCGCTTCCATCAATTTCGCATCGGCGGCAAACCCGCTACCAACGCCGCTCATCCATACCAGAAATCCCACACACAGCCACTTGAAAACCCTCATCACAAGCCTTTTCCTTTCCAAATCGTCAATTTACAGGGAACTTTTGACGCATGGTACCATTGAATGACTTTCAGTGGCTATCAATTTGTGTTAATTTAGCGGCATGACTCAGGACAACAAGGACAAGCAGGATTTTCTGAACACCATGCTGGCGCAGGGCGACGCGATGGTGTGTATCGACGCCCGTCAGCCCGATGTCGAAGTTCCGAAAGCGCACAAGACCAACCCGATGCTGAACCTGGTACTCAGCCTGAATTTCCGGCGGCCCTTCGAGGTGCTGGAGGACGGAGTGTACGGTTCTCTGTCGTTCGGTGGGCGGCCCTACAAATGCGTCATCCCCTTCACCGCGGTTTGGGCGATCTACGAACCGGACACGCAAAAGGGCCAGGTCTGGGAAACCAGTATCCCCGACGATATTGACTGGGGGGACAAAAAGGGAGCCATCACAGACGCGCCTCCCCCCGGCAAACCGGCGGCCAAACCCGCCATGAAGACCGTCGCCGGGTCCGGAAAATCAGAAAAACCCAAGCGGGACCGCAGTCATTTGAGGGTCATCAAATAAATATACCCGGCCCCGGCCCTGAATCCTCGGGAAACTCCCCTTTCGCGCGGATAACCCAATGGAAATCAACCGGTTACCTTAATGACGAAGTAATCTGCACAATTCTCAAATTTCTTTTTACAAACGTGGGACGGATGGTTTAAACTGCCTAACTGTTTCAAACAACAGACACTCTAATCGAATACATGGTGGGCGTAGCTCAGTTGGTAGAGCACTGGATTGTGGCTCCAGTGGTCGCGGGTTCAAATCCCGTCGCTCACCCCAAATTTCTCATACGCGCCTGTAGCTCAGCTGGATAGAGTTCCGGACTTCGAATCCGTAGGTCGCAGGTTCGAATCCTGCCGGGCGCGCCATATTTTCAAGGAGACCACCATGCGTACCCACATGAACCGATCGATCAGGGATTTGTTTCTGGTATTCCTTTTGCCTTTAATACTGCTGATGATTCCCGTACAAACCCTGGCGGAAGACGCACCACAGCCCGAAGGCAGCCACAGTTACGGCGGCGGACCGCATGGCATGATGGGAGGTCCTCACGGTGAAAGTCCTCATGGCGAAGGCTACAGCCACGGATCGAAGCATGGCTATGACAAAGGAGAAGGCACGATTGGTGGCGGACCGCATGGCAAGCCCGAAGGCTCCGGTTCCGAGCACGGCAAGAAAAAATGTGACAAGAAAAAAGAAGGCAGTGCCGGCAAGCATGGGTATTCCCGCCACGGATACAGCGGTGGACACCCCGGCGGCCACGATGGACATGGCAAAGACCCGTTTCGCCATGTGCTTCAATTCGCCCACAAACTGGAATTGAGCGCGGAGCAGGTCCAGCAGATTAAAGACCGGCAATTCGCTTTTCAAAAGCAACGCGTTGAGTTAATGGCGCAACACGAGATCGCCCACTTGGAATTAGACAAACTGGTGCATTCCGGTAATGTGGACGAAGGCGCCATCCGGGCCGTCGGCGACCGCCTGAAACAGATCAAGTCGCAAAAAATTGACAGTATGATCGAAGGCAAAATCGCCCTGCTCAGCATCCTGACCGACGAGCAGAGAAAAAAGATTTCCACCCTGCACGCTCATGGCGCAGGGAAAGGCCACGGTTCTCAGGGCGGCCACCACTAAACAAATAATCCGGGGTGTAGCGCAGCCTGGCTAGCGCATCTGCTTTGGGAGCAGAGGGTCGGAGGTTCGAATCCTCTCACCCCGACCAATTAACCGCCGCAGGCAACTTTGATCGAAGTTGTCTCCGGCGGTTTTTTTTGTTGAACGGCAAAAGCACCGGGGCTGGTTTTAAGAATAGCGGATGAGGAGCCCTTTGAGCGTTATATTGAAAAGATTTTAGACAGGATTAACAGGATGGGAAGGGATGATTCACAGGAGAGGGCACGGTAGGTCAGGGGCTTCCTTGCTCCGTTCTCCATGCTCCGTCTTTTCGGAATGCAGGAGCCTCCTAAAGGGTGACCCTTTTATGTGAAATACTTAACAGGAGGAGAGGTTAGTTGGGTGGCCAAATAAAGGAGCGGCTAGTTTAGCGGCTTAGCAACAACCCCCAACTGGGGCCACTGTCAGATCAATACCATCACTTATAATTATATTAATTTATCAAAAACATATTTTTTTACTTCCGTTCTAAACATCAATTTTCCACAATACTCACAAACTTGAGTTTGGCCGTCAACAATAAATTCTTTGTTTCCACATTTTTGTCCGCAAACAGCATAGGCAATATAAACATCCTTTGGAAATTTAATTTGTTTTTTAGAAACTTTGGGATATTCCTCATTATCCCATTTTTTAAAGCTTCTCTTTTTAGAAATCATAGCTATTTTTAAATACCTGAAAAATTAATTAAAATTTAATGTCAGATTACTTATTATCTTCCCAAATTTTATCAAGCGTATAACTTGCTTTACCTATTAATTTCATTCTCTTGTTACAATATTGACAAATTTCTGTACTTCCCTGCACTATAATTTCTTGTAGTGAGCAGGATTGCCCACAAACCGCGTAGACCAAATTTATCTCTTCGGGAAAATCTATATCTTCTTTTTCTATTTTAGGATACTCATTTAATTTCCAACTGGTCGCTTTTTCCTCCTTCATAAATAAAATCTCCAAAAGTTATCTAATCATGAAGTTTCTTTTGCCTAAATTTATTTCCTCAAATTTAAGGACAAAAGAAAAAGGGGTCAAGTCTCTTCTTGACTACATAATGTTTCAACCTTAAGAAAACTGTAGCTTTCCCAAAGCGTAAGATCTTGCGCGGTGCGCCTACACCTGACCACCTGCTACAACACCGGGGCCAATTACCTTGGGGCCAG
>JAOUPX010000201.1 GCA_029879645.1 Nitrospinota bacterium
AATCTACAAGCTCGCTGAGCACCACTTTTTTAAGAGGATCGAATTTTTCATCGTAATAGGTATTGAGTACATGGCCCTGTCCCGGCTCAACCATATCCGGGACCAAAAAAGCGCGCGGGAGCGAATCCTGAAAGACTTCAACTCGCTCCGGGAGGATCATCGGTTGATTATCTATTGTGTATGGAGTTAGTTTATCCTGATTAATCCAATATTTAACATTACTTCGCTTTAAAATTCGCAAACGTCTTTCTGGTTTAGAGGCATTATATACCTCCACCCACAAAATGTGGTCTTTCAGACCCATGGCCAGTCCCGGTAGTCCTTTAACATGCTCTACCCCATAGACCATTCCCGTGTAAGGGCGCAAATACTGTTTAGCGATGATCAGAGAAGCCATGAAAGAGGGCCCATTGGGATAATGGTAGTCATTGACTGGTTTTTGGACCGTTCCGGAATAAATCCGGCTCTTTCCTGCCGACTCTCCCAAAATATCCATGAACATCGGCTTTTCCTCAAAAAACTTTCGATCTGTAAGTGGCAGTAATTGGGACCCCTTTAGAAATAAATTAAAAACTATGAGAAAGCAAACCAGGCCGGTAAAAACGATTTGCTTGATTTTTCCAAAATAAAATAACGTATAAGACAATCCAAAAATAAATAAAAGCGTAAGAGATAATTCCATTTCCAGGTGGGGGTTCATCAAACCCACCAGCGCAATACTGCCAAATAACAGGATCAAAAGAGTCAGCACAGGAGTAATTTTGATAGACCGGGGATCCCTGGTCAAACGATCCAGAATAAAACCGGTAAGAAATACCACTGCGAAGGAAGACACATAAAAATACTTTTCCGGGAATCGAAACAGCTTAACCAGAGGCACCCATGAATAAAAATATTCATACAGGAAGTTGTATCGCCCCAACGCCAGCCAAATCCCCAGGAAGAAAACCAAAAGCCAGAATCCAACCACCTTTTCCCTTCGAAAACAAAATCCCAGCATTACCAGAGTCAGACCAATCAACCCCATATAAATAGTATGAATGAGGCCAGAAAATTTTAACGGAATCGTTTTGGAACCCAAGTTTTCATGATAACCCGGAGACATCACCAGGGAAGTCAGTTTATAGGGTTCCAGAGACCATTCGGAGTGATGTTGATAATTAACGCCTCCATCTCTGATCGAATGGGAAATAAGTTTTGCAGTGGGCAACAATTGCAGCGCAGAGAGTCCCAATGCCAAGGCAACCGCCAGCCCCAGGGATACGGTGATCCGCACCGCGCCCGAAAGACCTTCCTCTCTGGGCATAAACCAGAGAGTATAAACATACAGCAACACCATGGTCATGATGCTGATTTCCGGGCACGCAGCCAAAGTCTGGGTGGCAATCGCCAATACCGTACCAATGAAATAACGGATACGTTTTTCCTGGCGATACTTGAGATACGCCCAGAAAATAAGCGGAAGCCACACCGCCCCCAGGAAAAAGTTGCTGGTCAATGTGGAGGCGATGATAAAACCACTAAGCATGGAGGTCATACTGCTGGCAATCCGCGCCGCGAATGAGAAGCCCCAGAGTTTCCCCAACAGATAGGTAAACGTTCCGAGGACAAGGTAATGACCGAAATAAAACAGATTCAGGGCTGAAACCGTATCTGGCAAAAACAAAATCACGCTGGGAGGATAAAAGACACCGGGGTGAAATGCGGCCAAAAATGGCATCCCGCCATAAACATTGGGCGTCCAATAGGGAATCACTCCCTGATGATAAGCCTGGCTGAGAAAATTCCTGAAGGGATAAGTAATAAAATGGTAGTCGCGATAAAAAATTACTTTATCACCAAACAATAAGGGATAAAAAAAGAATAGGGCTGCAGAAAGCAGGATTAAAAGACCCAACGCATCTAGGAAAAAAAATGCAGAGTTTTTATCTGGCTTGGATTCCAATTTTTCAAATGGATTGATCATAAAGGTTTTTGGCAAATCATTATTCAGTTTGCAGGAAAAACGTGAGATAAACCAATTCCTAGGAAAACCTAACTCACTACTCCTTGAGTTCGCGGTTGTATTCCATATCAAATAACATGGCAAATAGAAGAAACAGCAAACCCATCAGTGTTAAGAAAGCGGCAAACAAAGCCGTTACGGCGGTGACATTTCCTATAAAAATCCGATACAAAAAATAATACAAACCCATTCCGGTCCCCAAAGGGAACGCCACCAATCCCAGGCAGTAGAAAAAAACCAGTGGATGAAAATCGCGAATGACATATTTGCCAAACATCCGGCTAAAAAAACCTTTAAACAGCAGATAGGAAATATCAGGAATTACTTTATACAGACGTATGCCCGATTTCTCTCCCACTCCGTACACTGGTCGAATGGGCACATCCACCACCCGCATATTTTCAATATTGAGTTTGACCAGGATATCGTTGGGCACTCCATAGCGGCGGAAAATTTTTTCAATATTGATGCACTTGAGCGCCCGCAGGGACATTGCAGTGAACCCGCACTGCGAATCTGCTACATGCCAGTACCCACTGGCAATTTTCGTCAATAAAGAAAGAACTGCGTTGCCGATATACCGGTGTCGCGG
>JAOUPX010000108.1 GCA_029879645.1 Nitrospinota bacterium
GGTTAGGCAATTCGTATTCAGTGATGCCTTCGGAAGTCAAAGACTTGGCCTTGGTGGGGTCAAGCATTCCAATGCGGTTGGCATTAATCTCGGTAAACCAGATATTGCCCCTGCCATCAAGCGCCAAGTCTGCAGGACTGCTGTCGGGCGTCGGTGTGTGATATTCCAATACAATATCAGCAAACGCCTGGGAAGATATCCCCAGAAAGCACCCAAAAACTACAACGCTAAATCGCAACTTGTCGAACAAATTCTTAGGCAAGACACCAACCTTTTAATATCAACTGTTTAGGAATGGATGATCATAGTATAGCCACATTTGGTTTGATTTTAAAAGGGTAAATTATTGTCCCTTTTTTCATTTTTTTTTTGGGTGAGTTGCCTTTAACCTGTTTAAACACATTTTATTTAACCTTTCATGCCAAAAAACCATGTCTCCCCTCATCGAGGTGAAAGATTTAACATTTGAATACCCCGGTAAAAAAGCCCTGAGTCGGGTTTCTTTCACCATTGAAGAAGGTTCCGTGACTGCCCTGGTCGGTCCCAATGGGGCAGGCAAGACCACCCTGATGAACTGTCTGGCCGCCTTGGCCAGACCTGTATATGGTCATATTCGACTGCAGGATGTGTCAGTACTCGACAACCCCAGAGAATGCCACCGCTTGATCGGCTATCTGCCTGACTTTTATGGTCTTTATGATGACCTGACGGTTCGCCAATGCCTGAAATATATGGCTCTTGCGCAAGGCATTATATCTGAGAATATCGATAATGCTATAAAAATTACCTCAAAAAGAGTGCATATTTTAGATCGACTGGATGTCAAAGTGGGTCATTTGTCCCGGGGTTTGCGCCAGAGGCTGGCCATAGGGCAGGCGATCATTCATGATCCCAAAATCATTCTTTTGGACGAACCGGCTTCCGGGCTGGACCCCAAGGCCCGTCACCAGCTTTCCGAATTGCTTCTTGAATTACGCGATGGCGGGAAAACCCTGCTGGTGTCCTCCCATATCCTTGCGGAACTGGAGGATTACTCCACACACATGATGGTGATCCATGACGGGAAGTTGGAAGAGCATACCTCCATCCGTGACCACAAATTCCAAAGTGTTCGCACCTTGGTGTTAACCCTTGCCCGACCAGCCGAAGGCTTAACGGCGGCCCTGAGCCTGGAAGAAGCGGTGAGTCAGATAGAGGAGAACGGGACTTCAGTTGAATTCGTTTTTGCGGGTACGGAGGAGGACCAGCATCATTTATTAAAGCAATTATTGAGCGCGGGATGGCCCGTCTGTGCCTTTGCCGTGCGGGAAAAAAATCTGCAGGAAACCTATCTCGAAAAGTTCGGAGCCCATTCCCATGCTTCCTAACCCGGAGTTTCAAAGAAATCTCTGGCTGGAGATCACACCCCACCGGCTGGTGGCCACGCCGCTTATTTTTGGAGGGGTGTATTACCTGATCCTGTTCTTCGGGGAACATGGCGATCAGGCCCTGCTATTGACCTCTTTATGGATGTTCATCCTTTTTGCTGGGCTGTGGGGCGCGTATCAGACGGAAAACGCCCTGGTCACTGAAATCCAGAACAAGACCTGGCCCCTGCAACGGCTCACTTCTATTAATCCCTGGACCATGACCTGGGGAAAGCTGTTCGGGAGTACCCTGTTTGCCTGGTATGTCGGCCTGTGGAGTCTGGGGGTATTCGTTGTGACATGGCTGTTAGCTCCCGAAATTAACTTATTTCCTCGCGCGGACCGGAAATGGATCATGTTATCCCACGGTATCGGGCCGGCGGTGTTGTTTGTGGTTGGAGCGGTGGTATCGATCCAGGCTCTCGGTCTTCTGCTCGGCATGTGGCAGTTGAACAACAAATTTTCCAAAACCAAACGAAGGTCTGGTTTGTCTTTGATGCTGGGATTGTTTTTACTGCCCGGCGTCATTATCCCCGCCTTCGAGCCGATAAAATGGTCGAAAGCGGTGCATTGGTATCAATGGCAGTTCAACGAGTTCTGGTTTGGGTTGGCTACGCTGTACCTTTTTCTGGGATGGCTGGTCGCCGGGATTTATATGCAGATGCGCCGGGAGCTCCAGGTTTCCAATCCTCCCTGGGTCTGGAAAGCCTTCCTGGTTTTCGTGCTGGTCTATGCAATGGGTTTTCCCCAGGCGGAAGATATTATTTCGCTGAATGGATTGAATTTCTGGGTGGCTCGCCTGCTTCTCGGCTGGGCGCTGATGGTGGGTTTGACTTACGTCATTCTGTTCTGGGAGCGGCCGGACGGCGTGGACATTCGCCGCTTATTCCATCTGTGGCGGACTCACCGCATCCGGGACGCGTTATGTGAAATTCCGCGCTGGCTGGTTGCCT
Source organism: Nitrospinota bacterium (assembly GCA_029879645.1). Classification (GTDB taxonomy): domain Bacteria; phylum Nitrospinota; class Nitrospinia; order Nitrospinales; family Nitrospinaceae; genus SZUA-226. The sequence goes on from JAOUPX010000108.1 coordinate 2,360, forward strand.
CTGTCATGGCCTGGGGTACCGCGGTCGGATTGATGAGCCTTCATTTGGTTTTTGGCGGCACGTTCCTTTCCGGGGACGGGGATGTTCTGAATCTTTACGGACTGGTAACCGCCGTGATGTGTTTTATGATGCGGGATATTGCTCTCCTTCTCTATTTCTATTTTTCAGATAAGCCGCAACGCGCCCTCGGCACCGCCGTGGTTTATTGGGCTGTCCTTTACGGGTTGATTCCGAAACTGCTGGAAGTGGTCTGGATGGATACGCTGAATCCCCTGTTTCTGCCGGACGGATCGGTGCATCCCGCTTATGCCATCGTACCGCCCTTGCTCCAGGCCGGGTTGATGTGGCGCTATACCATCCACCGCTGGCGCACCCGCTTTGGCGCAAACGGTTGACCGCCTAAAATTTCCCGGACTCTCCAATGATTTTAGTTTGCTCTTGTGTAGACTGCTATATTCCAATAGAATTTCATAACTGTTTTAATAATCCTGAAAGAAAAAGTCATCCATGATTAAAACTTCCGTTAAATCTATCGATGTTCTAAAACATAAAACCGACTGCCTGGTTCTGTTCAGTCCGGAAAATAAGCCGGCGGGCTTGTTGAAACAGGTCGACGGCCTGCTCAACGGCGCGTTGACCGCGGCCTTCAAGTCCAAACGCTTCGAGGGCAAACTCAACCAGTCCTATGAGCAAAGCGTACGCGGACTGATGGGTGCGAACTCCATCATTGTCGTGGGCTTGGGCAAATCGAAAGACGTCAAAGAAGAGCAAATTCGTCAGGCCTCTGGTACTGCCGCCAAAGCGGCCGAAAAACTGCGCCATCACAAAATCGCCCTGTTTCTGGATGAGAAGGATGCAGGAAAACCGGGAAAATCTAATTCCGCCAAATTGGGAAGCCCGGTGGCCGAGGCACTGATGGAAGGGGCACAGCTTGGACTGTACCATTTCGATCCTTACAAATCGGTTGATAAAGATAATCCACCGTCGCGAATTCAGGAAATCACCATTATCGCTCCTTCCAAATCCAGGGTCACGGAATACCAGAAGGGTGTGGATTATGCCAGGAAGCTGTGCGAGGCGGTGATTGCCACGCGCGATCTCATGCACCATCCCAGCAATACCGCGACGCCCACCTATCTGGCGAAGGCCGCCCAGGCGATGGCGCGCAAGCACAAAATCACCTGTAAGATCCTTGAAAAAAGGGATATGGAAAAGCTGAAGATGGGTTCACTGCTGGGCGTGGCAAAAGGCAGTCACGAACCTCCAAAATTTATCGTCATGGAATACAAGGGTGGTAAAGCCAAAGACAAGCCTGTGGTGATTGTCGGAAAGGGCATCACGTTCGATACCGGCGGCATTTCCCTCAAGCCCGGCGCCGGTATGGATGAGATGAAGTTCGACATGTCCGGCGGTGCAGTTACCATCGGTACCCTGCAGGCGGCGGCCAGCCTCAAATTGAAGGTCAACGTTGTCGGCATCGTCCCCGCCACCGAAAATATGCCGGGAGGCTCGGCCCTCAAGCCGGGTGATATTATTACCGCGTCCAACGGTAAGACCATCGAAGTGCTGAACACCGATGCGGAAGGACGATTGATCCTGGCCGACGCTCTCGTTTACGCCCAACGCTACAAACCCAAAGCGTTGATCGATCTGGCCACCTTGACCGGAGCGGTCATCATGGCGCTGGGGCATCAGGCCGCGGCGGCCATAGGCACGGATGCAAAACTGATTCAAAAGTTGATCGCCAGTGGAGACGCGACAGGAGAACGGTTGTGGGAATTGCCTTTGTATGAAGAATTTGAAAAAGCCACCAAGAGCGACATAGCCGATCTGAAAAACATCACTTCCAAAGGGGTGGGCGCGGGTACGATTACCGGCGCGGCATTTCTGAAGCCGTTTGCGGGAGATTTCCCCTGGGTGCATCTCGATATCGCGGGCACGGCCTGGACTTCCAACGAAAAGCCCTATGTTCCCCGAGGCGGCTCCGCTTATGGCGTGCGCCTGCTCATCGATTACCTGAAAAATCTCTGAGCTATGACCGATACCATCATCATGTTTGTCCATCTGATGGCCGCGGTGGTGGCGGCAGGAAGCAGTGTTTTCGGCCTCTTCCTGTTATGGCCGCGGGTTTTCAGTCCGGGCCGGGATGAACCGCTGGATGAAAACTCCGCTCCCTATAAAATAATCGACCTGCTGGCGCCGACCGTATTCACCTGTCTTTTAATATTGATCGGGTCCGGCGTCTATTATCTGATGGAAAATTACACCGAGCAGGTGAATTTGAAGGAAGGGTATTACAACATGCTCGGCATCAAGCTGATCTTTGTGGTCGCGGCATTTTTGTTGAGTCTGTATCAGACCTTCGGTCTGCGTTCTAAAATCGCGCACCTGGATCTGCGTCCCGAAAACCGCGAATGGGTTCGCCCCACGCTCGAGAAGATGAAATACTTTGGAGGCATCACCCTGGGCGCCATCGTGTTCGCGGTGTTCATGGGCATCTATCTGGCCAGGTATTAGACGGGCAGGGTTTGGAGCTAATTGGGCGGGAGCGAGCGATCCGTACGCTAATGTCGCCGGCCAAAGAATTGAAATGGCCCCTGGCGCTTCGCCGCAAAAGTGACTTGTGCTGTTGATCGATTTTAAGTAGTATGCAGGGAAAATTGAATAAGGATTTTTGCAATGACCGAACAGGAAACCACCCCGCAGCAACAACCCGCACCGGAAGAAGCCCTGAAAACTGAAATTCCCGCTCCGGAAGATGTGGAAGCTGACGATTCTGAGGAAAAGGAAGAAGAAATCGATCTGAATCATCTGTTTCCAGATGCGGAGACCGACCTCAATGAATTATTTCCGGAGCCGGAGATGAGGTCTCTCTTGAAAAAAGTTCGCCGGAATACCAAGGATCTGGGAAAGATGAAAGAACGTTTTTCAGAATCATTCAGCGAGCCGGATTCGGATTAACCACCCGCAACGATTATTTACATCGCACAAAGAATTCCCGTTCTTCCAGAAAATTGTTATCCAGGAAAACCTGCACCTTCCACTTGCCGTAAAACTTTGCCGCCTCGGCGTTGAGATGCGAGGACGCCGCCTGATCCTCCACGTTTAGAAATTCAAGAGCCAGCCAGCCGTCGGTTTCATCCTGCTTTCCAGTGAAATCAAGATGGCCCTCATCCTGCACTTTTCCTTCGGGGTTGAACCAGCGCGCGGTCACCCGGTGTTCGCCGTACACTTTAAACCAGGTGGTTACCAGATAGACGCGATCCCGGCAATCGAATTCCGTTGCCTTGGCCTGATCGACCAGGTTGCTCACCAGTTTCAGTGTGTAGGAAGGCACGTTGACCTCGGCGGCGTAATTTACCGGGGGAAAAACCAGCACAGTCCAAAGGATTAAAAAAATTCGAAGAGTCACAGAGTCAATGGTGAATGTGGCATGTTAATGAGTAGCGTAGTCGTCCGGTGCAGGAACTTCGCGCAAGGCATGATTGTGTTGAGTGTCAGGCACCCTTTTCAGACGGTTGAGGACGCTGGTCATATGCTCCACCCCCAGATTGTAATGCAGGGCCGCGTAAGTCTCCTGCGCATGGGTAAAAGAGTCGATTGCTTTGGGAATCTGGTTCGCCTTCCAGTACATATGCCCCATGCCTTCGTGAACACTGCCCAGCACCCGGTTGGCGTCGCCGTCTTTCAGCAGGCCCAGGGATTCTGAATAGCGTTTTTCGGCTTTTTGGAAGTTTTCATTTTTCATGTGCAGGTCGGCCAGTTCTTTAATCGAGTCGGCCTGTCCCAGTAAGTCTGAATTCTGGGAATGGTACTGAGCGGCGAGCAGATAATTTTTTTCGGCTTCTTCCGGTTCACTCGCCCAGACATAAAGGTCGGCCAGCGAATTGTAAGTGGTGGCGACGCGATGAATATCCTTGCGCTCTTCGTAAATGGCTATGGCTTTGTGGTAATTCTCCGAGGCCTGGGAAAACTCCCGGTAAAAATAATTTTCCGAAGCTTTTTGGATGTAAGACGCCGCGATGTCCTTCGGCTCCGGGTAGGGGTTGAGGGTGTTGTCCGTCAGCATCGGTAAAGGTTTTTCGCTGATGATCAAAAACGGCATTCCCACCAGCAGTGCAAAGCCGGTCGCCAGCATGACCATCTTTTTATTCCAGAATCTTTTCATGACACCGGGATGGAATATGTGAGCAACAGGGAATTTCCACATCCCTGCGTATGGCTTGATTATACCCCAGCCCAAACCTAAAGGATCGAATAATAACCTGTAATGAAGGAAATGATCAGGAATGGCCGACCCGCAATCCGCGCGAAACAAACTTGAATTTCAATACGTTGCCGCCGTGAGCTTGAAGGGCCTGGATAACGGATTCCCGTTTATCAGGGGGAACAAAAAAGGCAACACAACCGCCGCCGCCCGCGCCGCATACCTTGGCGGACAGAGCGCCCTTATTTTTGGCCGCTTGAATCATGCGGTCCATTTTGGCGGTACTGATGCCGGGTGCGAGCGCCTTGCGGGCTTTCCATTCCTCGTTGAACCAGTGCTCAAACCGGGTGAGTCTGCCCCGGGCCAATTGTTTTTCCATTTGGCGTGCAACCTCGGCAATTCGAGACAAACTTTTCACTGTTTTCGCATTGCCATCGATTGTTTTCTTGTACACCGACCAGTTGTTGATTCCTGAGTGATGTGGCTGGCCCGTGTAGCACAAGACAAACTTTGAGTTAAGGTCTTTAAGGTTGAGTGGCAGGTGCCGCGGCTCGATCTTCACCATTCCCGGCTGTATGGACTGGACACCACCGTACATGGCGGAATAATAATCCTGGGTGCCGGCAGGCACATCAATCACCTGGGTTTCGATATTCTTGGCGATCTCGATCATCTGCTCCCGGTTGTAACGGCGGTTGGTGAAACGGTTGAGGGCACCGTTCAGGGCGATGTTGAGAGCGGAGGACCCGCCGATTCCGGAACCCGCCGGAGCCTGGCAATGAGCGACCAGATGCAGGCCGATTTTCGGCTGATAAAACCGGATCAGCTTGATGAGCAGGATCAATGGATGTTTTTCGGGAAGCGCGGCGAGGTTGCGAAACTTCGCCTGCTGGCCGAGGTCGCGGGATTCAAGAATAATGGTTTTGTCCCGCCGGGGAGTCAGCTCCACCGAGGCGTATAAATTTATGGCCGCGTTCAAAGTCGGCGGATTATCAAAAAATAAATGAAGCGGCCACAGGTCCAGCGTGCCGCCGGCCAGATCGATTCGCGTCGGAGCCGAGCTTCGGATCATGTTTGCTCAATGTTTAGATGGGAGAATGTCAGATTTTGTCTTTATCGTCAGCTTGTTCTTCATCGCCGATTTCAAGTTTTTCTATTTTGGTATTTAATTTCTTCATTAACGCGTCAAAGGAATCATTATGAATGATTTTGCCGAACTGGGACCGGTAGTTTTTGATCAGGCTGACGCCTTCGACCACGATATCGTACACCAGCCACTGATCGTTTTTGATTAACTTGTAATCAACGTTGATGGTATCGTTTTTGCGCACCACCTCTGTTTTGACCATGGCGTACTGGCCTTTAACAATTTCATCCACGTAATTGATTTTTTCATCGGAATAACTTTCGAGTTTATTGGCATAGGAATTTTCCAACAGCCTGCCAAACAGATCGACAAATGCTTTGCGCTCTTCAGGAGTTCTTTCCTGCCAGCTTTTTTGCCCCAGGGACCGCTTGCCCATTTCCAGAAAGTTGAATTTAGGGAAGATAAGGCTCTTCATTTTATCGCGGCGTGTGGAGCGGTCGTTTTTATATTGCGGGTTCGTCACCACGCTGATCACCTGATCGATGGTGGCCTTCAGCCCCTCAGTAATGCCCGATGCCTCGGCTGTTGCTTTGTCGGCTCCTGATATCAACAAAAAAGAAATTCCGATAATCAGCGCTCGGATTTTTATATTAATTATTCTCATGCTCGATCCTTCCGCGGATAAAATTGACAACCATCACTTATCGTCGATCAGGAGTTGGGCGAAGATAGAGGTGAACCCCTCCCAGGCTCCCGTCTTGCTAGTATAATTTATTGTAAAGGAAGGGATTAAAAATTTCAGAAATATTTCCTGCGGGTTAAGCCCCACGGTGTTCTATCCACAGTTGAGTTGGGAAAATCAACCGGTTTGCGCTTGTGTCCGGCTCCGGTTTTATATACATTCATCATTTCTTGTCGAATGGATGAACCTTTCAATTCGGAAAGTTTTATGAAAATTCTCATTATCGGTGGCGGGGGACGCGAACACGCCCTTGCCTGGAAAATTGCTCAAAGTCCGAAAGTGACCGAACTGTTCTGCGCGCCGGGCAATCCCGGGACCACCTCGATCGCCACCAATATAGATATCCAGGCGGATGACCTCGATGCGCTCCTGCGATTTGCCCTTGAGAATTCCATCGGCCTGACAGTGGTCGGTCCGGAACAGCCTCTGGTTCTTGGCCTCACCGACCGGTTTCAGGAGAAGGGATTGAAAGTGTTCGGTCCTTCCGCGAAAGCCGCCCAGATCGAAGGCAGTAAAGCTTTTTCCAAGGACTTGATGCGGAAGTACAATATTCCTACAGCTGCCTATGCCGCGTTCGACGATGCGGATGAGGCGCGCGCTTATCTGAAGGGCAAGGGACCTCAGGTGGTAAAGGCAGACGGCCTGGCGGCGGGCAAGGGCGTTTTTGTGTGCGCCGACGAGGCAGAAGCGGCGGATGCCATCAATCAGATCATGAACGATAAAATTTTCGGCGAGTCGGGGAGCCGCATCATCATCGAGGAACGACTGGAAGGCCAGGAAGTATCTCTGTTGGCGTTCACCGACGGCACCACCGTACTTCCCATGGAAGCCGCGCAGGATCACAAAGCCGCGTTCGACGGCGATACCGGACCCAACACCGGCGGCATGGGGGCTTATTCCCCCGCTCCTATTTTCACTCCTGAACTCAAACAACAGGTGATCGACCAGATCATGGTTCCCTCCGTCAACGGCATGCGTGCGGATGGCATTCCATATAAGGGTGTGTTGTATGCGGGATTGATGATCACCCCGAACGGTCCGAAGACTCTGGAGTTCAACGCGCGGTTTGGCGACCCGGAAACGCAACCGCTGATGATGCGGATGCAGAGCGACATTGTGCCCATCATGGAAGCCTGCGCCGACGGTACCCTGGATTCGTGTTCGCTGGAGTGGAAGAAGGAGGCGGCGGTGTGTGTGGTGATGGCGTCGGAGGGTTATCCCGGTTCTTATGAAAAAGGCCGGCCGATCCGCGGCCTCGATCAGGCCAACTCGTTACCAGGGGTCACGGTGTTTCATGCCGGAACAAAACAGGCGGGAGACGAGATTGTCACCAGCGGCGGCCGGGTGCTCGGCGTGACCGCTCTGGGAGGCAACGTGCAGA